>CALMEF010000086.1 GCA_937862825.1 uncultured Armatimonadota bacterium
CACTGCGGAAGTACTTGCTGTCACCTGTCGTGCGGTTTGACCCTGACTAAAGGAAACCAGGAGCGGAACATCAAGGTTGGAGTTATTGGAACTAAGCCCAACCGACAAGCCGCCTGGCGGAGCAAGTTGGTTGAGTTCGATGGTGAACCCGACGTTGTTTCCGCCAGTAACCGAACTTGACGATGCTTGGATCGAGAGAATGCTTGTTTCGACATTGGAAAGCGAGATTCGCCAAATGCCCCGACCGTAGGTAGAGGCAAACAAGTAGCCGTTCCCCGGTGCATGCATCATCGTCACCTCGGCGTTGGGCAGGTTGTAATACTGGCCCATCTTAAACCAGTTCTCGCCGAAGTCGGGACTGTAAAAGGCCCCGGCTTCGCCCCCGGCATACCACTCATTCGTGTTAGGGTCTCTGCATAGCGTCTTCATGGGCAAGTCGGGGAGCGCGTTGGCTCCGCTACCTGAGCGGTCTTCCCATGATGGTGTAACCGCAGATGTGTTGAGACAACGGAAAACGTGGCCGTGACCAACATCGACTCCGCCAAGGGTTACCGCGACGTTTGTCGTTGAGGACAGGCTCGGGGCAATCGACGTTACTCGTGCCGTTGGCAGGCTGGAGTTGCTGATCTTGGTGAACGTGGAGCCGTAGTTTCCGGTCCTCCAAACTTCACCGTTGCTCGTGCCGACATAAATGACGTTGGAGTTGGCTTCGGAAACGGCAATCGCCGTGACGGTTCCACCGAACTGTTGGTTGCCTAACGCCGTAGTGCTGGTGCCGCCGCTGGCTCCCGTATCGGTCCACCGATGAAGGTAGCGGTTGCCGAGATAAATGACGTTGCCATTGTTTGGGTCGATTGCGATGGGCGGGATAAATGCGGGATCGGTGCTACCGATGTTGACTGATACGGTGTCCGCGGTTGCCCAGCCGTCCAGGGTCCGCCGGATGGAAGCAAACGTTCCATCGTGCTGATAGTTTTGGATGCTGGTGAACTGCTTAAGCGGATTCTGCTGGCTGATTGCGCAGTAGGCGCCGTCACCTCGATTGGCCATCGCCCAGGCGGTAAGTGGACCATCCGTCCATGCGGTTCCTTGGTGCTGCAGACCTCCGAGCATGGTGATGTTTGAAGTCGGATGGGCCATCATGTGCCACAGCTCACCGACGTACAGGTTCGCATTGAGGTTTTCAACGTCAATCGTGTTGTTCGAGTTTCGTGTGACTTTGTAAACTCCACCATCGGAACCGACAAGGCTCACACTGGGGTTCGTTGGGTGGATTTCCTGATCGTGATGGTCACAGTGAATCTGCGGATCAGGTTGAAGCGTTAACGTGCCTCCGAGTTCGTACCAAGACCCCGCATACATTGACAGGTCGAACAAGCCGACGTAAAGAACATCTGCAGGACCTGCTAATGTACTTCGGCTTGAGGCGACTGCCTGATAGTCAAAACCAACTTGGCTCCATTGCTTGTAGTCGAGGTTGGCGGGTTCCCGATGATGCGGAAAGCCCGTGGTCAGGGTCGTCGTCCACGTTTGTCCTGAGTCGGTAGAGCGAAGAACCTGTTTTGAGTCGCAGATTGCATAAATCGTGTCGTCGAAGACTTTGGAGCAGGCGAGCGCTCGGATATTGCCATAGGCTGAGTTATTGAGAACGAGCGTCCACGAGGACCCTCGACTCGTTGAACGCCAAATCTTTCCGTTCAGTCCGGCAGCGTAATAGTATCGATTGTTCGTTGAAGTGTGGTCGCCAAACTCTACGTCGAGAACTCGGGTGTCGATCGTGCTAACTTTGGAGAATGAGGTGCCTCCATTGGTTGAACGATAAAGGCCATCTTCGGCAGCGACGTGAATGAAATCGGTGTTATCGGGATCAATGGTGATGATTTCTTGGAAGGCACCATTCAGTTCTTGTCCAATCTCGGTCCACGACTGACCTCCGTCCAGTGAGCGCATGATGCCCATGCCATACGATTCCTCTGAGTGAGCGTCGCCTGTGGCGACAAATATCCGATTCGCGTTGGTCGGATCAATCTTAATGTCACTGACTTGGAGATAGGGCCAATCATCGGTGAGAGGAGTCCAAGTGCTTCCTCCGTTCGTCGTTTTCCAAACCCCTCCGTTGGCTCCTCCGATGTAGTAGGTGTTGTTCGGATCTGAGGGTGAAAAAGCCACCGCGCTTACCCGTCCAGCGACCTTGTAGGTTGTCGCACTTCCTCCGATGTTGTTGAGGTTCCTGGGACCCATGTAACTCCAGCCGGAGATGGGTCCATCGGTAAGATCGCCCCAATTGCCCATTCGCATCCGCTGGCGGTCCGCCTTTCGATAGGCCAACGCATCGTAAGTGTCGTGCGGGAACGCACGTGTTTCGAGTCGCATAAGGCGCATGCCAAGCGCTTCGAGGTTTTCTTCTGTGCGTTCCGTCGGCTTGACAGAATGGTGGACCTTGACATCGTTGTAATAGCGCTTCACGTCACGTAGTGAATTCCAATCAATGGCACGCTCGCCATTTCGAAAATCGTCCGCCCGAACCCGTTTGGAGATAGGCTTGAGTTTGGCCCGGGCTGTTTCGAGGGTTGCCAGGCTCTTGAACTCGACCGTGAACACCTGCTTGTAAGGAAGTTGCGTAATTCGACGGACATCGTTCTTGAGCAGATTCCTTAAGGATGCTGGAGTAACTTCGGGCCGAAGGGTAACTTCCAACTTTAAGGTCGATGCCAAGCAAGAGGTCAAGAGTACGGCGGCGATCATGTCCTCCATTATGCAAGTAACAACTCTTGGGTGCAAGGTGAATTGATCGTTATTGCTCACCATTGGTCGGTAAGGGTCACCAGGCGACGTGGCATGCTCCTTGAACGGCGTTGCCAAGGTACACTGGGCAGAACTCTCGCTTCCTTACGTAGAACCTACTGGAAGTGACCACCACAATACGGTTTAGACAATCATGAGCGCCCCTACCGCAACCTATCCGAACTACAGCCCCGGCCTCGAAGGCGTCATTGGCGGCATCACCACAATCAGTGAGATTATCAGCGAAACGAGTACCCTCGTGTACCGTGGCTATAACGTTCACGACCTAGCATCCCACGGTACCTTTGAAGAGACCGCATACCTGCTCCTCTACGGCAAGTTGCCCAATCAAGCAGAGTTGGATGGACTCCGAGCCACGTTGGCCGCCGAGCGCGAAGTGCCTGCAGAGGTCTATACGGCCCTGAAGCAACTGCCCAAGGACACCCACCCGATGGACATCGCGAAGGTCGGCTTTGCCGTCTATGCACCTTACGACCCCGACTACTCGGCACCAGCGACTGACCAAGAGGCGAATCGACGCAAGGCCGTTCGCATTCTTGCCAAGGCAAGTACGATCGTTGGTAACGGCCATCGCATTCGAAATGGACAAGAGCCGCTAAAACCGAAGGCGGAGCACTCGATTGCCCAAAACTTCCTCTACCTTATGAGCGGAGAAGAGCCTGACGCTAAGACCGCACACGTTCTTGATTCCTCGCTCACACTTTATGCCGAGCATGGATTCAATGCTTCGACATTCGCCTGCCGAGTGACCGTGGCAACGTTGAGCGACATTTATAGCGGGATCGTTTCCGGTATCGGGACGCTCAAAGGACCGCTGCACGGCGGCGCAAACGAAGAAGCCATGCGCATGCTTGAGGAGATCGGTTCTCCTGACAAGGCAGAGGCTTGGATCCGAGATGCCCTGGCCACGAAGAAGAAGATCATGGGCTTCGGTCACCGCGAGTACAAGAAGCGCGATCCACGAGCCATCTACTTGACGGTTGTTGCGAAAGAACTTGCGGCCGAAAAGGGCATGACCAAGTGGTCGGAAATCGCTGACATCTTGGAAAACGTGATGGAAACCGAGAAGGGAATCTATCCAAACGTGGACTTTCCCGCGGCTTACGCCTACTATGCGTTGGGCATTCCGGTTGACCTCTACACTCCGATTTTCGTCATCGCACGAGTTTCGGGCTGGTCAGCCCACGTCCTTGAGCAGTTGGCTAACAACCGCCTCATTCGCCCTGGTTGTATCTACGAAGGCCCTCACTCAGCCGAGTGGAAGCCGGTGGGCGAAAGAGCCTAAGGCGAACATTATCTCCCCTCTTTGCGCCTTCGCGCCAAGAGGGGACTCACGTGTCCTGTTCACTGCCCCGTGGAGCAAGGATTGTCGGCCCTTGACATCGGGCGTCCTTGCTCGGAGACTCAAGTTGGTTCAACCAAGCAGTAGCCGCTTTGCTCACTCCGAATAACTCAGACCAAGGGAATACGTTCAACGTTCCCGCTTTACCTCGCAATCTTGACCGGGAATTCGGGGTTAAGGAGTCTGTACACTGAATCCGGAGGAATATGCAAAAAATCTAAATCAAAGTTTGGGCTGCTTTCGGCATTTCGGCGGCAGCCATTTTCGTGCTGGCAGGACGCGCCACTTCTGGTGGGCAATCTGGTGCCTTAGTGAGGCTGCAAGCCTCATCGCCAGGCGTTGCCCAAGATGACAACGCAAATGTCACTGGTAAGATCAAAGCGGGCTCGTTGCAACTCACCAATGGAGTAGCGGCAAATCGTTACCTTCTTTCCGATGCGGGTGGTATCGCATCGTGGTCGCCGCTGAACCTAGTGGCGTTGGGGCCGGAGGCGACCTCTCGGGAACCTACCCAAGCCCTACCTGCAATTACGCATACGTCTTTGGCCAAAGTGTGAGGGGGCTAGATGACGGCAGCTGCCACTGGCGTCGCCGTTGGAGCAGCGTCGGCGACGGCGATAGGCAGCGGCAACTTTGTGGTCAACGATGGCTCAAACTCCTATGGCGGAATGTACGTGAACACATCTGCTGTCGGGAACTCGTTTTATGGTTTCGCGCACAATGGCGATGTTGTCGGGTGGATGGAAGTCGACACTGCATCGAACTGGAAACTCCTTGTCGAGTCAACCACAGTGATGACCGCGCGTCCCAACGGCAATGTGTCTATAGGAACGACCAACCAAGAGGGGGGGGCTTGACGTAAGAACGACAACAGGTGACTATGGGCTGTTTAGCGTAATGGTCTCCCCCACTACGCTTCCTTATGGAAATCGGGCCGCCATCGTCGGTACGGCGACGGGGCTATCCGCGGCAGGAGGCCTTGGCCTCGCGGGTAACTTGGGTGTCTACGGCCATGCCGGCCGATCGGCAGACGCTTTCGGAACAATTGGTGACGGAACGTCGTATGGTGTCTTTGCTTCCGGAAACCTAGGTGCCAGTGGTTCCAAGACCTTTCGAATCGACCACCACTTGATCCTGAAAACAAGTACCTATTGCACTACTCGGCCGAGGGACCAGAGCCGCTCAATGTTTACCAGGGTCCGGTACGGACCGACGAACGTGGCTTTGCCACCGTCGAACTCCCGGACTATTACGAATCGATCAATATCGAACCAACTGTTCAGCTTACGGTTGTCGATGATGGTGAGGAGTTCGTCCTCGCAAAGGTCGTTAATAGGCCGAAGAACGGATCATTCGTGATTAGAACCAATCACCTGGCTGTTCGGTCGACTGGCGAGTCGAAGCGAAAAGGAATGATCGTTGGGTGCAACAGCACGGAGCTCCGGGTCGAGATCGATAAGTCGGATAACGAGAAAGGCAAATACCAGCGGCCCGAACTATATGGCTTGCCCGCGGAGAGGTCAATCATGCCAGTCAAGGGCAAGAAGTAGGCCTGTGCGAGTCGGGGAACTTTGGATTTACCCCAAGATCCGTTCTCGTTGTTCTATTGGAAATCACGGAAGCGAACTGTTGTGGGAATGTGCTTGCAGGTCATGAGTGTTTCGATTGGAGCTTGGCTTTGAGGATGCGAGACGTGGCAGTTTGGGAAGGTCCCGCTACGGCGCTGTATGGTGAACAGTTTGCAAGCACGGTGTGCGTCAGTCGGATCAAACGTTTTATTGGAACAAGTTCCCATATCGCATTGGACGAAACCTCATCACCCTTGAGATTCACGGAAGCCTTGGCGTAATATGGTAAACCATGAGGATGAGGACTATTGTGACCCTTTTCTGCTTGCTAGCAGGAACTTGCCAAGCCTTGGAGCCCCAAGCGGTTTGGCGCAATGGTGGGTTCATTGCCAATCGTATGCTTGTCACGACGCACGCCTCTTCAGCTGATCAGGTTT
>CALMEF010000087.1 GCA_937862825.1 uncultured Armatimonadota bacterium
TCCGCACTTGCTACTTCAAATCGTCCTCCCCTGCTGAAGCCGGACGTGCTGGACGCCGTTCCAAAGACTCCCGTTCCATCAGGGCTTACGGATACGCCAAACACTCCATAACTTAGCCCACTTGTCGCAAGTGCACGTCCCATTGCTCCGATGCCACCGGCCTCGAACCGACCACCAGTGGTTGCAAGCGTATTCGCCGTCGCTACACCAAAAACCGCACGTCCAGACTGGCTAAGGGTTTCAAAGTAGCCTCCATAGGTGACGCCGGTCGACGCGAGGGCTGTTCCCCGAACGCCGGCCCCGGAAGTTGATTCGGATTCAAAATATCCACCCTCGTTGAAACCCGCGGGGGCTGCGGCGCGGCCATAAACGCCAACGCCTAATGTCCCAAAGGCTTCAAAATAGCCGCCACGTCCTGAGGTAGCGTCACCAGACCTGCCCACCACACCGCTCGCCGAGGGGCCGTCAGCGAGCCCTTCCACCCCGACTCCATCGCCTACGGTGTTCGAGGAGTAGCCAAGCACCGCAGCACCTACATTCTCGTTTTCAACCAGAAACAAGCCGCCCGTGCTGTTTCCAAAGCCAAGGTACGGAAGCTGAAGAGGTGGCAAGTTGGTGAGTTGGCTGCCATTACCCTTGAATCGGTCTGCAATAACCGTACCGGAGATATTGAGATGACCAGACTGAACCACACCTGGGGTAACCGGTTGAAGCCGAATAAGACCCCCCGACTGCGAACCCGCACTTGCGCTCCTGGCAGCCAGAATTGCCAAGAACGCTCCAAAGACTCCACAAAAGACAGACACGGTACGTGCTTTCATCAACTTTCCTCAACGTCATTGTACGCCACCTTTTGCGATAGCACGAAGGTTTCCGTTCCCTGGATCGCACGCGGTCATCCTAAGAAACCCTTGAGCCCGCTCTGAATCACTTTCGCTTTGTGGGAGCGGTCTTTGGCTTCGGGGCATAGTCAACCCCAGTCTCTAACGGGGCGCCGTAGTATTCCGGGTGTTGATAGGTGCCTCTCTCTGAGCCCGTCTTTTCGCGCACATTTGTCGGTCGGTTGAACTTGATCCGGGCATCATTGCGATCCGCTTTGACTTCCCAAGTGGGTCTTGAGCCGGTTGAAGGGCTACCTAGCCATTTCCCAAGAGGCTGTGTCTAGGCTCAACAACCACCCGTCTTGAGCCGGATCCTCATCGTTAATGGGCCTCCAGCGAATACGGGCACCAACCTGTCCGAGTGCGCCTCGGAACCTAAGCGCGTTATGAAACACGGTCACGTTGCCCGGTTGATCGGTTACCGAGGCCGTTCGGCCGGCAACCTGAACCCATGCATTGACCACGTAGTCAAAGTACGAGACCTCCTCAACGAGTCCGAATCTCCCTGACTTGGATTCGTAGTTAAACCAGACCGCCGTGGGCTCCGTGACGCTGGTGGTGCCGTACATCTCAATGGTGCAAGAAAGGCTAACCGCGTCGCTCAGCGCAGAGTAGTAGTCGTCGTTTGAAGAGTTGAGGGAGTTCACCGTGCCTTCGAATTCTTCGCCTTCTGTCGTGGCTATGGAATCAGCTGGAACCTGGTCAATCAAGGATTCATCGTACACTCCGGCACGTACGCCAGTTGAATCGTGGCTTAGGTTTGAGTCCCCCCTATCGACGGCGAAGTCAACAACCGAACCTGCGCTTAGCGCAAGGACCTCTGAGTGTGTCGGCTGGAAGGTGTAACGTGAGGTGGCGCTTTCATTGTAGGCGGTCACGCCATCTGCCAAAACGTAAAACTCAGTCAGACCGCTGTCTCCGCCCAAACGAGCCACGGAAGATAACACTCGATAGTTGCCGGTCGTTGGGGTTGTGTACCGGGCAACCACCACGACACCATGCTGGGGGTGCAACATGACGTCTCCCGGCTGAACAATCGTCCCTTCCCCACCATTGAACGTTACCGACCCAACATTCTTGTAGACGCCAGCAAAAGTCAGCGCTGGGTCGCGCCAGTAGATCATCGATCCAGAAGTTGCCCCGTTAACCGTCGTGACACTCTGGTATAGGTTCAACCCAACCCCGCCAATCGTGTTGCGCCAGCCAAAACTCCATGGGGTGTTCGGATTGCTCGTGCCTGAAAAGTCATAAACAAGGCTCGCTGCAAATGCACTTGAGCACGCAACGCAGAGCCCGCAAGTTACGAGCAATTTAAACGTTCGATGATGTCCCATAACTGCATTATGCTCCCGTTGGTGGGTGCTCAGATCGATGGACGCTAAAACCTGGTAGGCGGCTTGATTACTAGGGGCAGATGGCAGGCTCGATCACTCCAAGTCGTTAAAGTTCGAACCGCTAGCGCAAATCAGTGTATTGGCACCAGACTAACCCAACTACGGATTGCCTCTTCACATGTTCCCTGTAGTGGACTGCCTCACGATTCCGATCAAAGTCCGAATCTATTTGGGTAAACACGGGTACATGAAACGGCCCCTCATCGTATTGGTCGTAGCGGCATGTTTCCTTTCGGCCTGTAACACGCCTCACCGAGAGTCCAGATCGTCCGGCCCCACTGGTCTTCTCAACTTTGACAATGATCAACGACTCGAAGAGCACTGGCTCAAACACGGAATGAACACTAGTGAGTTCAACCCAACGCTCGCCAAGGAAGAGTATCTATCCCGTGCACGTGCTTTTTTCACAAGCCAGGCGTCCGATGTTGAAGTGAAGTTCCGTGGCAACGGAGACGAGCTCCGATTCCGCCAATCAACAGGTGAGTTCGGCGTGCTGAGGGCTGACCGCGTGATACGTACCTATTTTCGCCCTAATGATGGCGTGGAATACTGGAGCCGACAATGAACTGGCGATTGGACTTAACTGATTCCGAACTCAAGGCCCTCAACGACCTGCTCGCACCTCAAACATTTGACAACTTGGTTGAGCAATGGAGGTCGTTCGTGCACTCAATCGCGGACTACCGGTTTTCGATCTACGATTATGACAACGACGTTTCAGTTCGAGAGCGAATAGAGGAATGCGCTCGCCAGTCGGATGTTGAGTTGCGAACAAAAATCCTGCTAGCAACCTTAGAGTCTGATCTCATGTTCCTGGAGTCAACTCAGGCAATGAACCGAAGCCACTACAGCAGCGCATCCTGGCACTCTCGGCTTCCATCCAACCCAGTGGGCGAACTGCTATTGGACGTCACCAGCGGGAATCTCTAACGCCCCGTGTGCGTCTAAACTACTACCTATGCTCGCTGCAATTGCCCTGGCATCCTCGCTTGCCACTAACGAAGTTGGATTCAAGATTGGCGATGACGCCATCATTGTCGACGCGATTGTCAATGGCAAGAAACTGTCGTTGATGTTCGACACCGGCTTTTCTGGCACCGTGGTGTGTGACGACAACATCAACCTGGGCAAGGCTTCGGGCGTGATGAACCTCCGGGATTTCGTCGGAACCTTTCAAGCCAAGACCGTCAAGATCAATACGCTCAAGATGGGTGACACGAACATTGACACCACTGACATGGAAGCCGTTCAACAACCGGCGGCTCATATGTCGACTTCATACAACACCCATACCGACGGCATTCTTGGATTTCAGGCGATCCGCCACAACGTAACTGAGATTTCGTTCGAGAAGAAGAAGTTCATCTTCCATCCATCCTCGCTCGACATCTCAAAACGTGTGCCGGACAATAAGAAGACCTTCTTAATGAAGATGCTTCCTATCGGCAATAACTCGATTGAGGGCGAAGTCGTTGCGGCAAACGGGAAGAAAATGACCCTGGCCCTCGACACTGGCAACGCCTTCTTCGCAACAACGCATAAGGACGTCTTGGAGCGAATAGGCTTGTGGGAGCCAAAGAAGCAACCCAAGTTCATGAAGTCAGCGTTCGTGGCTTCTGGCGAGGTCGCGAGTTGGTACAAGCACATGCCTGACCTGAAGATCTTCGGCGTTCCGGTTCAGTCGAGCGTTTGGAGCATCATTGACCTTCCCTCGAGCTCGGCTGAAGGCGACGGTACGGTCGGATTTGGCTTCCTTAAGAACTTCAACATTACGATTGACTTTGAGAGGCGTCGCGTTTGGCTGGAGAACTTTACTGGTGAAACTGGCAACCAGGCCAAAGGCGAGATCGGCGTTACCGCTGGTTTTGATCCACGCGGCAATCGGGTCATGATCTGGCGCGTCGCGCCCGAAAGCCCTGCAGCCAAGGCTGGACTAAAACCAGGCGACTTTCTCTTGGGCGTGGACGACGTTGAGATGGCAACGCAAGGATTCCGTCAAGTCGAAAAACTACTTTCCGGCGATCCGGGATCGAAGGTACGTATTGCGATTTCTCGAGGTGGCAACTTGATTCGCCACGAGATGGAACGTGCGGTTTTAATTAACGAGTAGGCGTAAAATGGGCGGATGTTGCCGTTCCTCATCGCCGCTGCGATTCAACTAACGCCTCTGCAATCCCTGCAGCAAGCGCCGGCCCTGCGCCTTGGGGATCGGATCGCGTTTTTTGGCGACTCGCTCACGTGGCAAGGGGGTTTTATTGACCGTATTGATGCGGCGCTAAAGGGCAAACACATCACCCTCTTGCGTCGAGGCATCAATGGCGCGAAGTCAACTGATGTTCGCGACGGAGTCAAAAATCTTTTCGATCAAAACCAGGCGCCTTTCGTTGAGGTGATTTTGAAGGATAAGCCAACGGCGGTTGTCCTCATGATCGGCATCAACGACGTCTGGCACGGACCAAACGGAAACGACTTGGCGACCTATGAGAACGCGATCCGCAACATGGCCGATTCCTGCCGAAAGCATGCAGTACCGCTCATTCTTTGCACTCCGACAGTCATCGGAGAGAATCCGAATGACGAGGACTCCAAAATCGATCGGTACGCGGCAGTTATTCGAGCGATCAGTGAGGAGCGCAAACTGACGCTTGTCGACACCCGAAAGGCGTTTCGAACGAGCCTCAGGGATGCTAAAGAGCGATCTGGCCGACTGACCTACGACGGAGTGCACTTGAACGACGCAGGCAACGCAGTGGTTGCCGACCTTGTCGCCGCCGCTTTGGCAAAGGTGTATTCCCAGTTTGATTCTTCCCCAGTCTTGAGCTCACTTCCTGTGGTTCCTCGAGCAACCGTAGAAACTCAAAAAGTGAGTATTGACGCAGATTCGACCGTTAGCTCGTCGCTCGACCTGCGAGGAGTGGCTGCCGTATTGCGTCGTGATTTGAAGGTGCTTCCGGAAGAGCCGCGCGCAACTGCTCGCATTGAGATTGCTGTGACTTCACGCGAACGCGCAAAAGGTGAGGAATCGTTTACAGTCTCGGTGACCCCACAAAAGGTGACGATCGAAGGTGGTTCGGCTCAAGGCGTGACGTGGGGGATCACCACGCTGATTCAGGAGGCCCACAAGGGCGACGGGAAACTGCCGGTTGGTTCTTGGACTGACAAGCCCCAGTTCCCGTTCCGCGGCTTGTTGCTTGATGTGGCCAGAAAGCCGCATTCCGATACGACCGTGCTTGAAATTATTGAGCTCTGCCGGTTGTATCGGATCCGGTACCTCCAGTTGCATCTTACCGATGACCAAGCGTTCACATTTCCTTCTAAATCGTTTCCCAAGATTGTCACGGAGGGACATTCCTACGCTCGACAGGAAATCGTAGAGATGGTTCAGTTTGCGAAGGATAGGGGAGTGACCATCATTCCCGAGATTGAGATGCCAGGACACTGTGGTCAATTGGTCTCAAAAATGCCCGAACTCTTTCGTGCCCACGAGAAGCATCACGCAACGATCAACTTCGCGAGCCCCAAAGTGCTCCAGGCGATGGACACTCTCATTGCCGAAGTTTGTGAGTTGTTTCCTGACTCTCCTTATGTCCACATTGGCGGTGACGAGGCAGACCTGACCCACGTTCATGAGAACCCAGACTTTCAGGAAGCCTTCAAGCGAGAAGGTGTTGAGAATGCACGCGAACTCTACCGAAAGTTCTTCGGCCGCATGAAAGCAGTCGTCGAGCGCCACAAAAAGGAGATGCTCGTTTGGGAAGGCTTTGGTCCAGATGGCAAGGTGCCCGTTAGCAAGGATCTGCTTGTCATGAACTACGAAGCAGCCTATTACACGCCGGATCGAATGGCTGCTGATGGTTATCGAATGATCAACGCCTCCTGGCAACCCCTCTACGTCGTAAATCAGCGGAATTGGAGCACCGAGGAAATCTATGCCTGGAACCCCTGGTATTGGAAAAACTGGATTGAGGGATACCCCGCCTTTAACGGGATTCAACTAGGCCCAGATGCAAAGATCGAGGGATCAATAATGTGTGCCTGGGAGCAACCCGCAGCTGTCGAACTTTCAAGCCTGCGTAGACGGCTCCCAGCGATGGCAGAGAGAGTCTGGAATGCGAGTTATCGAGGTTCGTACGCGGAGTTTGCGACTCGCCTCGATAACTCTGACTCTCTGTTGACGAAGATACTTAGCGTGAAGTGACTACTCCGAGAGTCCGTTCCAATACCGATCCACGACGTTAGGGTCGGTCGAATCCGCCTTCAGTGAGTTGACTTGCGTCATCTTTGCATGTCCATCTAGCCAAGCGACCAGGACCAAGTCCTTCGTATGCCTTGGCCAAAGTTGGCCGATCGCGGTAGCGCTTGGCAACGTTCCTGTCCAGCGGGTTGGGGGCTCAATGCGTGAGTACCCAATCGTTGAGCGGATCGTTCCGCTGCCCGGTCGCGCCTTGTCCTTCATAGTTGCCTCAGCAAAAGCGACCGTCGTCGCTGGTGCTCCCACTGAGGTCGCTGGTCGACCGACATAGTAGAAGGGCGACGGATTGGTTCCGTTCGGGTCCGGCTGCATGATGGTTGAGTTCAAGTAACGGTAGTTGTAGCCGTAGGATGGGTTCGCGCCCATGATGTAGTAGTACAGCGTGTTACTCTTGTCAAATCGCCCGCGACCATTTGAATCAGCGAGCACCGGATCGTCGTCCCGGTCGGCTGGATCCAAGAAGATTGCCTCGTTCTTCGTGTAGGGCAACATCAGCAATGGCCAATAATAGAAGCCCTGCGTTGAGGCGATGGTCAGGTTGTTCGCATCATAGTAATAGAGCGGAGGAGTGACATCGTCATTGTCGCTTAGATAGAGGTTTGCAGCCGTGCCAATTTGTCGCACGTTGCTGATCGCCACCGTCTTCTTAGCGGCAGACTTGGCCTGAGCGAATACTGGGAAGAGAATCGCGGCCAAGATTGCGATGATCGCGATGACGACGAGAAGTTCGATAAGGGTGAAGGCTCGTTGGTTTCGCATTCCGATCCAAGTTTCCGGTGTTACGGAACGTGAGTATTTGACGAATTTGACGAAATCCACAACACTTTCTCTATCGTTCTCTAACTCCATCAACCACCCAATATAATCGTCATTCTTGACAACTGCTGGTGTATCATGCAACCTCGTGGGAGTAATCTCTGATCCCCATGATTTCAGCGGCTTTTCTCCTTGTTGGTCAGGCTTCGCTTGCCAAGCACATCTATCCTTTATCTCCTGCTCTCCCCTGCCCGCCTGTTGTTATTGATGTGACTGACTTCCCGGAGGGGCAAGCATGGGCGAATGAAGCCAAGGCGCTCGTTGAATCATGGTATGGCAAGGTGACTCAGTTGCTGGCGACCGCCGGAAAGGATCCGATAACTGGCACCAAGAAGGGTGAGCCATTCCAATCACCAAAGGAGATCCGTCTCGTGTTCAAAAAAGATCTCAACGTGCCCGCCCATGCCTCGGGAGGAACCATCACGATCAACGGCAAGTGGATCACTCAGCGACCTGATGATCTGGGAATGGTCGTTCACGAACTCGTTCATGTGGTTCAGCAGTATCCCAACAGCCGAAACAAACCGGGCTGGCTTGTGGAGGGGATCGCCGACTACATCCGTTGGTGGCGATATGAGCCCGAGCTGCATGCTGGGCCGGGTCGCACAAAA
This sequence comes from uncultured Armatimonadota bacterium, assembly GCA_937862825.1. Classification (GTDB taxonomy): domain Bacteria; phylum Armatimonadota; class Fimbriimonadia; order Fimbriimonadales; family Fimbriimonadaceae; genus CALMEF01. Next base: position 7,955 of record CALMEF010000087.1, read on the forward strand.
GTCGATCCAGAAAAGGCCAAGTACACCGACTCTTACCGAACTACCGCGGTTTGGCTGGCCTACTGCTCTCGAAAATATGACATGAGACTGGTTCCGGCGCTCGACAAAGCGATGCGAGACCGCGAGGACCCATTGCCTCTCTTCAAGTCAGTCACGGGCAAGGATGCAGATGAACTCTGGAAGGAGTTCGTTGAGTCGTTGAAGCGTTGACTCAGTTGAATGTAAGGCCGCAACTCTGCCGAATCGCGTCCAGTGTCTTCATGTTGACGACCGTGTCCGCAATCGGCATTTCTGGCGCTTCGCCGGCCTTGATGCTTCCAGCCACCACGTCTGCTTCGAATCGGTAAAGGTCCGTTCCATCGCAGCCTAACTCAAATGTCTCTCGGTTGCTACCAATGCGCTGCAAAGTCATCGTGCTCCCGATTGGACACTTCCACGGATCGTCAATGTCGATCCAACCTTCTTCGCCATAGACCGTCGCCCCGTTGCGCATTGCCAGGTGGACACCGCTAGCCAACCTCAAATGCAGGCCTGAAGGATAAGCGAGGATTCCCGCCCCGTGGCTGTCGTAGCCGCGAGTCAGGTCTGCGGAGTACTCGACTCTTACTGGCACTTGGGCATGTCCGGTAACCAAGCGCTCCAAAAGCGTTCCAAACGATGTGCAATACGTTCCGACATCCATGATGCCCCCGCCGCCCAACGTTCGTTCCGTGCGGAAGTTCACACGGTCTGGTCCAGAGAAGTAGCTGAACTCCACGCTTGCGGAGAGAATCCTTCCGATAGCTCCATCTCGGATCAGGGTCTCGAACTTCTTCATCTGAGGCGAGCACCGGTACATGAACGCCTCCATGAAGAACACCTTGTTCGCTCTTACCGCCTCCAATGCCGCCTGTGCTTCCGCATAGTTCAAGGTGAACGGCTTCTCGCATAGGACGGCTTTGCCTGCCTCGGCGGCTTTCACTGTCCACTCTGCGTGCAAATGGTGAGGGGTGGCAATATAAACGGCTTCCACGTCAGGGTCACGAAGGACCTCTTCGTACGAGCCATACGCCCTGCCACCGTGAGCCGCTGCAAACGCCTTGGATCGATCCAGATCACGAGCACCGGTAGCCACCAAGGTGCCCGTCGTGCTTCGATTGAGACCGGCGGCAAATGCACCGGCTATTGACCCAGCGGTGAGAATTCCCCAGTTTAATGGCACGGCTTCAAGCATAACTTAAACCAGCACTTCTCAAACACTTCCGGTCTGGACTCGCCACAGCGCCGAATAGAGTCCATTGCTTGCTACCAGTTCGTCGTGCGTGCCCGATTCGAGAATCCGACCCGATTCGAGAACCCAAATCTTATCAGCGTTGCGAACCGTCCAAAGTCGATGAGCAATCACCACCGCCGTTCGGTTCTTCGGGACATGTTCAAGCGAGCGCTGAATCGCCGCTTCGGTTTCATTGTCCACCGCCGACGTCGCCTCATCCAAAACGAGGATTGCAGGATCGCGAAGAATGGCTCGGGCAAGGGCCAAACGTTGCCGCTGGCCGCCGGACAGTTTCATTCCCCGCTCTCCGACCACTGTATCGTAACCCTCGGGCAATGCGAGAATGAACTCATGCGCTTCTGCTGCCTTAGCGGCAGTTTGAATCTCCTCAAGCGTCGCTTGGTCCCTGCCGTACGCGATATTGTCTCGAACCGTGCCATGAAACAGAAACACGTCCTGACTCACGTAGCCCACCGCGCTCCGAAGGCTTGAGTAACTTAGGTTTGCCAGGTTTTCGCCGTCAATCTCCACACGTCCTTGCCGTGGATCGTGGAATCGCAGGAGTAACTTGAGCAACGTGGATTTGCCTGAACCCGTGGGACCAACCACTGCGTGAGTCTCGCCCGCGGGAATCTTCAGGTTCAGATTCGAGATGACATTGGGTCCCTCGCCGTACCCGAAGGAGACCTCACTCAAACTGATCTCCCCTCGGACGGGTCGGGCAAATTCCCTGATTCCGGGTTGCATGGTTGGCTGGGTGTCCAGCAGCCCAAAGATACGCCGGGTTGAGGCCATCGCGCGCTGATACTGATCGAGGGTCTCGCCAAGCGAGGTTAGGGGCCACAGGAGTCGCTGCGTCATGAACACGAGCACCGAATAGACGCCGACTTCCATCCGGTCATTCAAGGTCAGCCAACCGCCCACGACCAACGTACAGGTGAACCCGACGAGAATTCCCATCCGAATGATCGGAACGAAGGCCGATGAGAACTGAATCGCATCGCGATTGGCTTCTCGGTAGTCGCTTGATGCCGACTCGACGCGGCTGACCTCGCGGTCTTCTGCCGTAAACGCCTTGATCGTCGAAATCCCACCCAAGTTGGCCGACAGCGTCGCGCTAAGTTCAGCAACGGACTCCCGAACTCGACCGTACAACGGCTTCAGACGATGTTGATACCGAATCGAACCCCAAACGATGAACGGAATCGGTACAAACGCCAAGGCGGTAACCAGTAGTGACGAGGCCGCAAAGACCGCACCCACCAGGAAGATGTTCCAGAAGAGCGTGATGATTGAGTTGGATCCGGTGTCCAGAAACCGTTCTAACTGATTGATATCATCATTTATGACGCTCAAGATTCCTCCGCTTGAGGAATCTTCAAACCAGGAGATCTCGAGCCCTTGCACGTGTCGGTACAAGTCGACGCGAATCTCATGTTCGAGGGTTTGTGAGATGTTACGCCACTCAATCGCAGCCAGATATCCAAAGACCGATTCGAGAATCCAAACCACGAGGTTGGCAGCGGCAAGGATCAGTAACTGGTGCCAACGATCTTCCACTCCGAACGTGGTCGCCATGAATGACTGATTGCCACGAACGACCACGTCTACGACCGCTCCGATCAGAACCTCGGGGACCACGTCCATGATCTTCCCCAGGGTGGTCCAGAGGGTCGCACGATAGACCCTTCCACGATGGCCTCGGGCATACGACCAAAGCCGCTTCAAACCATGATTTTCAAAATCGATGGTTGACAAATTTGTTTCTGACCGCATATAGGTTATGAGATCATTTATCCAGCGGACTTTTGGATATTGGCCCACGCATCGCGCAAGGTTGCCGTGCGATTGAACACCAGGCTGTCGCCAGAATCCGCGTCCACACAGAAATAGCCGAGACGCTCGAACTGAAATACGTCACCGGGACTTGATCCCTCAATACTGGGCTCAAGGTGGCCGGCGACCACCTTCAGCGAGTTCGGATTCAGATTGTCCAGATAGGAACCACCTTCGTCGGGATTAGCACGGTTGAAGAGGTGATCGTACAGCCTAACTTCGCAGGTTATGGCATGTTGAGCGGAAACCCAGTGGAGCGTCGCCTTCACCTTCCTACCATCTGGTGCGTCGCCACCTTTCGTGTTGGGATCATAAGTGCACCGCAACTCAACAACCTCACCGGCATCGTTCTTGACGATTTCTTGGAGCGTTACAAAGTAGCCGTAACGGAGTCGCACTTCCCTTCCCGGGGACAATCGATAAAACTTCGGTGGTGGATCTTCCCGAAAGTCGTCTCTTTCGATATATAGTTCTCGACTAAAAGGAACCTTGCGTTTTCCTGCATCTGGGTCTTCAGGGTTATTGACGGCTTCAATCCACTCGACCTCACCTTCGGGATAGTTGGTGATGACAACTTTGACCGGATCAAGCACTCCCATTACGCGGGATGCCCGGCGATTTAAGTCCTCACGAACGCAATCTTCCAGGACGTGAGCGTCAATGGTCGTGTCGGCTCGTCCGCCAACCCCAACCCGGCGGCAGAACTCCGCGACAGCTTGAGGTGGGCATCCCCCGCGACCCCTGGCAACCCGTGGTGGCAACCTAGGGCCGGCATAACCCTTTACATGACCACCCGTCACCAAGTCAATGAAGCGACGTTTGCTCATGACTGCATACGTGAGTCCCAGGCGGGCAAACTCAATCTGCCGAGGCCGATAAATGCCAAGTTCGATCAGGAACCAATCATAGAGGGGGCGATGAATTTCATACTCCAGCGTACACAACGAGTGAGTAATGCCCTCAATGGAGTCTTCGAGACCGTGAGCCCAATCGTAACTGGGGTAGACACACCACTTGTTGCCCTGGCGGTGATGTTCTGCATGACGAATTCGGTACATGACCGGATCGCGCATGACCACGTTGGGTGACGCCATGTCGATCTTCGCTCGCAGGGTACGCGAACCGTCCGGAAACTCGCCGGCTTTCATGCGCTCTAAGAGGTCGAGGCTCTCTTCGGCAGAGCGGTCTCGATAGGGGCTGTTCGTCCCTGGCTCAGTTAGTGTGCCTCTGGTGGCGCGCATTTCCTCAGCCGAGAGGTCGCATACGTAAGCCTTCCCCTTGCGGATCAGATCCTTGGCCCACTCGAACATCTGGTCGAAATAGTCGCTGGCGAACAACACCTCGCCATCCCAGACTCCGTCGTTTTCCGTTCCGCTTAGTAGCCACTTGACGTCTGCAATGATCCCGTCAACAAACTCCTGCTCTTCCTTTTCTGGGTTGGTGTCGTCAAAACGCAGGTTGAACTTGCCACCAAACTCGCGTGCAATGCCATAGTCAATCCAAATCGCCTTCGCATGCCCTATGTGTAGATAGGCGTTTGGCTCTGGTGGGAAACGGGTGTGGACCCGCTGATAACGTCCTTCGGCGAGATCTTGCTTGACGGCCTCGCGAATGAAGTCGATCGGTTTGGCTTCGGGTTCAGTTGTTGGCATGGGTTGCCGAGTAGTTTACTGGCAACCCATAATTATCGACCGGGGCCACGCATACCCTTTGACTCAAGCAACCTCGTAACGGGTTCAGGAACTAATCCTGAATAGTCCCCACCGAGAATTGCCACCTCGCGCACGACGCTACTGCTCAGATAGCTGTGCTCCCACTTCGTCATGAGAAAGACCGTCTCGATTTCCTCGTCCAAGCGACGATTTACCATCGCCATTTGGAATTCGTACTCAAAGTCTGCGGTTGCACGAAGTCCCCTTACGATCGACTTTGCCCCAAGTTGTCGGGCGTGCTCAATCAACATTCCAGAGAACGAGGTCACGCGGACATTGCTGAGTTGACCTGTGCTCTCGGTCAGAGCCTGGACTCGCTCTTCTGCGGAGAGTAGTGGCGCTTTCGCCGAGTTCACACCGACGCTCACAACAACCTCTTCGAAAAGCCGAGCAGCCCGAACGATCACGTCCATGTGCCCCAAAGTTGGAGGATCAAAGGAGCCCGGATAAACGGCGAGGCGATGCATGGCAGAGTTTAGCCCGAAAGAAGTGTACGGGCTTACCGAGGTCCCACTTGGCCCGAACGGATATCAAGGATTGCCGATGTGATTCGGTCCTTACGAGCCGTTTTGTCCAAACTTGCCTCAACCCACTCCGAAAAGTTACGTTTTTGGTCTGCCGACAACTTTGACCACGCAGCCTTCGCTTCGGGGTGTTCACCCAGGGCCTTGTACAAGTCCATCGGAACAACGGCATAACAGCACGGTCGCTTCTTGCCCTTTACTAAGTTCTCGATACAGCGACCGATGCGCTTGGCGCGGGTTTCTGCCTGTTTGGCTTCGTTGATCCAACCAATGAAGTCGCGACGACCAATTTGAGTCAGATTCTCCCAAGCCAAGTTGGCTTCCGGGTTCGCACCAAGAGCAGACTCCAAATCAGGGGGGACGACTGGTCCGGACTCCATGTTCTTCATTTTGACCGGATCGTGTTACTCGGGGTTCGAGAATCGAGGATCTCGCTTACAGAGAACCACAAAGTCGCACCGCTCGCAGATCGGTTTCTTCACCGGGAATACCTCTTCCCAGTTCTTTCCTACGATTAGGCGTCCGACCGTTTGCAGATCATCGTTGAACTCAGCCAGGTCGTCATCGTTGAAACCGTAGGTCGCCCGAGCGCTCGGAGATAGTGCGTGCAGACTTGCAACGACCCGCCGGCCAGGGTAGTGCTGTCGGACCAGCAGTTGGTAGCACCCCAGTGCCAGATCATTCTTGATTCCCTCTTCGGAAACACTGCCTCGTTGTGACTTATAGTCGATGATCTCCAAAGTGCCATCGTCCCACTCGGCGAGCCGATCGA
>CALMEF010000088.1 GCA_937862825.1 uncultured Armatimonadota bacterium
AGGAGGGCCGTCGCCCGTTTCGAGTTCGCGTTACACCCCTCGAACCCGGTCATTTTCTCATCATCAGTCAAAACCTGACGGACGTCACCCGAAGAGAAGCCGAACTGCGAAAGAACGAACAGTTTCAGCGAATGTTGCTTGATGCGATTCCGGACTCAATATTCCACATGGATTCTGAGGGAACCTATCTGGGATATACGTCGGGAGACATCAATCGGCTGTTGGTTCGCCCAGAGGATTTCTTAGGAAAGAAGGTTACCGAGGTCTTCCCTCCTGACATTGCCGAGATGAACCTGAACTCAATTGCGCGGGCGATTGAAACCGGGCAAATGCAGTTCTTCACGTACCGGAGTCCAGTTCGAGAGTCTTACTATGAGTCCCGGGTTGTACCGCTCAATGAGAATGAGGGGATCTCCATCATCCGCGATGTCACCGCGCGAAAGCGTTACGAGGACGCCATTGTCGCTGTGAATGATGAGTTAGAGGCACGCGTCGCGGAGCGAACCGCAGAGTTGACCGCAGCCAACTTGGAACTTGAAGCCTTTTGCTACGCGGCTTCCCACGACCTACGAACACCTCTTCGCAGCATCAACGGGTTCAGTCGAATCATTCTCGATGACCACTACGACTCGTTGCCCGGTGAGGTCGTGGACCATCTAGAGAGAGTCCGCAAGGCCACGCGAAGGATGGATGGGATCATCAACGACATGTTGCGCCTTGCCGGAGTCGTGCGCTCGGACTTGGAGAGAAATCCCATTTCGCTTGCCAATCTGTGTTACGAAGTCGCCGAGTACGTTGACACGTCAGAATGCGTGGTCATTGAACTTGATCCGAGCATTGAAGTGCATGGCGATCGACGGCTTTTGACGATCGCTTTGGAGAACCTCCTTTCTAACGCGGTGAAGTTCTCGTCGCGCAGAATCGACCCTCATGTGGTCGTTGGCGAACGCGACGGCACGTACTTTGTTCGCGACAACGGAGTTGGCTTCGAACAAGAGCATGCGACCCGTTTGTTCATGGCGTTCGAGCGGCTGCATAGCCCCAGCGAGTTTCCGGGCAACGGCATCGGTCTCGCGACGGTCAAGAGGATAATTGACCGCCACGGCGGTCGTATCTGGGCCGAATCAGAGCCTGGCAACGGAGCCACCTTTTACTTCACGTTAAGCCACTAACGAGCCGTTAACAGGGCACGGACCTGATCCGCCTGCTCGGGTGTATCCACCGCAAGTTCTGTCCCCTCGCCTTCTGCCATGTAGATTCTTATGCCGTGATGCATAAAGCGGAGTTGCTCTAGGGACTCGGCGGTTTCAAGCGGCGACATCGACCAACCTGAGAAGGCCAACAAGGCTTCGCGGCTATATGCGTAGAGGCCAACATGTTTCTTGACTGGCTCAGCTCGCGGGTTTCGTTCAAATGGGATCGCGAACCGACTGAAATAGAGTGCAAACGAATCCTTGTCGGTGACCACCTTGACGGTCGCCGGGTTGTCGAACTCTTCAGGCGGACACTCCGAGAAGATGCTGCCCATCTGGATAGATCGATCGCGTAGAAGTGGCTCCGCACACTTTCGAATTGAGGCTGATTGGATGAGAGGCTCATCCCCCTGAACGTTTACATAGACGTCTGCATGAACCGTCTCGGCAACCTCTGCGATACGATCCGTCCCGGTCACGTGATCGTGGCGAGTCAAGGCCGCCTTTGCTCCAAAAGCAGTGCAAGCCTCGATGATCTCTTGGTCAGGTGTCGCGACTATCACCTCGTCAGCAACTCCGGACTCAACGGCCGCCTCGTACACCCACTGCACCATCGGCTTTCCACACAGATCAACCAGAGGCTTACCAGGGAAGCGTGTACTTCCCATTCGGGCGGGGATCACGATGACGCAAGACACGCCGAGATTATGAACGCTTCTTTGATCGGTTCTCCTGAATCCGATCACGAATAATGCGCCGAATCAGGTCTTCCGAAAGTGGATGGTCTGGCGTGAACTGAATGGTCCCCTTGGACGTTCGAAATCCGCTCAATTCGTCCGAGTAGTGGTCGACAACTCCTGTCGGAAATAGGGACAAATGGTTCTTAAAGGCAGCGAAGTAGATCAGCGGACCATTCAACTTGTAGCCTGGCATGCCGTAACTGATACTTTCCTCGGCGTCCGGCGCCTCCTCCTTGATGATGGCGCGGAGGCGACTTAGGACCGCCCGAAATGTCGCATCCGGGATTGCTTCCAAGTACGCATCAACAGATTCGTGCTTGACCATTCGCATGTCGTGACGTTACCACTTGAGTGGCACTTAAGGGTTCCGTGGGCGGTCAAACTCATGCCACGGACTTACTTTGAAGCAACACCACCAATCACCTCACGCACGTTCCAGCCATTAGTCTCAAGGGCCTGCCAGGCTTCTTCCTTCGTCATTGAAGTGAGGTCTTGGACGATTCGACAGCACCGTTCACGGAGTTTCTGATTGTTTGCCTTAACATCAATCATCAAATTGCTGACCGTCTTGCCGGCAAGCACCATAGCGGTCGTACTGATTCGATTTAGTGCAAGTTTTTGAGCAGTACCTGCTTTTAACCTGGTTGACCCTGTCAGGATTTCAGGCCCAGTGTCAAGAAGGATGCCGAGGTCTGCATTCAACAATAGCGGGGTATTGCGGTTGTTGGCTATGCCGCACGTCCAAACCCCCTTATCCCGAGCATGATTGACGGCCGCGACAACGAAAGGTGTCCGGCCGCTTGCAGCGATCCCGACGACCACATCTTTGCGTGAGAGTGACAGATCGTTGAGCGCCACCACCGCCTCATGAGTATCGTCCTCTGCATCTTCCTTCGCCGCTGCCTGGGCGGCATCTCCACCAGAGACGATCGCCACGAAACGGTCGGTGCTGATGCCAAAGGTTGGTGGCATCTCTGCAGCATCCATCGTGGCAATACGGCCACTTGTACCGGAGCCTGCATAGATCACACGCCCCCCATTCTTAAAGGCATCTGCGGCACGCTGAGCGGCTTCGGCCAGCGGTTCCTCAACCGCTTTGAGCGCTCGCATCACCACAAGTTCCTCTTCGTTCATCAATCGTACGATCTCGCGGGCCGACATCTTGTCCAGCCCGATGGATCGAGGGTTTCGAGATTCCGTACTCATCGTTTCATTTCCATTGCAAGTAAGAGCGCACCCGTTACCGGCGGTGCGGTGATTCGTTGGACGGGACAGGGCTTTCCAATCAACTCGACAAGCGACTTTGAAAACGCGTCAGCAAACAAAGAAGAGGCTTTCCAAACTCCGCCTGCCAGCCCAACTTTGGGCGTGGCAGACTGATCAAAGTTCTCTAGAATGTGTCTTGATGCAATCGTGGCCAATGCCGACATCTCTTCTGCCAAGGCAGCCTCAGCGTACCGCTGCCCAGCCTTTAGGTCAGCAACATACGCCGACAACAATTTGGCCACCAGAGGCGCAGGTGGGCCACTTCGGTACAGTTTCGAAAGGACCTCCCCTTCTTCGCCAGAACCAAAGGCCTCCTCCACGGCTTGGACCAAGGCTGTGCTTGACTCTGGATAGTCAAGGAAATGCTTGAGCGCATGGAGACCAAAGCGGAAGCCTGACCCGCGATCGCCCAACAAGTAACCCCGACCACCAGACTTGCGCAACTTGCCTTCATGCAAAGAGCAGACTAGGGAGCCCGTTCCCGCCACCACACAAACATCAATCCCGCTGCCCCCTGCTCGAAGGGCTGCAGCATAATCGGGAAAGGCGAATACCTTCGACTGAGGGAATCGGTCAGTTAGCAAACTGATGGCCCGCTGACGATCATTGGCAGTAAGCAATCCAGCGAAGCACCCGCAAACCACGTCGGGTGGTGGAGCACCTTGGGTTGCCCGTTCAATTGAGCGGCGGAGTCGGGACTCGGGGATCGTTGCCACATTCGCGGGACCGCCAGTACCACGGAAGAGAACATTCTGTGCCTCGTCGGACGCTAAGGCGCGGCAAGAGGAGCCTCCGCAATCGAGGCCGAGGAACACGGGCATCACCAAAGGTTATACCGCCTGCTAAACTCATATCGTGAAGCGGTTTCTTGGCGATGGGCTCCCCGAACAACCGAGGTTGGCCGTCATTGCCAACGACGCGATCGGCAACTTCGTCGTGGCCACGCCGTTGTTACAGATGTTGCGCAGAACCTACCCAACCGGAACCATCCACTTTTTCGGTGGATCTCGCACACGGGAATTGCAGCAACCAAGCGACCTCTTCGATGATCAGTTCGAATTGCATGGACCCTCGTTTTGGGAAACCGCGTCCCTACTTGCTGCCCGGGCGGGAACTTACGACCTGACCATTAACTTCGAGCGCACTGCATTGGCCAAAGTTGCGACCGCGACATTCGGTGCGGAGGGCTTTGTATGCGGTCCTTGTGTTGGCCCCGGTGGAAGAGGCGATCTCGACTATCCCTCCGATGCTCGTGGCGACCTTTGGCGAGACGAAGCGTGGATTTCCGAAGACATCACGTCCCGCTACGACTTCCTGACCTCCGGATTCATGGGGGAAATCTTGGCGCGGCTGGCTTATCTGGAGGGTCCGGTCCCAAGGTATCGGGTCCCTTCTCAGGAACCTAGCATGGAGGGACCCGACATTCTGTTCTCAGCATCTGCAAGCCTGCCCGACAAGATTTGGCCAGAGGAAAAGTGGGTTGACCTCATTTCGACAATCCAACGATCGGGTCGCACAATGGGACTTATTGGGGCGCCACCAAAGGTGGGGTCCGAACATTGGAAGGGTGGAGGCATCGAGGACGCGATCATAGGCACAGGCGCCGTCGTGGACCTTCGAGGCCGACTCTCTCTTTCCGAGGTGGTCGGAGCCCTCGCACGCTGCAAGCAAGTCTTCACGCTCGATAATGGCATTCTGCATTTGGCCTGTGCCACAGATACTCGGACGATCGGGCTGTTCAGATATGGCATTCATCGCCTTTGGGCTCCTCCAGTATCAAATCTTCACGTTTTAGTTCCTGAACCTCATCAAATCGTTGCCGACATATCTGTGTCCGCCTGCGTTGAAGCCCTTGGATTGCATGAGAATTCTGGTCTCCATTAAGCCCCGTTTTATCGGCGACACGGTCATGGCGACACCCTTGTTGCGCGGCCTTCTGGCCAAGGGGCATAAGGTCGCGATCACCCTTCGGCCTCATGTTTTCTCGGTCATAGCGCCAGACTTTCCGGACGTCAAGAACCTCGACATCAAAGAATCCAAGGTCTTTTCGGCTTCGCGAGTACTCCGACAGGAGAAGTTTGATGCTGTACTGATCATCAATCGTAGCGCCCGTTCCGCGTTGGTAGCGTGGTTGGCACAAATCCCAGTTCGCGTCGGAGTTCCGAGCGAAGGCCGAGGAATGCTCTTGACGCACAAAACCGTTGCCCGAGAAGATCAACCGGAGTTCGAATCGGATGCAGACTTGGCCCGAGCGATTGGTATTCCGCTTGACCTGGAAACGCCACACCTAACGGTCTCGGACTCAGAAAGGGCAAGGGGAGTTGAACTCCTTGAGGGCCACAACGTGTTGATTCAGCCTGGAGCCAGTTTCAAGGAAAAGGCCCTAACCTACGATCAACTGGGGCACGTTTCAAAGTCTCTTCACGCGGCTGGACACCGTTTGGTTCTAGTTGGTGGCAAAGAAGAGGTTGACCACGTTGCACCAATGATGGAGTTGGGGGTGCCTTTCCTCAACCTGATCGGTAAGTGCTCTCTTCGAGAGACCATGGGAGTAATCGCGTCAGCGGACTTGCTCGTATCGCCTGACACTGGCCTTGTTCACCTCGCAACCGCACTGGGGTCCAAAGCGCTGACCGTGTTTGGACCGAGCAACCCAGTTCGCTGGGGTTATGTTTCGCCCCGAAACGTTGTGCTCAAGGACGCAAGCGGACTCATGGATCGGGTCAGCAAGGAGAGCATTGCCGACGCCGCGTTGGATATGCTTTCGCGCGGATGAGCGATACCATTCGCAAGTGGCGAGCAGTCTTTGCGATCTTCTTTCAAGAGGGTCTCGCTTATCGTGCCTCTGGGTTGATTTGGGTGATGACCGACCTCACAACCGCTGTCACCATGCCACTGGTCTGGGCAACCGCGGCCAAAGTAGGCGGGAACATTGGCGGGTTTACGTCGAGCGATTTTGTCCTTTACTACCTGTGCCTGCTCCTTTTGGGATCCTTTATCACCAGTCACATCATGTGGGAGTTGGCCACGGAGATCAAGGAGGGCAACTTCTCTGTCGCCTTGGTCAGGCCAATCAGTTTCTACCAGTACACGTTTATTCGCAACCTGTCGTGGCGAATCATTCGGACGAGCATTTTCGCCCCCATCTTCGTGTTACTTATCTTCTTGTATCGCGGATATCTCGGCGACGCCAACCTCTACTTCGGCTGGGAAACGTGGGTATCCATCCTTCTCGGCCATCTTGTCAGTTTCACGTTCGTGATGATGATGGCGATGTTCGCGCTGATGGTTCAGGAGGTTTACTCCATCTTCGAGTTGTACTACGTGCCGATGCTGTTCCTGTCTGGACAGTTGTTTCCGGTGTCGCTTCTGCCAGACTGGGCAAGGTCGCTTGCGCTCATTTTCCCGTTCTATTACACGACTGGCGCACCAACAGAGATGCTGGTTGGCCGAATCGCCCCTGCCGATCGCCCGTCGGTGCTCATCGCCCAAATCGTCTGGATTGTCATTGCTTTCTTTGGGGCGAAGTTCCTTTGGGCGAAAGGGCTGAAGTACTACACCGGTGTTGGGATGTAGGCCAGTTGGTCTAACTGGCCTTCTTAATCTGCTCTTCCGTCATGAGCAACGGCGGTTTACCAGCCGTCAAAACTCCTGCCGGAATCACGACCCTCTTGATGTCCAGGTTGCTAGGCACCTCGTACATCACATCAAGCATGATCTGCTCAATAATGGCTCGAAGGGCACGTGCACCCGTCTTTCGCTTGATCGCCTCTTCAGCAATCTCGCGCAAAGCCAGAGGCTCAACCACCAACTCGACGCCATCGAGCGTAAAGAACTTCGAATACTGCTTCAACACCGCATTCTTTGGCTCGCTGAGTATTCGAATCAGGGCGTCTTCATCCAACTGGTCGAGAGTTGCCAACACGGGGAGTCGACCAATGAACTCGGGAATCAATCCGAACTTAAGAAGATCTTCTGGCAGAAGGTGCTGCAAGAGGTTTGCTGACCGCTCCTCCTTCGACTCGGGGTTCGCTCGGAAGCCCATCGTGTTTTCGCGCATTCGACGACGAATCATGTCCTCGATGCCCTCAAACGCACCACCGCAGATGAACAAGATGTTCTTGGTGTCGATCTGGATGTACTCTTGTTGCGGATGCTTTCGACCACCCTGTGGCGGAACGTTGGCCGTCGTGCCTTCCAGAATCTTCAGTAACGCCTGTTGGACGCCTTCCCCGCTCACATCACGGGTGATCGAAGGATTCTCGCTCTTACGGGCGATTTTATCGATCTCATCAATGTAGATGATCCCGCGTTCGGCGAGTTCTTTCGCGTTGCGGGGGTCCATGCTGTCAGCAGCCTGATACAACTTGAGGAGGATGTTCTCCACGTCCTCTCCGACATAGCCAGCCTCGGTCAATGCGGTTGCGTCGGCGATCGCGAGGGGCACGTTGAGCATTCGTGCCAAAGTTTGGGCAAGGAGCGTTTTGCCCGAGCCGGTTGGTCCGACAATCAAGATGTTGCTCTTTAGGAGTTCGACGTCGGAGTCTTCCTTCGAGTTAACCCGCTTGTAGTGGTTGTAGACGGCGACAGACAAGGCACGCTTTGCATAGTCTTGACCGATCACGTATCCATCTAAGTGCTCGACAATTTCGCGTGGCTTCGGAACCTTGGCTTTGGTAACCGCATTGCTACTTGGCCGTGCGGCGCTACGGGTTTGCGCTGCAGGCACGCTGGCCGCAGCAGGGGCTGGCCCCTTTGCATCGCCGTCACTCTGCAAAATATCGTTGCAGAGATCAACGCAGTCGCTACAAACCGCCCCATGCAGACCAACAATGAGTTTGCGGACCTGTTCCTTCGTCTTGCCACAGAGGCAGCAGTGGTCCCTTCTTTCCAATGTCTTCGCCATTCGCTCCTTCCTTATCCAAACGTTATTATCGTGCGCCCGGCTCCAAAACCTTATCAATTACGCCGTAATCGACAGCTTCTTTTGCGGACATGAAGTAGTCTCGGTCGCAATCCTTTCGGATCTTCTCCTTTTCCTTGTTCGTATGGCGAGCAAGAATCTCGAAGATCATTTCGTTATATCGGTTGAATTCGGCGATCGCCACATTCATGTCTGCGATGGTTCCCCGAGCCCCTGCACTACCTTGGTGGATCATCACCCTCGCATGGGCCAAACCGTGTCGCTTGCCTGCTGCACCACCTGCGAGGAGCACCGCTCCCATGGAAGCCGCCTGACCAACACAGATCGTGGCGACGTCGGGCTTGATGATCTGCATGGCGTCATAAATTGCCAAGCCTGCACTGACCGACCCACCTGGGCTGTTGATGTAGAAATCGATGTCTTTGTCGGGGTCTTCCTTTTCGAGGAAGAGGAGTTGGGCAACTATAAGGTTCGCAACGTAGTCGTCAACCTCGGTGCCCAAGAAAACAATTCGGTCTTTGAGCAGCCTTGACCATAGGTCATAACTTCGCTCGCCACGGTTCGTCTGCTCGATAACATAAGGAACTCCCATAATGTTGCTCCATATTATCGGCAGGATCGCCCAATCTTCAAGTAGACGCCGGTAAAGGAACCTGGGAAGCCGCAAGATGCGGTATTCTTTTGCTCCCGTGGCGCCGTACCCAAGTGGCTAAGGGAAGGGTCTGCAAAACCCTCATTCAGCGGTTCGAATCCGCTCGGCGCCTCCATTTTCTTCCCTATCCGACGCTAGAAATTCTTCAGGCGCGAGAAAACGTCATGGGCGTGCCGAAACACCTGTTCAGTCAACTCGTTCCAAATGTGGTACGTGCCAGGAAGTTCATCTAGAGTGAAGAACCGCCTTCCGCGTGACTCTTCGGGAAGTTGAATATCGACGAGATCCAGAACACCAGCGGTGTAGACATCTGCCCAACGCGTTTCCGCCCGCTCAACAATCTGATAGGCTCCGATGTACTGAAGTTGGTCCAAGATAGCACCTGCTTCCTCAACCGCTTCCCGCCTTACCGCTTCGATCGACTCCTCGTCAGGTTCGACTCGTCCAGATGGGACACACCATCCTCGACCCAAAATGTCGCAGCAAAGGACCATGTCATTCCTCCAAGGGAACACCAAGCCTGCGAACGCCCGGAGGGGCGATCTAAACGGCGCAGGATAGAAGGTGAGCGTCTGCCGGCCGTACTTCCCGGAAGGGAACTTTCTCAACGCACAACCACCTTGCCAATGATTCGACTGAGGGGAACTGGGCCGTATTTGCGACTGTCTTCGGAAACGCCTCGGTTATCCCCGAGCACGAAGACCGTGCCCTTGGGCACGACAAACTCGGGACCATCGACGGGGTAGTCCTCCGGAGCAAAAACCCACTCAACCTTCTCGCCTTCCATGCGGTAGACGCGTTTGATGATGTACTCCTCACCTTTGGTGCCCTTGATCACGACAATGTCGTTTTTCTTGATGCCGCCAACCAGGAAGTAGGCACTGCTCGCCAGCAACCGACGACCGTTCGCAAACGTGGGCTCCATTGAGTTTCCAGAGACAACAACCGTGGTGAAACTGAAGTAGGAGAACACGGCAAGACCAAGCAAAATGAGCAACCCAACGCTCAATCCTGTCTTCACTTTCTTGCTTGCTGCCATATTGGTTTCGGATGTCGACTCTGTGGTTCCGCTATACTCTAGTGCGCTTTAGGCGGGGTTTGCTACACCATGAGTGGATTGTTGACGAAAATTGCTCAACATGCCGATGTCCTTATTTTAGTTCAATTTGCCCTTATTATCGGCCTTGGCATCGTGGTAGCTCTAATGACCGCCTCGAATCGGCGAGTCAACCAACGATGGGCTACCCTGCTGAAGGACGAGCGAGGAGACTCATTGGAGTCGCTCCTCTACGAGCATTTGCAACACCGAGACGCCATTCAAGCCCAACTTGATGACGATGAGCGACGTTTGTCCAAACTGGAAATGCGCCTGGACAAAGCCGTTCGCCATGTTGGTCTCGTTCGATTCGACGCCTTTGAGGATGTTGGCGGCAACCAGAGTTTCGCCCTGGCATTTTTCGATGACAACGGCGACGGAGCGATCATCACGAGCCTACTAGGCCGAAACGAGTGCCGCGTGTACTGCAAACCAATCACCCGAGGTCGAACCGAGCGCACTCTCAGCCAAGAAGAACAGCGAGCGATGGAGGACGCCGTCTCAACAGCCCCGAAAGCAATTGTCTCATGAGCGGAATAGAAGACAATGTGTTGGTTGAGCGTGCGAAAAAGGGGGACCGAGACGCGTTTGACCAACTTATCCGCAAGCATGAAAAGCGGGCCTATCAATACGCGTTTCGATTGACTTCAAACCCGGAAGAGGCCGCCGACATCGTCTCCGATGCCTTCATCCGGGTCTTCACCGCCGTCAAGAACTTTAAGGGCAACAGTGCCTTTACCACGTGGCTCTACCGGATTCTCACGAACTGCTTCTTGGACATGAAGAAGCGAGAGAAGAATCGACAAGCGACCAGCCTTGAGTCGGTGATGCAAACCGATGAAGGCGAGTTCGAGCGGCAGATTGAGGACGACGGCCCGACGCCCCACGAGGAACTGGAGCGACGCGAGCGAGAGCGTTCGGTTCAAGACGCGGTAACTCGACTTCCCGAGTATCAACAAGCCATGATCGTCATGTACCACGGTGAGATGCTCTCCTACGAGGAAATTGCGGAGGCTCTGGACCTCCCGATCGGCACCGTCAAGAGCCGGCTTAATCGGGCGCGATTATCTTTGCGCGAAGAACTTGTTCCAGATGAGGAACTTTTCAAACTGGGCTGAAGTCCAACGAAACGGAGATTAATAACGGATGAATTTGGCAAAAGCGCGAGAATACTTCTCCGCGTATCACGAGGGAACTCTTGATCGCGGTTTGAAGCAACAGTTTGAGGCTCACCTCAATGGGGACGCGCAGTTACAAGCCGAATATCGTGCGTTCGAGCGCACGATGTCGCAACTTGAGGTTCTCAAGGCCGAAGTACCGGAGCCGGACTTCGATCTTCATGATCGAATTTCGGCTCGACTGGATCGACACCTTCTGGAAACCCGGTCTGAATCCAAACCGGGTTGGCTGTCGTGGGTTCGTGGCTATGCGGTTGCTGGCCTTGCGGCATTTGCTTTCATCGGTTTCTTTGCGTCCAAGCAGTTGGGCGTTTTTGGAGCGGGTCCGCTTGTCCTTGGAGAGCCTGCCATCTCGATCGTCGAGACCGTTGATGGCGTCAAGGTGACCATCCCTGGTGAGTCATCGGAACGAAGTCTTGACGTTGAACTCGTTGATGGAAGCAGCCTTGAGTCCACCGAGATCGGACGTAGCGGCTATACCCAAAACCTCGTCAACCGAAACGAGACCGCGCAGATTCTGACCCTGAAGATTGAAGGCTCAGCCCATACCATAAAGATTGCACTTCCTGGATCGAAGCGCGAGGTGAACAAAGACGGATCTGGAACCGTTGACCAGTTTGCAATGGCCATTGCCGACAAACACGGAGTTCCGGTAGTGCTTGAAGGTGACGGTGACTTCGGCGTACTTACATGGACGTTGGAGAGTGCTTCCCCAGTTGACGACGTTCGTCAGGTGCTGGGCTCGAGGAGTATGATTGACCAACGTTCAGGGGTTCTCTGGATTTCGTCGAAATAGGCTTCCCTGCTGCCAGGCTCTTCATCATTTCCGTGACTTGACGTTGATGGTGGAGAGCCACTTTCAATTCTCGCCCCAGGTCTTCCGCTTCTGGCGACCAGAGTTCGTTCCTCTTGAGTTTGTTGCCGATCGCGATACTCTCCGAAATCAACTCCATTTGCCTGGGTGCCATCGTTGGCCGGCCCCATCGCTTCTTCTCGCCAGTGCGTACGTCGAACTCAAACATAGCCAAGTCTTTCAGTTCCTGGTCGGTCGGCTGATGGTGAAGCGACTCTTTGAGTTTGGACATCGCGAAATCG
The DNA here is from genome assembly GCA_937862825.1 of uncultured Armatimonadota bacterium. GTDB lineage: Bacteria > Armatimonadota > Fimbriimonadia > Fimbriimonadales > Fimbriimonadaceae > CALMEF01. Next base: position 12,145 of record CALMEF010000088.1, read on the forward strand.
CGAACCGTGGGTGACGCCTTGAAGAGGGACTGACTCATCTGACGAAGAAGGCTCTTTTGCTGCGCCGCGTTGTAGCCGACGATCACCGTTTCGGACGTTTTCATGATGTCCAAAACACAAATGGCCAAGATGAACTTGCGGACAGCCTCGTCGTGATTTCCACGAAGCGAGAGCAACCGAGCCCGATGGGAAAGGTGCTCACGAACGACCTCTTGGGCGGCACGGATTTTGGCTTTTGCTCCCCGCTGGAACGTGTCATCGCTTGCTGCGGGTCTCAAGTCCTCAAGTAGTCCAGACCCATGTGCTGCGATCCAACGTTTGGCTATGGCCTCCCAATCGCTTTGATCGCTAGATTTGCGAACGGCGGCAACGAGGGGCGAATAGGTTCTCACCGCATCGGTGCTGACTCTCGGATCAAGTTCAATCGAAAAGGGATCAACGTATGTCCTTGAATAGACGCCGAGGCTCAAGAGCATGATGACCGGCCCCAGTGCCAGCATCGTGCTTGCGAATCGGCGGAATCCCATGCTTGGGATTATCGGTGCAGTTGGTTCCGAAACACACAAACGTGGATACACCTCCGCACGCTTCGGTTCCGCCATCCAAACTCGCTGGTAACCTATGGTTTCTTGATGAGGCACCAGGCTCTCTCGCTCGCATTGTCGGCGGCCACGTTGATCGCGGCCTCCGCGACAACGCAAACCCCCCAAACAAAGCGCGAGGTCATTTTTGGTCGTGACGTGCGACCGATTCTGAGCCAGCATTGCTTCAAGTGTCACGGTCCAGACGCCGCAACGCTCGCTGCCGGACTAAGGCTAGACACGTTTGAGAGTGCCACTGAACACGGCGCAATCGTGCCCGGTAAGCCTGAAAACTCGCTCCTGATCAAGAGGGTTTCGGCCACCGATCCGGACCTTCGCATGCCGCCGTCCGACTCGGGATCCAAGCCGCTCACCCCCGATGAGATCGCGACGTTACGAGCGTGGATTGCCCAGGGCGCACATTACGAGAAGCACTGGTCGTTTGTTCCACCGGTGATGCCGAAGCTGCCTCCAGTGAGCAACCCTGGTTGGTGCAACAACCTTATCGACAGGTTTGTTCTTTATCAATTAGACAAATCCGATCTTCGACCAGAGCCCGAGTCGGACAAGGAGACGCTGGCCCAGCGAGCAGCCCTGGCGCTCATCGGCCTGCCGCCGTCAAAAGACCTGCTCTCGAATTTTCTGCTTGACAAGCGTCCCGATGCCTACGAACGCTACGTGGACAAGTTGCTGGCCCTGCCTGAATACGGTGAGCACCAGGCTCGATACTGGCTCGATGCGGTTCGTTACGGAGACACTCACGGGTTGCAACTCGACAACGAAAGAGGCATTTATCCCTACCGCGATTGGGTCGTGCGCGCGTTCAACCAAGACCTTCCCCTAAACAAGTTCATCGAGTGGCAACTCGCTGGCGACCTGATGCCAAACCCAACCCAGGAGCAACTCGTGGCGACCGGCTACGTTCGCATGAACCTCACCTCCAACGAAGGCGGTGCTATTGAAGAGGAGTTCCTGGCTCGCAACACCTTTGACCGGCTAGAAACGACCGGAACCGTCATGCTTGGCCTCACCATCGGATGCGCCAGGTGCCACGACCATAAAAACGATCCGATCTCTCAGAAGGAGTATTACGGACTCTACGCCTACTTCAACAGCACCGCAGACAATCCTCTAGATGGAAACATCACGTTTCCACCCCCCGTCATCTTTGCCCCCTCGCCGGAGCAACAAAGGAGCCTGACTGCGCTCAATCAAGTGATCGAAGACACCGTGCGGAGCGTGGACTTGAAGCAAGCCAGTGCACAGTTGAGGTCCTTACGATCTACAATTGTCGGGTCACCAAACTGGGAAATCAGCGAGACTTTCACCCGAACCTCCTTCGATACGGCCTTCGACCAAGACGACAAGCCAACGACTTGGAAACCGTTTGCGTTGGAGATAGGAAAATCTTACGCCTCCGTCGTGGGCAAAGACAACGCATCGGTCTACCTGAGGGCACGGGTGACACTCTCCAAAGCGTCCAAGCTACAGTTCGCGATCTCCAGCGATGACGGCCTAAAGGTCTGGGTAAACGGCAAACTGGTGCACGCAAACAAAGTCACCCGCGGGCTCGATCCGGTGGATACTGTCTCAGCAGACTTCAAGTTGGGAGAGAACGAAATCCTTCTGAAGGTCACGAACGGCGGAGCACCCGATGGCGTCAACGTGAGGAGTTTGGACACTCGCGGAGTACAGGCTCAGCAGGTCCTAGAGGCCTACGACAAGGAGCCGGGCTCGCCACTTGCACAACGCAAGCTCAAAGAGGCTTACCTATCATCCGACACAACCAGTTCGGAGCAACTCCGTTACCAGCAGGCGCTGAGCAAACGTACGGCCCTTCAAGCAGAGATTCCGCAGAGCCTGATCGCACAAGAGTTGCCGAAACCTCGGCCTGCGCACATCCTGAAGCGCGGCCTCTACGATCAAATGGGCGAAGAGGTCGGGCGATCGGTTCCTCGAGCATTGGGAGCCGTCACCCGACCATCCCCGCCAAACCGATTGGGGCTGGCGAAGTGGCTCACCTCACCCGCAAATCCGTTGGTGGCACGGGTGTATGTCAACCGCCTGTGGCAACAGCATTTCGGCACGGGTCTCGTGAAGACCTCGGAAGATTTCGGAAACCAAGGCGAGTGGCCGATCAATATGCCGTTGCTCGATTATTTGTCGGTCAGCCTAACGAAGAACAATTGGAGCCTGAAGCGACTTCACCGTCTGGCCGTGACGTCTTCCGCCTTCAGGCAAAGTTCAAGAACATCGCAGGCAAAGATCGCCAAAGATCCCGAAAACCGCTTGGCATCAAGAGGCCCGCGCTTTAGGCTTGATGCTGAAGTCATCCGAGACAAAGCGCTGTATGCGGGTCACCTGCTGGTTCGCGAAGTGGGAGGGCGCGGCGTAAAGCCCTACCAGCCAGCGGGAATCTGGGAAACCTCAACTGACCCGGCCAGCGGAACCTTTGCCTACAAGCAAGACAGTGGCTCCAGCCTCTATCGCCGAAGCCTCTACATGTTCTGGAAACGCACGGCACCGCCGCCTTCAATGACCACATTTGATGCGCCGCTCCGGGACACATGTGTGGTGAGGCGACCCATTACCAACACCCCATTGCAGGCCCTAACCCTGCAAAACGATCCGACCTTCTTGGAGGCCGCGCGAACGATGGCCGCGGTCGTCATTTCCCGATACCAAAGCAAAGATCGGCGGCTTCTCGAGGCTGTGAGCATTGCATTGGGGCGACAACCAAGAAAGAACGAGCGACAAATATTGACTAAGGCGCTGGACTCATTCTTGCAGCAATATCGAAAGGACCCCGATGCGGCCCGAAAGTTGGTTGCGGTGGGCGAGTCTCCCCCGTCCCCCTCTCTAGACCCGGTCGAACACGCCGCATGGATGCTGATCTGTTCCACCCTCATGAACACCGACGAGTTTCTTACCTTGCACTAAAACCATGGACCCGCTACGAGAATCTGAACTGCTGATGACGCGCCGCCAACTGTTTGGGCGGACGGCTTGCGGAGTCGGAACCGCGGCGCTCAGTCGCCTCTTAGCCGTCAGCGGGTTGGGCGGACTCGCGGGACTCTCCTCGGCGTCCGAAAGTCAAGCGGCCATCTCCAGCATCGCGCCCAAGGCCAAGCGCGTGATCTTCCTCTTCATGAGTGGCGGCCCAAGCCAGTTAGACCTCTGGGAGTACAAGCCCAAACTGCGCGACCTGTACAACGCCGACTTGCCAGATGAAGTACGCCGTGGGCAACGCGTGACCACAATGACCCGCGACCAGCAACGATTCCCGGTCGCGCCTTCCATCTTCAAGTTCAACCAGCACGACAACGGCAACGAAGGCGTTTGGGTGAGGGAACTCCTACCCCACACGGCGGAGGTCGTAAAAGAACCCTGCATCGTGAAGTCAATGTGGACGGAGGCGATCAATCACGATCCTGCCACCACGTATTTACAGACCGGAAGCCAGATTCCCGGCAGGCCGTCGCTCGGAGCATGGCTCAGTTACGGGCTGGGCTCAATGAACGAGAATCTGCCGACCTTCGTCGTTTTGCACAGCAAGGTCACTTCCGGCAAACCCAACCAGGCTGTCTATCCACGGCTTTGGGGTTCGGGCTTCCTGCCGAGCCATCACCAAGGAACTGCGTTCAGACAGCAGGGCGACCCTGTCCTGTTCTTGCGCGATCCAGAAGGACTTGATCGCAAGACTCGCAGGACCATGTTGGATTCGGTTGCTGCCCTGAACCAAGATGCGCTCACCCAGTTCGGCGATCCTGAGATTGCCGCCCGAATCAAGCAGTACGAACTGGCGTATCAGTTGCAAGCGAGCGTGCCCGACTTAATGGACCTGAGCAAAGAACCGAACGAGACGTTCGAGCTCTACGGTCCCGCTTCACGCGAACCCGGAACGTTTGCGTCAAACTGCCTCCTGGCGCGGCGAATGGCCCAGCGCGGAGTTCGATTTATTCAAATCTTTCAGCGCGGATGGGACATGCACAGCGACCTGGCGGTCGACATTCCCACCCAGGCCAAGGACGTTGACCAAGGCTGTGCTGCCCTTATCAAAGACTTGAAACGGACGGGTATGTTGGAGGACACGTTGGTCGTTTGGGCCGGAGAGTTTGGCCGAACGGTTTACTGCCAAGGCCCACTTTCCCAAACCAATTACGGCCGGGACCATCACCCTCGGGCCTACACGATCTGGATGGCGGGTGGAGGGGTAAAGCCAGGCATGATCTACGGCCAAACAGACGACTTTGGATACAACATCGTGGACTCCTCAGGAGCAATCATCGACCCCAGTTTGGACTCGTTCACGCCCGGAGCAGTCCATGTGCACGACCTCAACGCGACGATCCTGCACCAACTCGGCATCGACCACACGAAGTTGACCTACAAGTACCAGGGCCGCGAGTTCCGCCTGACCGACGTACATGGGCACGTGGTGAAGGACCTGCTTAAGTAGGGCTGGTTCCTGTGTCAGCCATTGGTCGAGCCCGAGTGAAACACGACCCCTCGGGATGAAGGACTAATCAAAGCGACCCGACTATAGCCCCAGGTCCTTGATCTTTCGCGCAAACTTCTCAACCTTATCAATGATCTGACCGACCGTTATTCCCTTGTCGGTTTCGACCCTTTCAGAAAGATTCACAAATGGATCTTGAATCAGTGAATAGTGCCAGTCTTTGGTCAACTCCCGAATCCGCTCCCGCTTTGCTTCGTCCTTGACCTGTCCCATCCAAATCAGGTCAAAACCCGTTCGTCCAATGAAGCCGTTGAAGATAACTGGTACACCGAACGGTTGGCCGCCTGTCATCCACCCTTTGCCACCGCCGGCGTCAACCGCTTCCCCCCACTTGAGAGTCACCCTTAGATAATCGAAGTCGCGCGAGTCGACAACCGTGAGGCGATCGTTTAGATTGAGCGGCGCACTGCCAATGGTGCCTTCCGTGGTAGCGGGCTTGCCACCTCGCGTGGCCACGAAATCGCCAACAAGTTTGACTCCTGCAAGGTAATCCCCGATCACTCGCTTGAGGCTGGCTCGCGACGTATTCTGGGTCGCCAAATAGGCTTGCACAACGACTCGCCCGCCAAGATAGGTTCGGAGACCCAGGCTCTCCAGGTTTGAGGACTTTTGCCACTTGGCGAGGTCTTCTTGGCTAAGTGTTTTCGGCAATTCAAACTCATTAGTGCCCGAAACATCTCTTACTGCAGTCAAGCCGCCAGCGTTTTCGAAGTACCAGATACGTAACTGAGCCGATGCTTTGCCGTCGCTTATGCTGGCTCCATGTTGCCAGGTGCTGTCAGTTACTTGAAAGCCCGCCGAGCGAACTAGGTTTAGGAACTCTGCCTTAGTAACGTCACCAATCAAGTCCTGGGTTAAGAAAACGAGTGCGAGTGCGGCAGTCATATCCCGTTTGACGGTGATGGACTCAATTCGTTACTCGGCTCGCACGAGGATGTGATATACTGAACCATATGGTGCAGTATTGTCCAAACCAATTCGATACCACGTTCGGCGCGCTATCAGACGCCACCCGCCGCGGCGTTTTGGAACAACTCGCCCGCGCGGACGCCTCAATTTCTGCCCTGGCCGAGAGGTTCCATATGACCCTAACAGGCATGAAGAAGCACGTGAGCGTCTTGGAGCAGGCCGGGCTCGTTCGCACTGAAAAGGTGGGCCGGGTAAGAACCTGTCGCCTCGGGCAGCGTGCCATGGACGATGAGGCGGCATGGATCGAAGGATATCGCCAACTGTGGGCCGCGCGATTCAACGAGTTAGACAAGGTGGTCGAGGAGTTGAAGCGGAAGGAGAAGACAAATGAGTAGCAGCGCCACAAGCGGAAACCCGGGCTTCCCGTCAAGCGAGATCGAGGTGTTCGAGCAGCTAATCTGCGGGTTCATCGGCGGAATCATCCGCCGAGCGAGCGAAATCCCAGAGGACAAGTGGAACTGGAGTTTCTCCGAACGCACGCCTACCGCTCGTGAGATATGCGAGCACTCGTGGATCTGGTTACAGTGCGATCGACAGTGTATTTCGGTTCTTGATCCCAAAACCCAAGTTGCCGTTCTCGACCCTCCGCAGGACCGCACCCAAATGTTGGAGTGGCTCGAGAGCGAGAAAGAGGCGTGGAGAGACCTCATTCGATCCCTCGGCCCGCAATCGATGGACGAACTGAGGCACACCCCGGACGGACAGAGCCGATCCATTCGCGGCTATCTCTTCCACATGGCGCAACACATCGTCAGCAAGAGTGGCCAGATGACCATGCTGCACTTCGACCTCGGCCTTGATGGCGGCGAACCCTACGACGCTCCGCACCCAAACCGCATCTTCGGTTTCGGCTCGCCCGCATGGCCCGGCCCGAGGCAGTCGTAGCGCGGGCTTCCAGCCCGGAGTGCAATTTTGGAAACGCAAGGAAAGCACATGAAAATGAACCAGCAAAATGAAACAACGGTCGAGCGACCGTCAGATCGTGAGATCGTCGTCACCCGAACCGTCAACGCACCCGCACATCTCGTGTGGGAGGCTTGGACCAAAGCGGAACTTTTCAGGCAGTGGTGGGTACCCAAATCGTTTGGGTTGAACCTGCACTCCTGCGAACTGGACGTGCGCGTTGGCGGACAGTATCGCCTAGCGTTCCTCCACGAGGGAGCAACCATGGAGTTCTTCGGCACGTACCTGGAAGTATTGCCCCACTCCCGCCTCGTGTGGACGAACGAGGAGGGCGACGACGGCCAGGTAACCACGGTGACCTTTGAGGAAACCGACGGCAAAACCCGTGTGGTGGTCCATGACCTGTACCCATCCGCGGACGCAGTCGACACAGGCTCGACAGGCGCACTAACTGAGGTGCTAAATCAACTCGACGACCTTCTCGCCAGTATGCGATGAGGAAAGGAGGCAAATGAGGACAACTTCCGTGGCCAATCGTCGCAGACGCCAGCGGAGAGTCCTGGGCGGAATTTGCGTGGTGGTTGTTATCGCTCTGATTTGTACTTTCAGTTGGATTCGACTCCCGAAGGCCTACACATTCATTGCTCGGTTCGACGGTCAGCCGGTTCCATTTCCTCTGAAGACGGACCCAACCACCGAACGATTTCGTGATGGAGCGTCGAGAGACATGGTCAGCTACGCCTTCAAAGCGAATCCGAAGCAAGTGCAAGCGGCAATGGTTGAAGAGCTCGTCGCCAACGGCTGGACTCGGTTTGAGAATGATGGTGGAAGCGACGATTTCTTCCGTGGTGACTTCCGCGATTCATCCAACAAAAACATACCTTCGCTGGGGCTAGAGAGCATCACCGATTTCGCGACCTTCATCTCAGACCGATCGATGCTCGATGTCCCTCCCGAAGTGACGTGTGTCGCGATCATAACCAAAAAGTCGAATCTCGCTGAGATCATTCAGCGACTCAAGCAAAGACCTAAAGACGACGGTACCGAATAGAAGGTGGATACTATCGACTGACCCGAGGCACGCAACCAACTCGACGACCTTCTCGGCAGTATGAGATAGAGGCTAACCCCTCCGAGATGTCTCTGCGCGGGAGGCGCTTGGTGTTCGCTGGGTCACTGCGGGACGGTTTCAATGTCTTGGTGCCGTTCCGACATGCCTTGTTAGGCGAGCCCTGCTACTCTTTTGAATCGTCTTCCCAGTGGAACCGGTGCAGAAGCCGATGGGCGAACGGCGCGATTAGCAAACCGGAAACGCCGATAAAAACGATTCCTGAGAAGAGAGCATAAAGTGAGGCGAAAACCTTGGCCGCGTCGTTCGGCAGTACGTCCACCGGGCCCATTCCTCCCAGGATCATCGAGGCGTTAAGGAGCGAGTCAATCCACGGCATTCCAGCGATATAGTGGTAGCCGAGAATCCCAATCGCGATCGAAGCCGCCACAATGGCAGCCGTCCAGCACACATGCTGAATGACACGAGCACGAAACTCAGGATGCGGAATCGGGGGTGTGCGTCGACGCTCGTACATTGTCCGTAGGCAAGGACGCTTGGTCTACGCGGATAGGATCACACCGGCAACCTCTGATAGGCGCCCGCAATAATCCCGATCTTTGTAGTCGAGGCAGAATTTTCGAAGCGATGAGCGCAAATCCCTGTGCTTGACAGACCGCACGGAACAAAGCCAAGATGGCGGAGTTACTTACGCTTGCGCGACAGCACCAAGATTCCGAGCCCGAGCACGGCAATGGTTGCAGGTTCAGGAACAGCGTTCAATTGGACGCCATCGAGGGCAGGTCCGTAATTTGCTTGGTCGAAGGTCGTGCTTCGGAACTCGACAAGATCGCTCCCCGTGCCAACTACTAAGATGTTGTTCTGGGTCCACCCCATATTATTTGGCCCTTGACCGGTATAAGCAAACGAAGGCGTGCCCACAATATTGCCGTTCCAAAGCACGTCCATGGTCCGTAGCGCCGATCCTCCAAAAATCTCTGCTGCCATAAAGGAACTGAGATCGTAAGCCTGTCCTGCCGTTGTGACCACTGTTTGCGAGATCGTCGCCGGGCCCACCCAGCCAAGCGTGATGGAAGTTTCTCCTTCGGCGGCCATCCAAAATGATTGGTCAACGATGTCGATGCCCCCACCTGAAATGGTCCAATCAGTGATGCCGGCACCAATATTGCTGTTGAATCCCGAACCACCATAAGACTCAAAGCTACCGTTGCTAATGAGATTTGCACGAGCGGCCGACGGTGCCATGAGCACCACAAGTCCGAACATTGAGAATTTCAAAAAGTTAGATTTAGTATCACGAATCACGCATTTATCATGCACCACAAATGCGGGATGTTGGCAAGAGACTGGGGCACAGCGCCCGCGCACTCAGCAAAACTATCAAAAATACAGGGAACCCTCCACGAGCAAACATTTGCCAAGGCATAGCGAGCAACGCGTTCGCTCTCGGTGCACCACGCCGTTGCGCTCCCTCTGACGTGCACCTTGAGCTGATTCTGTCACGTTTCTCGGCATTATCTGGATAGATATATCGATAATGATTTATATAGATGTTATACTATCTTTTGTGGATAGACTTGACCAAGCGATTACTGCCCTTGCCGACCCCACACGACGTGGAATCGTGCTGCACTTGGCTCGCGGCGAGGCATCCGTTTCCGAACTTGTCGGCCTCTTCTCGTTGACCCAACCTACGATCTCATCGCATCTGAAGGTGCTGGAATCGGCAGGGCTGATTTCTCGCAGTCGTGTCGCCCAGTCGCGGCCCTGCAAGCTGGAAACGGGGCAATTGAAGGTGGTCACGGATTGGTTGCACCAAGTGCAAGCAATTTGGGAAAACAACTACGAGCGACTCGACGTGTTACTCGTCGAGTTGAAGCAAACACAGCAAGAGGAACGAAGGAAATGAAACAGGCAGAAGTAAGCACACCGTCCGATCGAGAAGTGCTGGTGAAGCGGAGCTTTGATGCGCCGGCAGATCTGGTGTGGCGGGCGTACACAGAACCCGAGTTGATGCGTCGATGGTTAACGGCCATGCCTGGGTGGTCAATGCCGGTGTGCGAGATGACAATACAAGTGGGTGGCACGTATCGCTGGCGCTGGCGGAATGACGAGATCGACCAGGAGTTTGGGTTCACGGGAGAAATTCTGGAGGCCATAATGCTTTCGAAGATCGTCCATACGCAGGTCTACGACCCAGGAGATATGGGTGGATCTATGGGAGATGGGCCCTCGATTGTCACAGTCACCTTCACCGAGACGAACGGAATGACGAACGTAGAGACTTCAATCTTGTTCGCCTCGAAATCAGGCCGAGACGCGGCGATGTCAACTGGAATGACCGAAGGCATGGAAATGAGCTACAAGGAGCTCGATTCAACGCTATCTCCCCACGCGAGAAATGAAACATGAAGACTGCATCCATTCGGCGATGCTCGTTATGACAACCCTTTCCGGTCAACAAGGGCCCACCACAAGGTACGCGCCGGTCAATGGGCTCAACATGTACTACGAAGTCCACGGAAGTGGCGAACCGGTCGAACGCGAGTGAAAACGAAATCGGGACACAGAACAGGAAGCTGTGAACTTGCAGTGGCACCACTAATGAGGTGTCACCCATGTGTCCGGAACGAACTCGAGACATCACCTCATCTCGTCAATGAGATCTTGAATCGACCGCCGGAACTTCCAAGACTTGATTTGTCGCTCCCTGGCACAGGCCTCCGCCTTGGTTTCAAAGTTTTCGGAATGGGCTTAATATCCACGGCCCGTGGGTACGTGTTGAGGGAGTCTGCCCGGAATTGTGCTCAGGAAGTCTGCGATCCAAGAAATTCGTGTGACCCACATAGAATCGACCGGTTGATTCACTGCGCAAAATGTAAACGAACCACACTGAATTTGGTGGGCGGTACAGGACTTGAACCTGTGACCTCTTCGGTGTGAACGAAGCGCGCTACCACTGTGCCAACCGCCCGAGGTGAAAAGAGGATACCCGGAGGGTTCGGGTCGCGGGCGCCCCGGTCAAACCTGGTTCGCCCTTTCCGCGTATTATCTTGCTGAACTCTGAGGATGAGAGAGACCTTACACGAACAGATTGCCGCCAACAAGCGAGCGAGCGCCTTTTACGCGTTCCTAATCGTGTTGCTCCTCGCCGCCATGGGAACCGCGATCGCGGGTTCCGTAGAACCGGACTTTTGGTGGGCCGGAACCGCAGGCGCCACCGGTCTTGGCCTGATCGTCGCGTTGGTTGCACGGGTCGCTGGCCCCGGCATTGTCCTCTCAGTCTCAGGCGCACGCGAAGCAAATCCGCAAGAGGATAGAGTCCTCAGAAATGTCGGTGAGGAAATGGCGATCGCCGCAGGCATGCCGATGCCGAAGTTGTATGTGATTGACGACTCGGCACCCAACGCGTTCGCAACCGGAACCGACCCGAAGAACGGTGTGGTTTGCTTCACGTCCGGGCTCATCAACAAGTTGAACCGAGACGAGTTGCAGGGCGTGATGGCGCACGAAATGGCTCACATTCGCAACTATGATATTCGCCTAATGACGACTCTGGCCATGGTCGCTGGGCTGATTCCTCTCCTGGCGGATATGTTCTGGCGATTTCTCAGGGGCGGAGGCGGTCGCAAGAGTAAGAACGATCAAGCGCAGATCATCTTCCTGGTCTTTGCCGTAGTGCTGTCGATTCTCGCGCCGCTGTTCGCGAAGTTGCTTGAGATGGCCGTCAGCCGCCAACGGGAGTTCTTGGCCGACGCCACCGCAGCGCACATGACCCGCTACCCAGAGGGACTGGCAAGCGCACTTGAGAAGATCTCCCACGACCACGACGTTCTGGAAGCAGCTAATCGAGCCACCCAGCACATGTACATCGTCAATCCTTTTAAGCCGATTGAAGATCGAGCGAAGTCGCTGTTCAGCACGCATCCGCCACTCGAACAGCGAGTGTTCCGCCTCCGCGGAATCATGGGTCAACGAGACGCCGAAGCGGTAGAACCCCCGCGGCCAGTCGCTTAACAAGTAATCCACACCTTCGATCAGTCAAAATGGTTGGCGAGCGTCATGACCCGACACCTCCTCGCCATCCGCCACCTCGAACGGGACCAGATTGACGAACTCCTAGCCCTGGGGGCTGAGTTCAAACACCGCGTTATCAAGCAGGAAAGCCTGCCAGCGATGAATGGTGTCGTTCTCGGGATCCTCTTTTTTGAGAACTCAACGCGCACCCGAGTGTCCTTTGAACAGGCTGCTCACTATCTTGGAGTCAAAACGGCTAGTTTCCACACCAGCGCAAGTTCGATGAGCAAAGGCGAAACGCTGAAGGACACCATCCTCACACTGCGGTACGAACGCCTAAACGGCCTAGTTATGCGCCACCGAATGAGCGGGGCGTGCAACTTGGCAGCCAAGTTCTTCGGAGGCCCGGTCTTGAACGCCGGTGACGGCCAGCATGAACACCCAACTCAAGCCTTGGGCGATGCTCTGACCATTCTAGAGCGCAAAGGGCACATCAAGGGTCTCAATATCGCCATCGTGGGCGATGTTGAGCACTCCAGAGTGGCTCGCTCAAACGCGTGGCTGCTCCACAAGCTGGGCGCTAACGTCCGATTAGTTGGCCCTCGAACGCTCATGCCCAAAGTGACGGGCATGCTTCCTGGAGAAGTCTTCTACGACCTCGCCGCAGGAATCGACGGTGCGGACGTAGTGATCTGCTTAAGGCTCCAAAAAGAGCGAATGACCGATGGGCTCATCAGTTCAATCGGCGAGTACGCAAAGTTGTACCAAATCAACAGGGAAACGATACGGTACGCGGCCCCAGACGCCCTGATCATGCATCCAGGGCCGATCAACCGCGGTGTTGAACTCGACGACATGGCAGCAGATTCGGACCAGTCGGTGATAACCGGGCAGATCGAAAACGGCATCTTCGTCCGAATGGCCTCCCTCTACTGGTGCTTCGGAGGCGGAGTCAAGGCAGAATCAAAGGCCGAAAAAGCAAAAGGCAAGTCCAAGGTGAAAGCATGAAAACAGTCCTCCAAAACGGTCGCATTCTCGATCCATCCCAAGACCTGGACATCACAGGTAGCGTCGTCATCGAGTACGACCAGATCGTTGAGGTCGGCAAGAAAGTGGACACCTCGGGCGCTGAGGAGATCATTGACTGTAAAGGACTCTGGATCACTCCGGGACTGGTTGATCCCCATGTTCACCTGCGCGAGCCTGGCGAAGAAGACAAGGAAACCATCCTGAGCGGCACGCAAGCGGCGGCCGCTGGTGGGTTTACGACGATCTGCTGCATGCCCAACACGAACCCGCCGTTGGACAATCCCGCCCTAATTGACTTCATCCTCGACCGAGCCGCAAGCCCCGAAGCGGGTGGCGTATTCGTCGCCCCAGTCGGTGCGCTCACCGTCGGAATGCGCGGCGAGCAGTTGACCGATCTTGCTGCGCTCAAGAAGGCGGGAGTCGTCGCCGTAAGCGATGAGGAGTACCCGCTACAAAACGCCGTCGTCATGACCCAAGCCATGGAGATGTGCGTTCAACTCGATCTCCCTATCATGTGCCACTGCGAGGACACTTCATTAACGAAGGGCGGGAGCATGAACGAAGGCGCGATGAGCGCTATGCTTGGACTTAAAGGCATTCCTCGAACAGCCGAA
>CALMEF010000089.1 GCA_937862825.1 uncultured Armatimonadota bacterium
TGCTCAAAAAGTATCGCGAGCACCCCTCGGGCCCAGCCCCCGTGTGGCTCCGAATCTGGAACAGCGGCATCTTCTTCGTCATCGCCGGCTCGTCGATCGTGATCGCGTTGGCTTCGGCAGTGGGGCTGGTCTGACGCTGACCGTCCCATCTGTCCAATCCGTCCCACTTTCAAAAACTCCAAAATTCCTGAAAAAGCCCCTGAGGATTCTCAAACATCCTGCCGATAATCTAAACCAGAAGCCGGAAAACGGCAGAAAAAGGCACGACGGAGGCGACTCCGATCACGCAAAGCCTACGGATCTGGGCAATCAGATGGCCGGGTTACCTGTCTGGGATCGGTTGCAGGAGCAACAACAATGAGGATTTCAGATGAACAGATTCGTACGCTGCTTGGCGAAGATCTCGCCAATCGCATGGAAGGCTACAAGCGCAAGCCCGAAGATGAGCGGCTGATCAAGCGTCTAACCGAGCGCATTATCGACATGCCTGACCGAGAGCAGATGATCGCAGACTTGAAGGCAAGGATCGAAGCGGGAACCTATAACCCCACTGGCGACGAAATCGCCGACGCGATGATCCGCCGCAACATCGCCGACAGGTCAAGATAGAGTGAAGTCGGTGAGTCGGGCCGATCTGCTGGAACTGTCCGCCCTGTCTGATCTGACCTAATCTTGTCCGATCTGCCCGATCTGTCTGATTTGTCCGCACTGTCTGATCTGGCTAATCTGTCTGACCTGTCTGATCAGTCATATCCGTCCGACTCACCGACATACCTCCCCCACTCGCTTCTCCAGAAGCGTTAGCCGAACCTCGCCCGACGCCTGCCTCTAGATGGTTCATCACGGGACGGACGAACCCACGTAATCACATTCATGAAGTAATCGCACTTTTACAATTTCTGTAATATAATGAAGTGTGGCAGCCGAACTCTGGTGCCGAATGGCATCTGCAAGTACCGTCAACAGCGTCCGCTGGGGGCTTGAAGTCTCGTGGATCGCCTCGCGAAAAATGTTCGCGGGCGTGCGAGTTGGGATTGGGTTCTCCGATGAGGGTGGCGATGGAGTTGCCCTAAACCCAGCCTCCCCAAACTTCGACAATCTCAATCGAATCCTTGATCTGCTCATCTCCGCAAAGTTGAAGTGTCAACTTGGAATCGGAGGTGATGGCCCTCCCAATATTCCTGCCTGGCACACGCTGGCGGGCACAGTTGGAGATTGGCCCTATAACAAACGCCCCCCCATCGGAACAGCAAACGCCCTCGTAAACGCCGCCGCAGATATCAAGAATCAAGCCATAGAATTAATGGTGGGCCGATACCGAGCTGCAGGACTCGATCCCTTTGAATATTGCAAGGTGGAAATCTGGAATGAGCCAGCCCGTGGCGGTGCTGGTGCTCCCGCCGAAACGGAGAGTTACTGGCCTGCGCTTCCTACACTCCCTATCGGCACCTGGGACTCCTTCTCAAATGACCCCGGAGCGTCTGGTGCCTACGACACCATCAACGACTATCTCAACGTGGAAGTCCCCCAACTTGACTTCCAGTGCCTCAAAGTCATTGCTCCAGGCTTTACCGCCAAGATGATTGATCAGTCCACGAACGGACTATATGAAGAACTGGAAACTTTCGACGTTGATGCAACCGCTTGGATGGACGCCGTTGCTGCAACCGTAGAACCCAGTTGGGGACTCAACTGCTATTACAGCCTTGAAGACGCCAACATCGCGCTTGGAGCGGCTCTCTACGCAGAGCGCGCCGTGTGGGGCCGAGACCTACGCTTGGAGGGTAGTGAAGACAAAAACTGCATTGCCTACCGTATCAACCAAATCCGCGACGAGATCGTGGCACCCGAATGTTCAAAAACTCGGATCACCATTTGCGAGGCTGGCATCAACCCTGTGCTCCTGGGCATGGTAGATGACCCAGACCTTGTTCAGCGGCAATTGAACTACTATGAACTCGGAAGAGCGCGGCTTGCCTACCTGGATGCCTTGCGCCAGTTAGATGTCGAATCGGTCATACTTTACACCGCTTCCGATACCGATTCCGCTGCACTTGGCGATCAGTATGGTGCGTTCAATGAGAACCTCGGCACCACTGGTGATGTCACGTACAGCGCAGAAATCCCGTTCGCTCAACGAGCAGCACGATCTTCTCTAGTTCCGTTTTCAGGAACAGACTATATTCTTGCGGACGAAGAGATCTTGCCGCCTCGACTTACATGAGACTCCTATGAAATCTACGCTTATCATTCTCGCTCTTACACTTAATGGAACTGCACATGCCATGATTCTTGACAACTTTACCGTCCCCTATTCCAACACCATTACCTCTGGAACTTGGGTTGATTATCAAACCGACGAAGAGATTTACACTGGCGAACGTGATGTCGCAATGAGAATACTCGGCGCAACTGGAGGCTTCACCTACACGATTGGCAATGGTCGTGTTACCCTTTCCACTCAGGGTGCAGGGCGAGCATTCGCCTACATGGAATATGACGGTATTGGTGACGAAGTCAACAATACTGGACCAGGTCGAGAACTGATACGCAACCCGAGGCCCGACCTCCATTTCCCGGAAGGAACGACTCGCGTAAGGTTCCATATAGAGTCATTCACAGGCACTGGAGTGTTCGAAGTTGGAGCAAGGCTCATTCAGAATGGTACTGCTCTATTTAGCGTGGGTCGCAACTCGTCCGAGGCAGGTGTTTCGGTTATTGATGTGCCATTCCATCCAGATGCATTTGCAGTTTGCAACACGATTGAGATTCGATTCGGTTTGCAGAATCCAAACTCGACCCTTGTGATCAGCACAGTAGAATTGGTTCCCGAACTCAATACGTTGACAGGTGTACTTGGTGCTGGCGCGTTGTTTGGCGTGAGACGCCTTCGAAAGAGAAACTCATGAGATATTCGTTCTACGAGGAGTTCCTTTCGGAGCGCCCCCCTGCATCAACATTACTTTCCAACGCATCGCTGTACTTCGGCGAAGAGGTCAAAGCGTCTTATCACTTGATCTTTATTCCGGCACCTTGTGAGGTGATAGGGTTTCACTTTGGTGCCCGTGCGGGTGTTGAAGAGGAGGTGCTTCCGACCAACGCTAAGGCAAGGTTCTGGATTCAAACCGCAAACACTGATAACTATTTGCCCTATCGCGTAATCCCCGGCAGTGATACTCGATATCTGAACTCGACCAACGATTTTGAAGTCGATATCGGTTGGTTCACGGCCACTTTCGAGTATCCATTGCTTGATGATGGGGATCTCATGCAAAGGGTCATTCTTAACAACCCAGTGCGGATAGACGTACCGGGGCTATATTGGATTGGTTGGGCGCACGAGAGTGTGGGAGGTGGAGAATATCTGGCGTCAACCGTGCAAGGCATGCCGTTTGGTCTCAAGGACCTCGTGTTTACGGGTACCACTCACCCAACCGATGTCAACGGCTTTAATCCACCCGAGGTGCTCAATACGGCCAACGTCGAGATCACGAGCGAGAACTACCCCAAGATCAACATCGCTCTGGTCTGCCAACTCATCCCACCGGATGTACCGCTTTGTGGGTAGTCGGGAGTTGTACAAACTGCTTGTGCAATCTCCGAAACCCACCTCCCTCAGCCCAAGACCAACATCCGATACCCGACAAAACCA
>CALMEF010000090.1 GCA_937862825.1 uncultured Armatimonadota bacterium
ACCGCTTCGTTGAGGCCGCCTCGGGACGGATGACGGAGATGTGGACGTTGGGCGTGGTTAGTTGTTAGTTGTTGGTTGTTGGTTGTTAGTTTTTTGGTTGTTGGTTGCAGACGCTCACAAGACTCCCCCAAAACGGGGGAGACGCCGCAAACCACGCAAAACGTCTTCCCCTTGAGGGGAAGTCCGTGAACGAAGTGAACGGGTAGGGGCCAAGACACTAAACCCCCCACCTGTTCGCTCACGCTCACAAGACTCCCCCAAACCGGAAAGCCCCGTGAGCGCACGAATCACGCGGACGCCTTAGCGTTTGCGTCGCACAACCAACGCAACCACGCCTAGACCCAGCAACGCGATGCTGCCAGGTTCCGGAACGACGGTCTCCACCACGAAGCGAGACCCCGTGCCAAAGTAGTCACTCGGTAAGTCGTTCCAGGTTCCGTCGGAGAACATCTCAAGGTACTGTTCGCTGTAGGTTCCGAAACCGTCATTGGGTTCGCCACCACGCCAGTTTGTATACGACCATGCCTCGCCAGACACCCAACTCCAGCCATCGAGGGGTCCACCACTCGTCTGGTTGACTTGGCGTCCGCCAATCAGGGCTCGCCCAGTGCTGTTGCTACCCATCAGCGTGGCCACCGCAGTGCCCTCGGCCGCGTCGGTGATGGTGGCCAAGTAACTGTTGGCCAGGCTGTTCGCGAAGGTATTCGCGCTCTCCCAACCCGTTACGGTTCCGTTCGAAGCGTAAAGCGAGTACGTGTTCCCGTTGTGGGTCGTGCTCGCGATGAACGTCTGCGCTCCCGCAACCGCAGAAAATGCCGCGATGGAGAGCGTTATCAAGATCCTCTTACCTTTCATCTCAAGTTCCTACCCCATCACTGTACACGATGACGCTACGGCTTAGCGCAACGTTAGCGCAGAATAATTACGAGGATTTCAAGTTCTTATTAGCGGATCTTCACGAGCACAACTTGATCGAACTCGCTTCCAAAGTGCGTACCGCGAACTCGAACTGGAACGGTTTGCCCGAGGCGCAGTGATGACCGTGGAACGCTGACCCGTATAGTGCCAGAACTCCCAGGTGCCACATTACCAAGAAGAGTGGGTAGATTCGAACTCGGCGTAGTGGCTCCCACAATCACTTGATTAACTCGTAGATCGTAGGCAGGCGAATCACCCTTCACTTGAAGCGTAATGGACACAAGCCACGAGCCCTTATCGGTGACTGCACCCTCAATTTCTCCTTCAGAAATCATGGCTGTGATAACGATTGTTGCGGGCGTTCCCTGAAAAAGAACCTTGCTCGACACAGGATTGCCTTGTCCACCTGGATTGTTTTGAGGATGATACGGACCGGTAGGATGTCCCCAACTGTTACCGCGAGCATCAATGTCAATGTTGCCGCCGTTATTTACTGCAAGCGAGTTCATCCTAAATATTGAGTTTCGATAGACGCCACCTCCGAGGTTTTCGTAAACTCCAGTGGAGCAACTCTCGACCAGGCAGTTGGTCATGTGTATAGTTCTCGCCTCAATCCCGGTTTGAGCCCGTCGAATCGTGAAGTTCGAAAGGTTCACCGTTGAGCCAGAGGGATACTGAATCCCACGCCAAGAACCACCGCCGTCAGTGCCACCATAAGGAGTGTTGTCCAAATAAGACGTCAACACAGCATTCCCGCCAGAACCACCAGCAAAGGTCAAAGGACCATTGGCAAACAAATACTGAGTCTCAGCAAAACGAACCGCCGCACCCGAACCCAAAGTCAAAGAACCCGAGGGCTGAATCGTAAGACCGCTGCCCGATCCACCGGTCACCACCATGTCCTGAGTCGGCTCCATGTTCCAAGTGTTTGCTCCAGAAAGGTTTACGTTCTGCAACCAAATCCGCAAACGAGATCCATCAGAACGAGTGTTCCCCGTCACAACCAAACGACGGAAAGTGGAGTTCAAATTAAATGTAGAATCAGCGTCGAACACATTCCCAGAAAGCGTCGCATCTTGGTCACCACCGTAAACTGTCATGTAGGAAGAATACAAAGAGTTCCCAGTGAAAACCAAAGACCGCGACGGATTAAACGAAATCGAGCCGCTCTTGACTCGGCTCCCAGCAATCCGGTCGGGTGAGCCTGATAGGCCACCGTATCGAACCCACGTAGCAGCCATATTGGAGCGTGACTGAGAGCCAAAGGAGATTCCGCCCCAGGGAGCGGATGATCCATTATCCGAGCCACCGATGTGCGGAGCACTGTTATCCGCGATGGAGGTGAACCACACCCGCCCCGGGGTGCCGAACTCGCCCTCGCTCAGGATTTCTCCATCCACCTGGAGTCGGCCCTGCTGGCCATTCCAAGTACGAAACTGAACAACCGTGCCGGGCCGTAAGGTCAGTTTTGCGCCCGCGGCAACAGTCACTTGGCCAGACAGAATGTATGGACTACCCCCACGATCCCAAGTGTGATTCCCGTAAAGTGTCCCACTTACGTAGGTTGCCTGGCTATCAATCGAGACGTTACGATTCACACTGTAAATCGTTCCGTTAGTGGCCTCAAGCGTCAAGGTCACCTGGTAGGTCGCGTAGTTCGGATAAGTGTGAGTAACACTTGTCAGCGAGGAACCTTCTTCCGACGTACCGTCCCCATAATCCCAATGATAGCGGACAACGTGAGGGTTCGCAGGAACGGAGAATCCGGCACGCTTTTCACCCCGGTCGAGAGAAACCAACCCTATTGAGGGAGCTGGCACTTGGATTGTCGCCGTCTTGATCAGAAGCCGGTCTTGAGCGTCGGTCGCTTCGAGTCGAATGCTGTAACTGGCAGGCTGCCATGCCCGAAACGTCCAGACCGGAGACTGAGAGGCTAGTTGCCCATTCACGAACCACTCGACCGATACAATGCTAGTCCCCAGACTTCCGATAGAGGCCAGGCTGTTAAGTTCGACATCCGCCGGAGCATAGTGCTCGCTAAAACTAACCCTGATTGACGCCTCACCCTGAGTTTTCAGTTCAACGTCATCTCGATACGACTCGATGGAGGCGTCCAAGGAATAGAGGAAAGCCTGATTTTGATGCCACATCGCGCGGCAGAGTTCATGAAACTGTTCGGTTTCTTGCGGGCTCATCGCGATGGGGAGAGTTACCTGGATGATCAACCACTCAAACTCGTCATCATTTGGGTCTTGCACCGTGTTCAAATACTGATGCATCTTCACGTTCTGGATCTCGGTGATCCAGGTGCTTACGAAGAGGCGCGCGAGGGTCAAGGTGAGGTTGGTGGCTCTCTGGAAGTGCTTGTAGCCTACAAATGCCCCGAGCAGTTCGTCGCTCGTGTGCTTTAAGAGGAGTTTCATTCCCTCTTCAATGCTCGCGTCCAATAGGTGCTCTAGAGTTGTAGGAATCCCGAGGCCATAGTAAATCAGGTCCGCAAGATGACTTGGCGCCTCGATGTAACGACTCGCCCGAAACTGGTCTCGAGTTTCCAACTGAGACACGAGGATCATGCCTTGGTTTAGCAAGGTGGCACTTGAAGTTGGCCCATTCTGGACATACAAGACCGGAAGCAGCTCCTCGGGCGTAAGCATCCGACCAAGGACGGGATGCCTAAACCCAAATCGTTCCTGAACTGTCTCTGCGCGCTCTAGATCGGACTGAGCCCAGCCTTGGACGGCAAGAAGCATCATTCCAAGCAACAGAATCAGTTTCTTTGTCTTGTTTGCCATACTCGCCCACGCAAGTGTAACACGACTTGTTCACCCGCGCGCAGTTCGCCTGAAAAACTAGCAACCAAACTGATCGCGTTCAGGTCTTAGGAGGTCTTGCAAGCCAGAAAACGGAGTTCTACTTCGAAATTGGTCGAACGGCCATGATGCCGATGGACGACTTCGACTTATCGAGGTAATCGGACAGTTTCCCGTCCAGGATCACCTTCTTCTGCGTCGAAGATGCATGCATGAACCTGACCCCCAACTCCTCGTCCACCACCACCATCCCGGTGTGGGAGCAATCCAATCCGTCCACGTTGGTGACGATACCGATGATGTCACCCGTTTGCAGGCCACGCTCCGCCTCTAACATTCGCTCCTTGGGCACATAGCGAAGCAGTTTCTCGAAACGAGACTCATAGACCCGAAGGTCTGGGACCCAGCCTGGGTTGGCCTTGAGTTGGCGGTACTTGTCGGGGTGGGTGCTCATAAAGTTGATCGTCTTCCCTAGTGGGAGCGAACCTGGTAGGACACTGGTCAGGTCTTTCACGTTGCCCCGTTTGGCGTTGTCCAGCATCCACTCGCCGGTGTAGTGAAGTCGCGATAGGTAGCCGTCGAGTTTGCCGCCGCGGTAGCGAGTGGTGGTCACTTCGCGGGTGAGGTCGGCCATCGTCGTGCCGCCCTTTTTCAGCATCCGGGCGATGCCTAAAGAGGTTTCAAAGAAGGTGACGCAGTCCAAGCCATCCAGGCGGACTACGCAGGCCTCGTTGTGGTCCTCAATATCAAGGGTCGAGCCAACATAGGGCGTTTCCAGGAACTGCTGTCCCACTTTGGCGACGAGTTCACCCATGGGCAGCGCTCGCCAGTTCTCCTTTGCCGCTGTTGCGACAATGGCGGAGAGTTCAACAGGCGCAAGCACGGCTGCGGCCAGTAATCCAAGCATGCTTAGATTCTAGCGAATCGCGACTTCTGTCTCACCATCAAAGATATGAACTTTGTCCAGGTCAACCGCGAAGGTGGCCGAGTTTCCGGCCTCAATTCGAGTTGCGGGATCGAGCGTTGCGGTGATTGGAATCGTGCCGCAAAGGAGATACGCGGTATCTTCGGCACCCAACTTCTCCAGGACGTCTACCTTCGCCTCAAACGTGTTCCCCGGAGTCACCGGAATCGGGCAGTTCACTCGGGTGTCATAGATGTCTTCGGGTCGGAACCCAACGATGACCTTCTTGCCCGTCATGCCATGCGCGGGATGATTCGTTCCCACACCGATTTTGAAGGCCCCCAGGTCAACTTCGCCCCCGTTCAAGGTGCCTTCGATGAAGTTCATGGGCGGCGCCCCGATAAACCCTGCTACGAACTTGTTGGCGGGCTGGTTGTAGACCGTCTCCGGCTCGTCACATTGCTGCAAAACGCCGTCGCGCATGATCGCGATCCGCTGCCCCATTGTCATCGCCTCGACTTGGTCGTGCGTGACGTAAATCGTGGTAACGCCCAGGTTGCGGTGCAGACGAATGAGTTCGGCCCGCGTCTGAATACGTAGTTTCGCATCCAAGTTTGAAAGCGGTTCATCCATGAGAAAGACCTTGGGTTTGCGGACGATCGCCCTTCCCAGAGCCACGCGCTGTCGCTGTCCACCCGAAAGTTCCTTGGGTTTGCGGTCAAGCAGTTTCTCGATGCCGAGCATCCCGGCAACCTCGCGGACACGGCGATCAATATCTTCGCGAATCTTCTTCGCCTCGCCCATGTGGCTAAGTTGCCAAAAGAACCCTTTCAGTTCTCGAAGCCGCAACCCAAACGCGATGTTGTCATACACGTTCATGTGGGGATATAGCGCGTAGTTTTGAAACACCATCGCGATATCGCGGTCCTTTGGGGGGACGTCGTTGACTCTGGTCTCACCGATATAAATGTCTCCGCTCGTGGCTTCTTCGAGCCCTGCAAGCATGCGGAGGGCGGTCGTCTTCCCACAACCTGATGGTCCGACCAGAACCATAAACTCGCCATCGTTGATATCGAGGCTTAAATCATCAACAGCCTTGACGTCTTTGCCAAAGACCTTGCAAACGTTCTTGAATGAGACTCCTGCCAACTCTTGGTTCCTCTTCTGCCGGTGCAGACTTGTGAGTATAGCGCAGGGCTCAGCCTAGTTTGTGGGCTGAAGTTGATCCAGCCCACAAACTGCCTACTTTCCGGCTTGTTCTCCGGATCCTGGCGCACCGTTGTTCGGGTTAGAAGCGGCCCACTGCTCTATGGTCTGAGCAGAAGCCCCCGCCTCGAGATTTGCTGCGGGTTGCTCGTCCACCTTGCTAAGGTCTTTCGGCCCTGAACCGCACCCACATAGCAGGATGAGAACGACTGCCGAACCGACTAGTTTGGCGACCATTGGGTGCTCACCGTGTAGGGATAGTTCACGAAATCTCGATAAGCGATGCTTCCAAGACCGAAGCGACTTCCATCCAGCATCTCGGTCGAGTCCGCACAATAGGCAACTCGGTCTCTTTCGCTTGCTGGAACGTAAACATAGCCAACTCCTGGAGTCAGGCCGCCGCGAAACTGGACGTTCTTGGCGTGGCCATCGGCATAGGCCATGTTGAACCTACCGCCGTAACGAAACTGACTCTGGCGGGTGGCAGCGGTAACCGGAAAAGTATCGAGAATCCACGCTTTACCACCTGCTGCGTTCGGGTACATGCCGATCGTGGGCCGAGGCGTATCATAGGTATCGCCAAAAACGAATAGGTTTGCTGGCTCCTCAAACGAGGTGAGAGACCTTCCCGGCTGGATGGTGCCTCCGTCTGGCAACGTGACAACCGCACCAAGTACTCCACCACCAGCGTAGATTTGTGGGCCCCAGTTGTAGCCGTAACCAAGGCACCGACCAGTTGGGTTGAGGTTGTTGATCGCTTGCGCCCAAGGGTAGGTGGCGCGCTCCGAGGCGCTATGGTAATAGCAACCAGTCTCGGTCCTTTCGCCGCTGAAGAACACTTGGACGTTCTTCACGTACGGTTGAAGGACCACCCAGAAATCGGTTCGGTGGACGCCATTTGGGCCACCGCTGCTCACATTGACCGCGAGGTCGTCGTGGTCAGTCGCATACATATGCCATGCAGTTCCAATCTGCTTGACCTGAGAGAGCGCAGCCGTCTTCTTTGCCGCGGTTTTGGCCTGGGCAAAGACCGGAAAGAGAATGGCTGCGAGGATCGCGATGATTGCGATCACGACAAGTAACTCAATGAGGGTAAAGGCTCGATGTTTCATAAGGCGTGGATTGCTCCAGCCTGATCTTGGGAGCTCGCGGTTAAGGGGCGACTAAGCGCAAGTTATGGGGCGATAAAGGTTTGTGTTACAATATCTGCAACGTATGTCAACGATGCCGACGCTATCTATGATGATGATGGCTATGATGATGCGCCCCCGAGGTGGTGCCGGCTAGTTCGCGACAGACGCAAACAACTTACCGGACCGCCTCGACCCAAACAGTCGAGGCGGTCTTTTTTTACGCTTATGAACCATCAAACCAGAGCCATACGAGGCGGCCGCAAAGTCGACCCGACCACCGGAGCCATTCTGACGCCGATCATTCAAAGCACCACCTATGCCATGGGTGGCGTCGGGGTCCACAAGGGCTTTACGTATTCTCGTGCGGACAACCCCACGGTTGCGGCGCTTGAGAGTGCGTTGAGCTCGATTGAGGGCATTGAGGTGCCCGCTGTTTGCCTTGGAACCGGTATGGCTGCCATCCACGCGCTTGCCTTCACCCTGCTTCAGACCGGGAGCCACATCATTTGCGATGAAGTGGTTTATGGCGGCACGGTTAGGCTCATGCGCGAGTTCTTCACGAAGTTCGGTGTTGAGACCACGTTTGTGGATTCATCGGACCCTTCAAACGTTCAAAGTGCGCTTCGCGAGAATACGAAACTCGTGATCATCGAAACGCCCGCGAACCCGACGATGAAGGTCACCGACATTGCCGCCATCGCGGCGATCACTCGTGCTCATGGGGCGCTGCTCGCGGTAGACAACACCTTCCTCACCGCCGTCCTTCAGGACTGTTTCGGGCTTGGGGCCGACATCATCATCTACTCCACAACCAAATACATCGAGGGGCACGATTCCACCGTGGGTGGAGCGTTATTGACCCGGGACCCGGAACTCCGCGAGCGATTTGCGTATTGCCGGAAAGCGGTTGGCTCTATTCAAAAGCCGCAAGAGGCGTTCCTAACGTTGCAAGGCTTGAAGACGCTTCCGATCCGGTTACGTGAGCACTCTCGCAGTGCCCTCTCCATCGCCAAATGGCTCCAGCAACAGCCTCAAGTGGCTGAGGTGTACTTCCCTGGCCTGGAGTCTCATCCGGGACACAACGTCGCGCAGAAGCAACAGGGCGATTGGGGCGGCATGCTCGCCTTCGAACTGAGAGGCGGATTTGAGGCTGGCAAGGCCCTGATGGAATCGGTTCAGTTGTGCACGCTCGCCGAGAACCTTGGCGCTACTGAAACGTTGATCACCCACCCCGCTTCGATGACCCACGGCGACGTCCCCAAGGAGCAACGTGAACGATCTGGCATCACCGACGGACTCATTCGGCTCTCCGTCGGGCTTGAAGACACCGAGGATCTCATCGCTGATCTTGACCAAGCCCTTGCGAAGGTAGGAGCGGCGGTTGTCTAATCCCCGTCTCACGGTTCTCAAGTTTGGCGGCTCGGTTCTTGGTACCGAAAAGGACCTGCCGCGGGCGGTCAGCGAGGTCTATCGTTGGGTTCGTGCGGGGCACAAAGTCGTCGTCGTCGCCAGTGCGTTTTACGGAACCACTGACCGGCTTGAGTCAAGGGCCAAGGGCTGGGGAATCGAACAAAACCCACATGCCGCAGCAGAGATGATCGCGACCGGGGAGTTGGCCTCGTGCTCTGAACTTACCCTTGCTCTGGGACGGGCTGGAATCACCGCCCAGTACCTGTCGCCTCGAGTCGTCAATCTGCTCTCCGTTGGAGATGCGATGGACAGCGATCCGATCTCGCTGAAAGTTGACCTCATCGAATCCGCGCTGTCCGAGTCTGATGTTGTCGTCATCCCCGGCTTTGTGGCATGCGACGCGGCTGGGGCGACTAACTTGCTCGGCAGAGGAGGCTCCGACCTTTCCGCCCTCTTCATCGCCTATCGGCTTCGCGCTGGCAACTGTCGTCTCTTGAAGGATACCGACGGCCTTTACGAGTGGGATCCCAAGAAGCCGGGTCCGAAGCCAAAGGGCTTTGCAGAGATCACTTGGGACCGGGCGATGCAACTGGAAAAGCGTGTTCTTCAACCCAAGGCCCTTGCGTTTGCCAAGCAACAGAACATGGCGTTCTCGTTCGCCTGCATTGGTAACGAGGAGTTCACCTTGGTTGGAGGAATAGAAGATCGGTTCCGCGCGGAAGCCCAGCCACCCAAGCCGCTAAAGGTGGCCTTGTTTGGATTGGGAACCGTGGGTCGAGGCGTATTCGAGCGACTCTCAGAACTTCTGGATCGTTTCGAAGTCGTTGCTGTCGTTGCTCGCGATCCATCCAAGCACCGTGATGTGCCCAACGTGACTTCGGATGTGGCTCAGTCGCTGAACTCCGATTTCGATGTGGCTGTTGAGGTGATTGGCGGCACGGAAACGGCCCGCACCATCGTTGAGACTTCTCTCCATCGAGGGCTGCAGGTCGTCACTGCCAACAAAGACCTCATCGCGACGTTCGGACAGGACTACGACTTGACGCGGGTCCGTTACGGCGCTGCCGTTGGTGGTGCCGTCCCCATGCTGGAGCGGGTTCAACTTCTCGCTTCGCGCGGCATCACTTCCCTGCGCGGCGTCGTGAACGGGACGACGAACTATGTGATTGACCGCGTCCTCGCTGGCGAAGCGTACGACGATGTAGTTAACGATGCGATCCGACTGGGCTACGCCGAATCTGATCCGAGCAAGGATATTGAGGGCTGGGATGCCGCCTACAAACTCGTTATCCTTGGTCGGGCCGCGTTTGGAATCTCGTTTACCATGGACGATGTGCGCCCAGTTGGTATCAGTAGCGTCAATTGGACCGAGGCGCGGGAGAAACTGAAGCAGGGCCAGCGGCTCAGGTTAGTCGTCACTGCCACACCAAACGGTCTGTCGGTTGAACCTGTATTCCTTCCTGAGTCAGATTTGCTAGCCCAGACTCGAATGGCGGCGAACGCTTTGAAGGTTTCGCTCGCAGACGGGACCTCCGAAGTCATTCGTGGCCTTGGAGCGGGCCGTTACCCCACCACTGAGGCGGTCATGGGCGACCTCCTTGAACTTTCGCGGCTCACTCAGTCGCCCGACCTTCAACCTCTCAAGACACGCTGATGAACTTCGAAACGAAACTCACGCAATACGACCCAGCACCTGGTGACCCGTTCAAGCCGACGTCAACGCCTATCTACCAATCGGCCACGTTCGAGCAGGATTCGCCAACCGATTTCGGTCCCTACGACTACTCGCGAAGCGGCAACCCGACCCGTGACGTGCTCCAAGGCCAACTTGCCAACCTGGACAACGGCAAGTTCGCCTTTGCCTCCTCGAGTGGAATGGGGGCGCCCGCCACGCTGACCTCGCTCGTGAA
>CALMEF010000091.1 GCA_937862825.1 uncultured Armatimonadota bacterium
AAGATATGGATTTGGGGCAGGTTCACCTGTTGGAGACCTTCGCGAACCAACTTGCGGTTGCGATTGAGCGCACAAATCTCGCCAAGGACTCTCATGAGTCGGCACTGGAAGCCGAAGCCGAGCGCATGCGAAACACGCTCCTCAGTTCCGTGTCTCACGATTTTCGAACCCCGCTTGCGGTGATCTCAGGAGCCGCCGAGCAGTTGAAGGAGCGGCTCGACCCCAGCCGCGAACGCGACTTGGCAGAGTCGATTGCGGGCGAGGCCTCTCGTCTGGAACGCCAAGTGAGAAACTTGTTGGACATGACTCGGCTTCGTGCAGGCGCCTTGAAGGTCAAAAAGGACTGGCAGTCCCTGGAAGAACTTGTCGGGTCTGCTCTCACGCGAACTGATTCGTTGCTCGCCGCCCACCACGTTCACGTTGAGTTGCCCCAAGACCTCCCTCTACTGGAACTCGATGAAGTCCTTATGGAACAGGTCTTCGTTAACCTTCTGGAAAATACGGCGCGACATACGCCTCCCGGCTCGAATCTTTGGATTGGTGCAACGGCTCAGGAGCGCACCATCCGAATTGAGTTCGCCAACGATGGGCCTTCGCTGGAGCCAACCGAGTTGAACTTGATCTTCGAGAAGTTCACACAAGGCCACAGTGCTCACGGAGGTTCCGGGCTGGGGCTGGCGATCTGCCGCGCCATCGTCGAGGCACACGGCGGGCAGTGCTTTGCAGAACCACGGCAACCTGTGGGTGTGCAGTTTGTCATCTTGCTTCCGATCACCAAACCCGCTCCGGAGGTTCCCGTTGGCTGATCCCATTCGCATCGTGGTGATCGAAGACGAGCCCGCCATCACGAAACTCATTCGCTCAGGGTACGGGAAAGGCGAGGCGGAGGTCCTCGATGCCCTCAATGGCGAGGACGGCATTCAACTCGTGGCGAAGTCCAACCCTGACGTCGTCTTACTGGATATTGGGCTCCCAGACTTGGATGGGCAGGAAGTCTGTAAGCGGCTGAGAGAGTGGACAGAGGTTCCGATTATCGTTCTTTCCGCTCGTGGCCAAGAAAGCGACAAGGTGCAAGCGCTTGATAACGGAGCGGACGACTACATGACCAAGCCGTTTGGTGCCAACGAACTCCAAGCAAGGATACGTGCCGCCCTTCGGCATTCCTCAAAAGGTCGTTCCGCCGAACCAGAGCCCATCTTTGATTCTGGCCCCCTTCGCGTGGATCTTCAGACACGGCAAGTCCTACTGAATGGAACGGAAGTGCGGCTCACCCCCATCGAATACAAACTCCTCGCGACGATGGTCAAGCATGCAGGGATGGTGCTCACGCACAAACAACTGCTGACCGAAGTCTGGGGGCCCGCGTATGAGGATGAACTTCACTATCTGCGCGTCTACATGGGCCAACTCCGACACAAGTTAGAACCCGAGCCGGCACGGCCACGCTTGATCCGCACGGAAAGCGGCATCGGTTATCGTCTGCTGACCGAGGCCTGAACCGCAAGGCCCCTCCCATCGCCCTTCAAAAAGATTAGGTACAGTTTCCGCTCATGGAATGTGCATTTTTTGTTCCAATACTAGAGGGTAAGACCGAGGCCGCGCGGGCGTTCGCAGCCAAGATGATGGAGAACGGCGGCGAGCGGTTCAGCCAAGCCAACACGACCGTTACGAAGGAAAGTTGGTTCCTGCAACAAACCCCGATGGGCGACTTTCTCATCGTCTACTCCCAATCTCCCGACGCGGGACAGGTGATGAAGAACCTCGCCGAAGCCCAAGATCCGATTGATGTCTGGTTCAAGGAGCAGGTGCTCGATATATCAGGCATCGATTGCAACACGCCGATGGGCGACCTTCCCGAACAGATCGCCGCCTGGGAGCGGTAAGGGAAGAGGATGGGCAGCGCTAATCCTTCATAGGATCACGCTTTCCGTCTCCAGTTGTCCCCAGCCCTTTTTATAAGCCGCGTCACGCGGCCAGGCTTTGAGAACCCGATGGATAAATAGTGCTCGACGCGGAGGGGGGACTCGTCCGGTCGTTCACCGTCGCATACACTCGGAACCACGCCTCCTCGCCCGGAGGGAAGCCAGTTGACTTAACCTTGGTCTTGTTCGTGATGGTCAAGACCGACCAGTCGCCGTCAGCGCGGCGAGTTTCGACCACGAACGTGACTCGTTTTGAGTTGCCACTACGATTCCATCGCAAGGCAACCGAGCCGTCGGCAGACGGTACGACGAAGAAGTTTTGAGGAACGCGTGGCACGGCCTTCGTGGGTTTAGTGTCGCGCGGCACAAGGCCCAGTTCGGCAATCATCGCCGGAGTTACCGCAGGGTTGTTGTAAATCGCGGCGGCAATCTGGCCCATTTGGCTGAGCAAGGCGTGCCTGGAGGCCCGCTGAGCCTCTACTGCCGAGCGAAACTCAGCCCTTTTCGCTTCGACCTCAAACCTGTCCGAAACAAACTGGTTCACCGCGTCGCTCAAGGCTGTGGCTTGCGCTGCGGTGAGTCCGTAATCTGCGAACGCCACGGTCAAATCATCCCTCATCGTCGTAGCGGTTCGGGCTAGCAAATCCAATGACTCTCGATAGTGATTCATCTCAACGCACCACCCCAAATTGTCGGCTGCAAGAGTGAAATTGCCCATCTTAGGTTCAAACCGCCGCTCGAAACAGCCTCATTTGGAATCGGTTGCTTTGAAAGCGACTCCAGTCCGCCTGCTTTCGAGCACGAACTCACCAAAAACGCGTCCGTTTCTGTGAAAAACGGACGCGTTTTTGTGAGAGTCCACCTCGTTTCGCCAAGCAACGACCTCTGGAGCCACATTGTCGGCGTCGCTTCTCACAGAATTTGATGAGAAACTGCCGCCCGCGTGCAAACA
Organism: uncultured Armatimonadota bacterium; assembly: GCA_937862825.1. Taxonomy (GTDB): domain Bacteria; phylum Armatimonadota; class Fimbriimonadia; order Fimbriimonadales; family Fimbriimonadaceae; genus CALMEF01. The sequence continues at coordinate 2,875 of CALMEF010000091.1, forward strand.
ATTGTGGCCCGCTTAACAGCGAGAGTGCCGTTAGGGTGTCTTCATGAGCGATTGGATGTCGATGATGTACTGCCCTGCACCACTGGAGACCTGCGGAAGTTTGCCGTCCCACTTTTCGATCCACTCACGAGCGATGACGAGCCCACCGCCGTTGACCTTGAGCGCTTCGGCGTTAAGTTTCGCCGCTTCGGCACTTCCCTTGGCGCGAGCGACGTCAGTTTGTTTCTGAAGTTCGGCCTGCTGAAGTACATACTTCTGCTTTTCTGCCTCTTGTTGGGCAACCTGCTTCGCTTCGATCGCCTTGTTGAACTCTGGCGAGAAGTCAAAGTTGACAATTGAGAGGCCCTGGGTGTCGACGAGGATGTGGTACGCCTGAAGCCGCTTGATGATCTCGGTTTCGACCTCGTTCTTCACCTGGGCTCGGTTGCGGATGAGCCCTTCTGCGGTGTAACGGGCGGTGACCACCTTGAGCGATTCTTGGACGGTTGGATCAATGATTCGAGACTTGTAGAGTGGTCCGACCTGGCTGTAGATTTTGTCAATGTTCGCGGCATCCAAGCGGAAGTTCAACGCGAGGGTTGTCGTCACGATTTGGAGGTCTTGACTGGCTGCTGTGGCCTGAGACTCCTCCTTCTGCGTTCTCGTTTCGAGGAGTTGCACGCTGTGAACTCCGGGAATGATCAGATGGATGCCCGGATCAAGGGTGCCGTCCGGCGCGCCAAAACGGAGTTTGACGCCAACGTACCCCGCGGGAATCTGGACTACGCCGCCCCAAAGGATGCCGCCAACGACGAGGACGAATCCAAAAACGCGCATCGCCCATGCAAACGGGCGAAAGTTGACTTTATCGGTGGTTTGCTTGTTCAGCCCGGTGAGGATGAACGAGACGACCACGAAAATGACGCCAAAGAATACTGCTCCCATCGAGTGTAGGTACGGATGGGAGGGTTGGGAGGATTCGGATGGGGCTTTGAATCTCCGTCACAGTTTCGTCACGCTCGCGTCACGAAACTAGTTGGAAAACGAACGAAAGTTTGATAGAATGGACTCGGGAAGGGATATGAGGGCTTTTACATCTTTCGCGATGCTCGCCTTGTCGGCGGCAGGGTTTTGTCAGTACACGTTTGTGGACTTGCACGACCCAGCGCACAACCAAACTACGGCTAGAGCCAAGTTTGGAAATGTTATCGCTGGCTACTCCTTGGACGGGCCTCAAGGTGAAGTTCTCAGTTGGGTCGGGGCCAGTAGGACTCCAACTGAACTCATTGGAACGACCGAAGGTGATGCTTTTGCGGTCTATTCCAACAACGTCGTGGGATGGCTAAAGAACGACGCCTTGGCGCATCGCGCATTCATCTGGAATCCGAAGACTGGTTCATTGACTGACCTGTCACCGACGGGCGCCCATGCGAGCATTGCCTATGGAGTGTTTGCCAATCAGCAAGTTGGGTCGATGTACACGCCCCAAGGCCAGCGCGCCACGATCTGGAGCGGAACCGCACAATCTGCGGTAGACATCCACCCGGTGGGCTATGGAGACTCAATTGCCTACTGCACTAACTTCCAAAGCCAAGCAGGATACGCCACTGTCAACAACGTCGGTCAAGCAGTTCTCTGGAACAGTTCACCGCTTGCTGTTTCCTTACACCCGGCGGGATATGAGGAGTCCATGGTCCTTTCGATGTACCAAGGGGTTCAGGTTGGCCGTGCCCGTGTGAATGGCTGGAACCGTGCGATGAGATGGGCAGGAACACTTGCTTCAGCGACTGAGATACATCCCGCAGGATATGACGACTCGGGTTGTACCGCAATCTGGGGAGACAAGATCGTAGGTTGGGGCCGAAACGAATCCGACTTTCACTACCATGCCCTAGTTTGGGATGCGAATACGAACACAGCAACGAGTCTCAACTCATTCTTGCCTCCCGAATACACGGATGCCCAAGCCAATGGGATTGATCCGCTAACCGGAGACATTGTCGGTATTGCATCAGATGGTTTCAGCATCAAGGCGGTCATGTGGAAGGCGGATTCTTCCAATCAAGATCCGACGCTGAATCTGATTGGCGACCAAACGATTGTCGAGGACTCCGAGTCACGAATCCCCATTTCTGGCTTTGACCCTGATGAGAACGATGTGGTAGCGTTTGAACTTGGTGCCGCACCCGCCGGAATCACCATTGAACACGGTTCAACTGGCACAGCTGAACTCATCTGGAGCCCAACCGAAGCCCAAGGCCCCGGAGTGTTCCAGGTAACTGTTTGCATCACAGACAACCGAGGCGGCGAGGATAGCGAAACCTTCACCATTACTGTGGAGGAGGACAACATGCCTCCCGCCATCAATGGTCTTCCTGAAGACATCACGCTGGATGAGGGTGACGAGTTGTCGCTCGACCTTACAACGTGGGATGGAGATATTCCTGCGCAAACCCTTACTTTCTCGCTTGTCAGCGGCCCAACTGGACTCACCTTGAGCCCAACTGGTGAACTCCGCTGGCAAACCGGAGAATCCGATGGAGGGCTGACCCACATCGTTACGATCGAACTAAGCGATGGCGTGGACACGGTAGAGGGAATCCTCAATGTCCACGTGAGCGAAGGGAATACTCCGCCTGACGTCACGAATCCTGGCAACCAGTCCGTGGCCGAAGAAGAGACGTTGACGCTGCAAATCAGTGCGAGCGACGTAGATGAGCCAGCACAGACGTTGACCTACTATCTTGATGAAGGCGGTCAGGGGATGAACCTTGACTCGAACACGGGCGAACTTACCTGGACCCCCACAGAAGAGGATGGTCCGCAGACGCGTTCAGTCCAGATTTCGGTGAGCGATGGCGTGGATTCGACGATCATCAACTTCGACATTGTTGTCGAAGAGGTTAACCAACCACCGAGCATCGGAACCGACGGGGACCTTGACGCGGAAGTGGACCAAGAGGTCACCTTCACCGCGACAGCACAAGATGACGATATACCAGAGAACACGTTGACGTTCTCGCTGGACGGTGCACCCGACGGGGCGACGATCGATGAAACAACCGGCGAGTTCAGTTGGACGCCAACCGAACCTGGGGAATTCTCGTTTGACGTGGTCGTGACCGATGATGGCGATCCGGAAATGTCAGATTCAGAAACCATCACAATCATCGTAACCGGAGCCCCGAATCAGCCGCCCGTTCTCGAGCCGATTGGTGCGCAGACGATTGATGAACTGCAACCCCTTTCGATAGACGCCAATGCGACCGATCCCGACCAGGGGCAGACGCTAACCTATTCGCTAACGAACGCTCCGGCGGGGATGACGATAGACCCGGCTAACGGCCAGATCACCTTCACACCGACCGAAGCCCAAGGACCAGGATTGTTCACCGTGACCGTCACGGTTACGGACGACGGCGATCCGGCCCAAAGCGATATGGAGATTGTTCTCGTCACGGTCAACGAAGTGAACCAAACTCCCGTGTTCACGATGGGCACGAACTACTCGGTTGACGAGCGGCAGTTGCTAACGATTCAGGCGATTGCATCGGATGATGATCTTCCGGCGCAGATGCTGATGTTTGCCCTTGTTGATGAGCCTGCTGGGATGACAATCAACTCGCTAACCGGTTTGCTCACTTGGACGCCGACCGAAGCGCAAGGACCGGGTTCATACACCTTTGACCTGATCGTGAGCGATGGAAACGGTGGGCTCGCTGCGATGCCGATTTACGTCACCGTGAATGAGGTGGAGGAGAACAATCAGCCACCTATTGCTGATGCCGGGGAGGACCAAACGGTTCGAGTTCCGCATGACGGTAGTCCAATCACCATTTTGGCTTGGGTTACGTTGGATGGCAGCAACTCCTTTGACCCTGAGAACTCGGTGCTACAGTACGAGTGGCATGATTCGACTGGCCTGGTGTCAACAGAGTCCATTGTCGAGGTTGAGCGCTCGCCCGGAGTTTACAGCTTTGATCTGATTGTCAGAGACGCCGATGGTGCCGCTGCAACGGACCAAGTTATTGTAACCGTGCTTCCCGAGACAAACAGCAACCCAGTTTCATTAATTGACGGAAGTCCGAGAATTCACTATGTGCATCCGCACGATGGTGTACCCGGGCCCTATAGCCATACATTCACGTTGAGCGGGTCGCAGAGTTTTGATCCAGATGGGGATGATCTCGCGGAATTTCACTGGCGCATGGCGACCTATCCTTATGCTAACTTCGCTTCCGGAATTACGGCGTCGCGCACATTGTCTCAAGCCCACCCACTTTGGTCCACATCGGAGTTCGTTCAGCTCCATGTTATCGATAGTTATGGATATGGCGGTCAGAGCTCAGCTCTCTTGGAGTTGAGTCCGGAGCCCAATAGTCCACCTGTAACTAGGACAGATCAGGTGACCATTACCCTTGGTATCACCACGACAATCCCAGTGCTCCAGAATGATTTTGACCCTGACGGAGACCAATTCCTCATTACAAGCGCGCTTCCCACAAATTTTTCGATCAATGGTGCTGGCTATGCTCACGTCGTGGTAACCCCTGACAAAAGGGGCCTAACCATCGCGTCCATACCTGCAATATGGGCGGCTGGAAAGGTGACGATTCGTTACTATGTCATGGACCCTTACCCATACTCGCTCAGAGAGGGGTTGCTCATCATAACTTTCAAACCTCCCACAAGTCCCAGGCGATGACCGAGTGGCGACGGATTTTCTTGCGATAAACTCCCGGAATGAAGCCGACGAAGTCCAAATCGTTCCTTATTCCGGAGGAGTTCTATGGGTACCTCGTGGACAACTGGCTCCGGGAACCGGAGCCGCTCGAACGACTCAGAGAGGAAACCGCGCCGATGGAGATGGCGGGCATGCAGATCTCGCCGGAGCAGGGGCAGTTCTTTGCCATGCTCACCAAACTCCTAAACGTCAATCGCTACCTTGAGGTCGGCGTGTTTACAGGCTACTCATCACTGGCGGTTGCGCTCGCCATGCCGCCCGATGGGAAGATCGTGGCCTGCGACATCAGCGAGGAGTTCACCAGCATCGCGCGAAAGCATTGGCACCTCGCGGGTGTTGAAAACAAGATTGAACTCCACCTCGCACCCGCGGAGGAAACGCTCAGCAAACTCTCCGACCCGTTCGACATGATGTTCGTCGACGCCGACAAAGTGAACTATGACTCCTACTTCGAGCATGGGCTCAGACTCCTCAGGCCCGGCGGCTTGATGCTCATTGACAACGTCTTCTGGAGCGGAGCAGTCGCGGACGCCGCGGTGAACGACGACGATACGTTAGCGTTGCGAAACCTAAACGCCAAACTGCATCAGGACGATCGCATTGATCTGGCGATCGTCCCGATTGGAGATGGGTTGACGATGGCGCGTAAGCGCTAAGTGGTGGTCGAGGTCTCGGCTTGGTGCCAATCGCCAACTATGACCGACGTCATAAACAGGCTGGGGTGAATCGTGAGATACTCAGTCTGGTGAGTGAGCGGCAGTTTTACATTGACCCGAGCCGGTGCATAGGCTGCAACGCCTGTGTGCAGGCGTGCGCCGAGTGCGACACTCATCCCGGCGTCTCGATGATCCACCTTGAGCAGATCGAGCGCGCCGACACGGTTCAAACGACTCCCATCGTCTGTATGCACTGTGAAGAACCGGCCTGCGCCATGGTTTGCCCGGCTGATGCGATCAAGAAGACCCCCGATGGCGTCGTCCAGAGTTCCCTGAAGCCGAGGTGCATTGGTTGCACCAACTGCGTTTTCGCGTGTCCGTTTGGCGTGCCCAAGTACGACGTGGAGATTGACCAGATGATGAAGTGCGATATGTGTTACGACCGCACTTCGATTGGGCTGAAGCCAATGTGCGCAACAGTCTGCCCGTCCGGTGCTTTGTTCTACGGCACACCCGAGGAACTGGCCGAGCAGCGAGGTGGAACCGCGATCAACGAGTTCAAGTTTGGATCGAGAACGATTCGGACGAAGGTGCACTTGATGATGCCGAAGGGAAGCACGTCACTCACCGTTGATCCAACCATAACCGTCCGCAAGACTGACCTTCTTAACTCGGTTCGTCTGGTGGAAAGGAGCGATTCATGAACGAGAGAATACGAGAAGATTTCCCAATCGAGTGGGAAGACGATCACTTCGTGACGCGGCGCGAGTTTTTCAAGTTTCTGACCTTGGCCAGCGGAGGCATCGCCGTCGGAACCACGGCGTTGGCAGCCTACTCTCAACTTCCCAAGAAGGAGCGCGCCTTCGAACCAGCCTTGATTTGCAAAGTGGACGACCTTGCACCTGGAACTTCAAAGGCGTTTTCTTATCCCCGCAAAACCGATATCTGTCTTCTGGTTTGCCGCCAGGATGGTTCTCATGTGGCCTATTCTCGACGGTGCACGCACCTGTCCTGTCCAGTGGATTACAAGGTAAAGGATGGCAAGGAGATGCTGTTTTGCCCGTGCCACAACGGAGCGTTTTCAGTAGAGGATGGATCGGTGTTGCAAGGCCCGCCCCCACATGCGCTACCGAGGATTCGACTCGAACAGCGCGGTGGCGAGTTATGGGCGGTTGGTGCCTACCTGGAGGATGAAGTATGAACTCCCCCGAGCATCTTCGCCGTCGCCAAAAGTCGGTGGTCTTTGTCGCCTTTCTCTTAATTGCCTTGGTGCTCTTCCTCATCCAACTGTGGCTCTTCGTGATGGTTCTTGAGCATCTTTTGGCCGGTCCTGCAGATATGGCAATCCCTGCGGCAGGACTCAGCATCGTTTTGCTGATTGTAAACCTTTGGATGCTGAAAGGCGTGAACCGGATTCTTAGTCTGCACTAGGCGACGCAGGGCCAGGTTTAGTGGCCCCGGTCGTCGCTATGGGTTGGTTTGCGTGATGCGGAGGAGGGGTCTCAAGTAGCCCCTTCAGGGTCAGGAGCCCAATCATCAGGATAATGCCGATTCCGGTGACGATGATCCACTGGCGTCTCGCTGGATGTCTCGACTCCGATCGGTCCAGCCATGGCAGGAACACCATGCCTAAGGAGACTCCAGTTGGAATCACAACCGTAGCGAGGACCTCCCAACCCGACGGCATAATCTTAAGCAACTCGTAAAGGCCAAGGAAATACCACTCAGGGCGTGGGGCAAACTCGACTTGGGTTGGGTTGGCGATAGCCTCCAGTGCTGGTTTGTAGGCTAGGGCAAGGTAGATGAGAAGTCCAACTCCCACGAGTTGAACCACCGCATCTTTGAAGAGTTGATCCGGATAAAAGGGTACAGGCTTGCCTTTGCGTGGCACAACTGGCCCTGCGATGTGGTGACGTCGCACAAGATAGAGGTGTAACCCCATAAGCCCGAGCAACGCGGCAGGGAGGGCCATGACGTGGAAAGCATAAAAGCGCGTCAGAGTCAATGATCCCACTTCGGGGCCTCCCCGTACGAGATGTAGCAGTTGATCCCCAACGAAGGGGACTGTAGCGGCGATTCGCGTTCCAACGACGGTTGCCCAGTAGGCCTTCTGATCCCATGGCAACAGGTAACCCGTGAAGGAGAACGCAAGAATAACCTGGAAGATGAAAACGCCCACTAGCCAAGTGAGCTCTCGAGGCTTCTTGTAACTGCCCCAGAAGAACACGCGCAAGGTATGGCAAACGACCGCGACAACGATCAGTGTGGACCCCCAAACATGGAGACCCCTCACAAAGTTGCCGCCAGGAACGGATTCGGTGATGTACTTGACACTCGAATAGGCGGTCTCTGGGCTTGCAGAATAGAACATCGCTAGCGCAAAGCCAGTGATGAACTGGAACGCAAGGAGCGTTAGTAGAAGATTCCCAAGGGTTTGCCACCAACCGACCCCCGGGGGCATCGGTTCATCAAGGTTCTTGCGCACGAACCCATACCACCCAAGGCGGAGGTCAAGCCAATCGCGAAGGCTGGGTCGGGCCAATCGGAGTTCTTCTTCGAGGGACTCGGCCGTTCGTGTTTCCGTAGCCCTTTGCTCTGGGGTTAGAGTAACTTCTCTTTCTGGTAGGTCGACTTTGGGCATGTGTTAGACCTCTCTGTTGATGTGAACCTTGCCACCTTCAACCTTGACGGCATGTCTGATAAGTTGCTTGGGCGGAGGACCAGAGACGACAAGACCGTCCTTGTCAAAGACGCCGCCATGACAAGGGCACAGGAATCGATCCCGATCAGGCTGGTAATCGACTCTACACCCCAAGTGGGTGCATGCAGGGTCAAGGCAGATCACCTTATCGCCATCGCGCCGCAGATAAACGGAATATTCACGATTGACCTTGTGGTAACCGTCTTGAACGTTCATCGAGTAACGAATTTCAGTGGCTCTGCCTTCTGGAAGGTCCTCCAGTCGTGCAACGCTCACCCAACCCTTGCTCGCCCGATTATTCATTGGTGCGACAACGAACCGTACAACTGGTCCAACGATTGCTCCAATTATGCCAACGTTGATGAGTCCCACGAGGACACCCAAGATGGTCCGTCGAGCGGGTGCAGGTTGGTCAGTGGTCTTGGGATCGCCAAGGCCCTTACAACATTCGCAAGTTCTTTCTTTGTTAAAGGTTTCCATCGTCAGTACCTATGGGAAGTAGCGCAGAACGACCTTCTTGTCCTCGTAATCGGGGCCAAGGGATTCCATCACGCTGTCAACGATCGCAAGCGACTTATGGTGCCGGCCGGGGGATGGTTCACGCTCAAAGCCAATATTTACGCCGCTCGCCGAAACGGCCTCAGTCAGCCGGGTGATGGATGCGAGGATCGGCACCACCCAAGCATGCTGGAATCGGGAAAAGGGCGCTGTAATGATTAACAGCATCACCACGGTGAGGTGGTAGATGTACACAGTCATGACCCACTCACTCAGGTTCAATCGTGCGACCATGAGGGTCAGAAATCCCGCCAATACCGAATGAAACATCAGGTTAACGAAGAGGAAGTCTCCGCTCAGAGTAAGTCCGTTGTCAATGAACTTGTCGCTTCGGTAGCGGTACATCACGTACATGACACCAAGCAACAACATGCCGCCTGATACCACCGGAAGCACCTTTAACGGACTCAAAAGTGGCAGGTCACCCCTGGTCGGGTTATAAATGCTCATCAGTACGTCTGCCAGAAGGAGTCCAAGAAATCCATAGAGCATCAAACCATGCATGAACCACCGATGCTTGTTGGCTTTCCAGAGAGAGGAAACAAAGAGCCCATCCACGACAAGCGATTTGACAACTATCCACACGCACTTACCAAAGCCAAATCTGGCCATGCTGGGGAAGAGTCGTCCGATACTGGTTGGTCGAACCCACTTAACGAGCCGATAAGAACCGATGGCGAAGGCAATAAGTGCGGCGGCAAGGAACATCAAAGCGACGTTGCGCGTGGTCAGTGCCTGCGAGACCTTGTACGCGATGGGTATCTGATCGGGATTATAGGGCTTCGCCTGAAGTTCGGCATACACCTTTGAAACTTCCGTGTCAGGCATGTCGGTTTCGTTCGTGGCTGGCATCATGCCTTTGCCTTTTCGAACCACGAGGAGGAACTGATCGTAGGTGAGTTTTGTCTTCGCGATCGGCGGTCCGAGCCCTCCCATCGCAGATTGCCCGTGACAGCCAAGACAGTTTGAAGTTGAATAGACTTCCGTTTTGGTAGCCTCCGGAATGGGTTCCCCCTGCGCAAAGGCGGAAGCGGTCACCAATAGCAAGAGGAGGTTCAAAAGGAGTCTCATGGCGTTCGAACTCCTTGTGGCAACGGTACTGGCGCGTCTTCGCCGAGTGTGGAGCTGGCCTGATCGGCCATCACGCCTAGGTACATCCCTGCAGGCTTGGTACCCGCCTGCGGAAGCAACTTGAACGGTTTCCGTCCCGTTTGCTCACGTTGTTCGTCGATGTAGGTTGAAATCACACTGTCTGGATCATCAAGATCGCCGAAAATCCGGGCTGTTGTTGGACAAGCGACAACACATGCTGGATCAAGTCCTTCGTCGACACGGTGTGCGCAGTAGGTGCACTTGCGAGCACGCTGTGGTTCCAAGCGCTTCTTGACAAAGTCTCTCTCGTACGGCTCATCTGAGTTGAGATACCACCGGTCGTCAACACGGGTCAAATAGATGTTCCCGTAAGGGCAGGCAGATACGCAGGCACCCGTTCCACGGCACCGATCCTGGTCAAGTATGACGATGCCGTCGGGGCGACGTACAATTGCTTTGTTCGGGCATGATTTCAAGCATGGCGCGTCTTCACAATGGTTGCAGAGAACCGGAATATACACCCGCTTCACATTCGGGTATTCGCCCACTTCCACGTTGAGAACTCGCGCAAAGAAGACATCCAACGGAGTTCCGTTTTCTTGCTTACAGGCCAATGTGCACGCATCACAGCCGATACAACGGGTCAGGTCAATGAGCATCGAGTATCGGGCCATCTAGTTCACCTTCCTTACATCAACACGCGTATCCTTCCAGTGTTGGCCCGGAGCATAAACAGCGGGCAGAAAATACGTCTCATGGGTTGGTTTGATTTTCTGATGCGTGTGGACCGCGTGATACTTGCCATTGGCGAGATAGCGGTCCCACCAGGCGTGATCCACGCACAGCACGCCCGGCTTGATCGCTTCTGTAACCAGCGCCCACAGTTGGTATGAGCCGTTGTTGTTGAAAATCTCAACTTGGTCGCCGTCGCGAATCCCCCGCCTTGCGGCGTCCTTGGGATTAATCTCGACGACCGGCTTCCTGTTTAGATTGAGCAACAGCGGATTGTTACTATGTGTTGAGTGCACTCTCCACTTCGAATGTGGGGTCACGATAGATAGCGGCATGCGCTGATCGTCTTCCGGCAAGTGCTCAAAGGCTGGGCGGTAAATCGGGATGGTCTCGCCAAGTCTTTGATAGGACTCCTCCTCTTTGTAGAACTCCATTCGTCCCGTCTTGAGGAACTCACGTTGGGCGCCCTCTGGGAAGGGATAGGCCCTGGGTGGGAACAACTTGTCCTCGTGGAACTGCTCATCCAATCCACATTCAGGGTCGTGGACCTTGAGTCGAACCGGGCCACATTCGAGTTGCTGGAGCGTAATCCCCTCGACCTCTTTCCCACCGGTCGAGAGCATCAGTTGAATGGCGTCCTTCTCGGTAAAGTCGAAGTCTTTCAACTTCGTTGGATCAACCCGTCGCACCAACTCCTTTGCAATCCAAAACTCAGTTCGACTGCCATATTGCGGCGGAACGACTTCTTGTTGCATTTGAAGGTACGGGTGGCAACTCGTTCCAACGAGGTCAACTTTCTCCCAAAACGTCGGTGCCGGAAGGACGACATCGGCATACTCGCAAGTTGGAGACATTGAGAAGTCAATCGCAACAAACAACTCGGTGTCGTCGATCGCTTTTCGTAAGGGGCCAGAAAACTCAGTGACCAGAGGATTGGCGTGCGAGACCATTAGCCCCTTGATTCCGTGCTTGGGATATTTGATCTTCGCATTGATGGTTTCGGTTGGGCCTCCAATCACGAAATAGTGCATGGGCACCGAGTTCGGTCTCTTTCCATTGGGAAACCACCAACTGGATACATCAAGGCGGAAGTGGTGTTGCCCAGAGTAAATGGAGACTGACTCGCCCGGTTTGCCATGGGCACCAACCAACGTCGCGAAGAGAAGGATTGAGCGTATAGTCAGGTCACCGTGAAGTCGATGATTGACGCCCATTCCAATAACGATGGAACTTGGGCGCTGCAATGCGAAGTCGCGTGCCAGTTTCCGGATCGTCTCGGCAGGGATGTCGGTTAAGGATGCGGCTTCCTCCGGGGAGTACCTTGGCTGCATCACTTCGTCTTCAAGAAGGTCATAGACAGGTGTGACGCGAACCCGCTTGCCTTCAATCTCAACTTCCCGAGTTCCATTAAAGGCGAAACGCACGTTATCGGGCAGTTTCAGTGAATCCATTGGAAGAACGAACAGACCATCCCGAACTTCGTCCCACACGACGAACTCTGCCTCCTCTCCGAGCCCAACATCAGAGGCTCGAAGGCGTTGACCATTGTCTTCTCGTATCAGGGTTGCCAAGTCGGTGTATTTTTCGAGAAACTTCCAGTCAACGAGCTGCTCATTGATGATCACGTGGCACAAAGACAGCGCAAGCAAACCGTCGGTGCCTGGGTGAATGGGGAGCCACAAGTCAGCTCCTTTGGCTGTTTGGCTACAGCGGGGATCAATGCACACGATCTGGCAGTTGTTTTGTTGCTTGGCGTGTTTGGTGAGAAATTTTGCGTCCGGTATTCTAGTTTGGAACACGTTGCTGGACCACAGGATTACTGTCTTGCAGTGGCCCCAACTTTTGGTCTCGCACTCAACACAGTCAATGCCCACCGTTTGAGTGAATCCCATAGAGATGTCGCCATTGAAGTCGTATGCCGTCGCAAATGACAAGCCGAGTAACGAGGCCATTCGAACTTGGGCACCCTTTTGGACGTACCCGGTGCCGACAACCTGGTTGAAAAGCAACATGCTCTCCATTCCGTAGTTGTCACGGATGGCGATCATCTTGTCGGGAATGAAATCAAGGGCTTCATCCCAGGAGGCGTCGCGCCACTTTCCTTCACCTCGTGCTCCGATTCGGATGCGAGGCTGCTTTATACGATCTGGCCCATAAATCAAGTGGGTCATGGACATGCCACGAAGGCAACCTCGTGGGTTGTAGGCCTCGCAGGGGTAGTCCGCTGCAGGCTTTAGATCAACGATGACGTCATTGACGACCGTTGCCAACCATCCGCATGCTCCGGTGCAGTTTGGACTGTCCGTCGTCCGAACAACTCGGACATTTTCATCTGGCTTAGGCTTGGAGAACCGGCCTGGGACAGCGTGTCGTGTTGCCATAGTGTTTCGTCCTTAACCCCTTTGCTTGGGGCTATTGAGAACATCATTCGACACAACTGCACGAACCTTCTATGATTTGAATCATGTTAGGGGAAAAGTTGAGAAAATTGTTTCGACCTAGTCCGGGCCGTCTGCTCTGGAAAGTCGAACGCAAGCCCGCTTATATTCGGGGATTCCGCTGATTGGATCGTACGAGCGAACAGTCAAGTTGTTCGCGGCCTTCTTGCCTGGCCAGTGGTAGGGGATGAAGACGGTGTCGGGTCGAATGGTCGTTACGACTTTGGCCCGAAGCACTATTTCGCCTCGACGGCTCGTCACGCGCAACCAATCCTGATCCTTGATGCCGTACTGCTCGGCAAGCACCGGATGAATCTCAACGTACGGGTCCGGGCAAAGGTCGACTAATCCGCCGATGCGACGCGTTTGCGTGCCACTTAGGTAGTGAGAAACGACCCGACCCGTCGTTAGTACGATGGGGTACTCCGCATCTGGCTCCTCCATTGGTGGCCTGTATGTCACTGCATTGAAATGCGCCGTGCCATCGGGCGTTTTGAACTTCAGATCCTCCCAAAGGCGCGGTGTGCCGGGGTGGTCTAGGCTGGGGCATGGCCAGAACACACCGAGTTCCTTCTCGACTCGGTCGTAGGTGATGCCGAAGTAGTCAGCAGTGCCCCCCTTACTCGCCACACGCAACTCGTTAAAGATGTCTTCAGAGCACTTGAAATGGTCAAAGAACCTTTCTTTGCCGAGTCGGCGCGCAAGTTCGAGAATGATTTCCGTATCGGCCATTGCTTCTCCAGGCGGGTCAACAGCCTTGTTGATCTTGATAACTCGGCCCTCTGCGCTGGTGCTCGTGCCCTCTTCTTCCTCATGAAGTGAGCCCGCCATAACGATGTCTGCATGGTGGGCTGTTTCGTTCAGAAAGAAGTCAATTGCCGTGTAGTGTTCCAACTTCTCAAGAGCATCTCTCGTGAAGTTTGAGTCGGGAAGGGAAACGAGTGGATTAAAGCAAATCGAAATGAGCGCCTTGATTTCCCCAGCGTGGATCATCTGCATGATCTCAGGCGCGGTATGGCCCTTTCCAGGGAGTTCTTCGTCGGTGCAGCCCCAAACTGAGCAGATGTAAGCACGGTGATCTGGGTTCGAGATATCGCGGTTCCCTGGCAACTGATCGCACTTATGACCGTGCTCGCGTCCGCCTTGACCATTCCCTTGACCCGTAATGGTCCCGTAGCCGCAGCCTTTTCGTCCAATTCGCCCGGTGGCCAGAACAAGGTTGATGCAACTGACGACGTTGTCTACCCCCTTGGAACTGTGCTCAATGCCTCTTGCATGCAAGAGAAAACTTGTCTTGGCAGCGCCCCACATACGGCCTGCACGCCGCATATCTTCAACGCGCACGCCACTGATTCGGCTCGCCTCTTCAAGGGATAAGGCCATCGCCGCGGTTTTGGTTTCTTCCCATCCGCTGGTGTGATCGGCAATGAACGTCTCGTTCGTAAACCCTTCCTCAATGAGCACTCTCAGAATCCCAAGCAGAAGCGCGGAGTCGGTGCCCGGCAATACCGGAAGATGCAG
>CALMEF010000092.1 GCA_937862825.1 uncultured Armatimonadota bacterium
ACCTGTCGTCGCATCGCGGTCATAGCGAACATAGGTTGTGGGCCAGGTTGTTGCAGAAGCAGTCGGATTGGCAAAGCCATCGAGTCTGCCGCTCGCCAACACGGGATCGTAAATCAGGTTCAAGTTCGGGACATATTGATCGCCAGCGGTGATATCGAACCCTACAGGAACGTGCGACCAAGGGATAAGGCGACCAGTTGCGCCATGCTCTCGGGGAATCCAGCCCCACTTCTTCAACCACTCCGCCTGCTGACTGATTGGAGGCGGCATGTTCTCAGCAATCGACCCCACAATCGTCACCTTTACGTCGTTAGGCTCACCGTAGAAAGGCATCTCAGGAAAGGCACCAAAGGCGTCCAAACGAGCCTGTTCACGCTCTGCAGGAGTCGAGCCCAACGCTTGGTAGGTATCTCGACGATCGTTCGGATTTGGATTGAACCAACGACCGGGAATCACAAAGAACGAACCTTCCTCTGCGAAGATTGTTGCCTCAATGCGAACATCGTGAGGAACCACTGCCGCATTGGCCATCATGTAATCGTTGGTCGACGCGAACCCGATGTTGGTACTTCGTAGGCCAATCACACTCGAGTTGCCTAGAAGCAAGAAATAGTTGCCGTTCGGGGAGGTGGATTGCATCGTGGATGCTGCGTTGGTCAAGCCACCCGGATCGATCAGCGGGAACCCGATACCTTCGAACTTCGCATACCGCTGCCAAGTTTCCGAGCCCAAGCCATAGATGGGTGCATAGTTTGTTCCCGGCGCATAGAACGGCGTTGCGGCATTGGAAGGTGTAAGCGCAAAGTTGTAAACCCATTGATTTGCCCCGCCGAGGCCGTAGTTCACGTCCATCGAGAAGAACGCATTGGGGGCAGCACCATCGTCCATCGTGTGATTGAACAGTAGGTTGGTCGTGATCACCGGGCCTGTGTTGGAAGCCGGATTGGTGAACGACCGATAGTTCGCGGCAAACGGCGTCCACGTCGTCGGGTTGAGTCCAGAATCTGGATCCAGGAGAAATTCCGTGCGGAAGTTCAAGGTTCCCGTGGATGCGGGCATGCGGACCGGAGCCTGAGTGACGGCATTCGGAACTGAGCGAACCGGGTCGAGTTGCTGGCCGATTGTTGGGCCAAAGATCTGGGTCGTGTTGAGCACGACGTAGTTCTTTGCCATAAGCCCGAGCATGGACCGACTGGGTCGGTTGAGTCGCTGACCAGTCGTGTCAATGACACCCTTCGTGATCGAACCTTCGATATAGATGTTGGCCATCGAAACAATGGTCAACTGGCGATCAGTGGGAATCACGCCTCGAACCCGAACATTGCCCTCAAAAACGATGACCCCATCAAAAGGCACCCCGTTCTGGTAGCCAGGATTCGCCGCGTTTATGTTGACTCCGGGGGTGAACGTGTTCACGATCCTGGGAGTATCAGTGTTCGGCTCAATGCGGTATCGGATGACCGTCTCGCCAGAGTCGCTCCCATCAGGTCGGCGCCAAGTTCGCTCCCGATTCGTCGCCCTACCGTCGCGGACGATAGTAAAACCGCTTTCGTCAAGTTGGATATAAGCCCCAACGGGCACGTAAAAGGGTCCAGACCAACCCGAACCTTGTTGCCCGTTGTTTGGGTTCAGCCAGTCGTAAAACAAGGCCTCTTGAGCACCAGCGATTTCGCGACCATCTTCGTCGACTGGGCCCTGTACATCGGAAAGGTTGTCAACATACGGATTTCGGCCATGTCCCCAGCGACCAATATTTCCGTTGGCAGTAAGCGCGCCAGAGTTTCGGCTCAACTGAACGTATCGGTTCAGGTTGGTATCCGGGTCTTGGCGCAAGATGGACGGGGGCTCCTTGCGGGCAATATGCCTGGTCCATCCGTTCTCGTCAACTGCACCGATGCTATCTCGCAGGACACCCTGCGCCGTGGTGAAGTTCGGGTCTCGACTTGGCAGTCGATTCGGAATGGGATTGTTGTTGAGAAGACCGATGTTGTTGCCCAACACGTAGTTGTCAAAAACGACACCCGGGCCGTTGTAACGAGCAATATTCAGCAGGGCGTTGTCGTCGGCACCCACCAGCGTCCCAGCCACAGCAATCGAGTCACCATACTCGGCGTTCAGCAAGGACCGGAACTGACCGTGAAAGACGATGTCCGCGTTCGAGAACAAGGATCCGCCACCCAAGACCGTGGTTCCACCGGGCCCTGCGTACTGTCCACCGATCTGAACGGGCACGTTAACTGGCGCGGTGTCATAACGAGCCCCAGACTCGTTCGGAAACCCAAGTTCCGCCGGACGGGACACGTTGTACTTGTTCATGATGAACCGAGCGTGTTCGATGGTCCCAAGGGAAACAAAAGCCACCACCTTACGGCTCTCACGGCGATCTCGCGTTCCAAGCGTCGTCGGATCGTTCGGCGAGACCCTTCCAGGGCGACCAAACGACTCAATAATGAGGTAGTTGCGAACCTTTCCCGGCTGGCGCAAAGCCCCAGCAGGTGTGGCTGAAAACACGTTAGCATCACTAGGCGCGTACCGAACCCGCACGACAGCGCGACCATTATCAAAGACAACGCGGCTATATGCGCCGAGTCCATCCGGCCCACCAACTTGGAGGAGGTCAAAGTCTGGGTCTGCAGCCGAGATGGGCGGCGTACCCTTGGGTCGCCAGTCCGCGCCGCTTGCACTGTTGAGCATCTGCGAATGAGCAAAGCGAACGCCAGCCTCCGCCAAATCGGTTGCAATGGACCTCTGCTGCGCTCTTCCTGCAAATGTGATGTTGCGGCTGATGATTCCAATGAAAACGAATCCGATCAGAAGAAGGACGCCGAGGATGATGATCGCCATGATCAGGGTCTGGCCCTGTTGCTTTTGGCGTCGCATGATGGTACCGAGTTGTTCCTTCATGATCGTGTTAGCGCACATAGTTTCGAACAGTCGCAGTTCCACTCAATGTGACATCTTGCGGATTTGGCACTGTCGTTTGCGGATAGTTCCGCACGGTCAATCGAATCGTCAACACGCGGCGAGTGTCATAGTCCACCGCGAACGTATCGTTTGGCCTAGTCATTTGGAAGCGATAATAGACCGAGATGTTCCCTTGCGGGAGCGGAGTATTCACATCCGAGTTAAATTGCAGGTAGCCAGCCTTAAACCGAGGTTGCACAATCGCCGATGTGAAATCGTTGGCGTCGTACACTGCCGGGGGAGCAGGCACTCCAAGGAGGCCCGGGTAATCGGTAGGCTCAGGCAGATCAACATAGTTGATTCGGTACTGGTTTGGACCCGGATCACGAGTCGTTCTCATATAGCGAATCGCTTGACCGTAGTTGGGTCCCGGGTTTTGATCAGGACCGTAAACAATCTCGCTGCCAGGAACAATCTGGATTCTTGGGAAGCCCGTTACCGGATGCAAGGGGCCAGACGCACCGTCTGCATTTGGAGCGACTCGAAGGTCGATAAACCGGTGGATGCTCGGACGCAGATTGGGTTGGTCCGCCCACACCTTGTTAAATCGACGATTGATGTCATTTGTATAGTCGGCAAAGGTCCCAGGAGGGGTCGGATCCGTCAGAGGCGTCGTGGCTGCGCCCGTCGCTACTGTTGGAAGATTATTGTCGGGGCGTCGAACGCCTCCGCCTGGAATGTCAACACCAACCTCAGTGATCGGGAAACTCGCGAGGACTTTGCCGGTCGTGCCATCAGGCAGGAACGGAATAAAGAAGTTGCGATTGTTCGCGTTGGCCAGCCAGTTGGACCTTCCGTTTGCGTCCAAAACACCACGTGTGAAGGCATAGACACGCCCCGACGAAAGCAACTCCTCATAGGTCGTCGCGTCGAACATCTCCACGTCGTCGACCGGGTCGCCTTCGCCATTGGTGTCATCAGCGTCGGCATCGTTGTCCGGGTCGTAGCGGAAGATTCGGAATCGTCGACCATTGGCGGCTTCGACGTACCTTCCAACCAGGTAGTCGTTTGAGGCAGGCACACCAGCCTGCCAGCCAGTAGGATAGACGCGGACAAGGGCATTCGCCCAACTTCCGTATTGCGTCTCAAAGGCGTCAGGCGACACGAGACCAGCGTTATCAGTCTCCTCACCAACGCGAACCGCTTGTTGCCCCTTTGCAGGTTCGGCAGAAACTCTCGTTGGTCGGAACTGAACGAGGGGAATGATTCGAGGAACGTTTCCGTCGTAGGTGACTTGACGATTGGTCTTGGTGTAGATCGGCTGGATCATGTCATACCGAGCAAACTCGGTCACGATCGTTGCCGCTTTCAGCCAATTCCGCATGCGTGATGCTTTGTTATTGCGGTCACCAGGAACGTCGTTTGGACCATCTTGAGTGAAGAACCAGGGATCATCAATATCGTCCGGCTTGTTGTCGTTGTCTACATCGCTGAAAAAGCGGGTGTTAACGACGAACGAGCCACCCTGATAGATGTAGGGCTGTATCTCAGCCCGAAAGAGAACGTATAGGTTGTCACGATCGCCGCTTCGTCGCATCAGCAGGCCATCGTAAGGGTTGTTGTAGAGCTCCGGATTATCGCCAGCAAGCGGTTGACGGAGACCAATCCAGTAGCGAACCATGGTCGAGCCAGGTGCCACGGGAAGAACCACTTGACCTCTTGGCGCCCTTAAAGTCGGGTCTGCGCGCCCTGTGTCAGGGTTTTCGAACGCGCCATTTCCAAATCGAGACGGATCTCCTTGTGCTGGTTGCCAAAAGTCCAACTTTGCATAATCGAGGAGAACAAACTCAGGATTGCCGTTGTTGGTCCCTCCCAGGTTCACTGGGCGACCCGGAACTCGAATCCCGATGGCACCACGAAGTTGATCATTCTCGCGAACTCCAGCACTATTGCTTACTTCCCGAGACAGCCTCTCAATGAGCAACCGAGCCTTATCTTGCGCATCGGAAAATCCCTGCGCAGCACGAGTCAAGTTGAAACTCTGAATAAGCGGGATGATGATGATCCCCATGAGGATCGCGGTGATCGCAATCACCGTTAACATCTCAACCAGCGTAAAAGCGCGACGCTTCATGGTGTTATTCGGCCTCCTTAACCAGGAAACTCGTGCTTTCAACTCGGCGGAAGCCGTGCTGCCAGCGTTCAAAGACTCTTAAGTTCTCGTCGAGGTCCTGCTGCAACTTGAATGAGTTGGGATTCCAAAGTGCCCGCACGGTCACCGATGCGCCCTTCACGTTTCGGACTGCGTAGCCATATCGCTGATAGTTCAGCGGAGGCACTGGACCAGCAATCTTGTCTGCGAGATCAATGTAAGGCAAACCTGTCGGGTCAGCGGGAACGCTTCGAATGAGGAACTCCTGATCCGCAAGCAATTGTGGTTCAAAGCCCGGATCACCGTACCAAATCTCACCAACGGTCACTTTCTTGCCATCATCCATCGGAGGGAAGTAGATTCGGGTTGCGCTCTCTCCGGCTACGCCAGCAGTGCCAAAATACGCCCCTGATCCGCCCGCATAGAATTGACCGATGCCTGGTCTTCCATAGGCCGTGCGAAACCTGGAGGCAGGCTTCAACACTTGCACCGACCATTCGTTCATCGCCGAATAGAGGAATCGAACATTTCGACCAATCGCATTCACGAGCACTGGTGTGTTTGAGCCTGGAAGAAGCAGGCCCATTTGCACGCCATTAGCCTGAGTTGCATCCCGATCAAGACAAGTAACCACTCCGGTACTTGTATCCACCTGAAAGTCTTGGCGCTCATACAAACCACCGGTATCAAGATCAATGAGAACGAAGTCGCGTTGATTGGTATTCCCCGGAGGCGTGAACAGATTCAACCCAGGCCAAGGCTTGCCATCTGGGCCAAAAGCGTTCAGATGCGCCAAGTTGCCAAGCGTTAACTTCTGTCGAGGCGGCACTCCATCTGGAACTCTGAAATCATCGCGAAGTATCCGCCAGTCATAAACGTCATAGTTCGCTTTTGCGACCAAGGGAACGCGCTGCCCGTTGTTACCCCGGACCTTAACTTCGTGAGCGATGGGGTTGACGAGGATCAAGCCTAGGACATCATCCAAGAGTACGTATTCAAACGGATCATCGCTGAAGGCATTAACTTCGCGGTACTGCCGATTACAACGAATACTGTCGAACTCGGCGCCAACGAAGTTGCCGGCGACGAAGGAAGACAACTGGAACACCGCATATCCTCCATTCACATCTGGATTCACGGTGATCGGGATGTCAAGGATGTCGCGCCGTTCAATGGAAGTTCCATTGTCAACCCACGCTGTCATGGTCAAAAGGTATTGGCGAACCCGAGTCGTATCTCGGCTGAGATAGATCTCAGCACCTGAAGTCTCAGGGTTGTCAATGAAGTACTCCCACGAGCGAGACCGGCCAAAAGTGTTCGGATCGCCGAGCCGACGCACCATGTCATTGCCATAAATGACCAATAGGCCTTGGTAGAGCGGGTCGGAGTTGTAAATGATTGGCGCGAACTGCAAGACCATCAACCCGCCGAACAGATTGCCAACTGCTCGAGGTGCTGGGACTTTGCCGCCCTCACCCACCACGCGTCGGATCAAATTTGAGCCGCTTACATACTGCCAGGGTCCAACGTTGTCCCCACCTTGATTCAGAACGTCGCCGTCGGGCTCGATGCGAGCACCGGCGGGACCAATTGAACTCGGATTGATGTCCGGATTGGCCACAAGGTTGACGGTCCCGCTCCCATAAACAAAGTCCACTGGGAGGATCATGTCCGGGAACTGATCTGGGCGGCCCTTCAGCCTCTCGATTTCCTTCCGAATCAACTGGGTTGCAATGGTGTTGTTCCGGGTGGTCTTCAGAACATTGAATCCACCGGGGAAGAGTTGGACAATCGCGAGGATGCCGATCAAGAAGATCACGATCACCACGAGCAACTCCACCATGGAGGTTCCTCGGCGATTTCGTTTCGCGGCAAAATGGCTCATTAACGCAGGCTCCAAAAACAAATCAAATCAAATATCAACGGGGCAAGTTTCGCCATGCCCTTTCATGGAGTGCAACAGTATCGTAGGTTCTGGCCGAACCGCCGAGAAATAGAACGACTTCGCGCTGTGCACGTCGCGGTACACCGTTGTCGTAATCTCGGAAGTTGGAGTTCCACGTGATAATCGTATTCTCCGGTGGATCGAAGTAGCCCAACTGGCGAGGGTCGTCTTGACCGTTGCCCAGCGAGCATCCATTAACCCCAAGGCCCCAACTCGTCCAGAACAGCGAATAGCGCAGTTCCTGAACTCTGGTGCCTCCGGCAGCAGGAATATCTGCCACGTCGTAACCCGATATCCTGTAGAACTCAGCAATCGGCGACGCGTTGTTGCTCGGATTCAC
The DNA here is from genome assembly GCA_937862825.1 of uncultured Armatimonadota bacterium. Taxonomy (GTDB): domain Bacteria; phylum Armatimonadota; class Fimbriimonadia; order Fimbriimonadales; family Fimbriimonadaceae; genus CALMEF01. The sequence continues at coordinate 7,342 of CALMEF010000092.1, forward strand.
TCGCACTTGGGTATTTCGATCAAAGGCTTGGCGGGCACAATCCAGATCGTCATTAGCATCAATATCGCCGTCTCCATCCAAATCTAAGATGGGTGCGCTACCAACGCCTCGAGGGTCGCGGTTGGGCCAAACGGCAGTGGTGATCTCTGTGTTTCCGAACTTGTCGTAAGCGGGTCTGAGCGTTTCGAGGGAGTCGACTCGCTTCGGAAAGAGAAATCCTTTAACCGTGGTGGCTGGAATTACTTGTCCAACGTTTGGTCCAGACGTGTAGTAGGTCGCATATCCAAGGATGGCCGGAGGATAACCGCCCTGGTCAACTCGATAAAGTTGGAGGGCGTTGCGAACGGCGTTCATGTTCGATATGTCCGAACTTCGGTATCCGCCGTCCCTCGTTCGAATAATTACTGGAAAGGTGATGGCTGCGAGGATCGCAATTATTGCAATCACAACCAGCAACTCAATCAGTGTAAACCCACGAAAACGTCTCATCTTTAACTCAGACCCTCTGTCCCTCATGCTTATTGACCGCCCAACTGGCGGCCTTGTTCCATCCGATCTTCACCAAAAACCCAATCCAGGTAACGATCCACGCCTGCGCCGATCTGCTGGGCAAAAACGGCAGCACAAATTGCTCCGAGGGCCAGATACGGCCCGAACGGAATCATCGTTCGTTCTACCTCAAAATTCTCGTACTCCTCTTCGGCGGTGGCAAACGCTGGGACACCGAACCAAGATTCGTACAATCTCGGTACAAAAAGTCCGATCACATCGACGCAAAGCAAGTACCCCAAGCCACACTTCAGAAGAGAACCCATACTCTCTGGTGGTTCGAACTCCTCCTCACTGTCAATTCCGACGGTCTCAGGTGAACTTTCGGTTCTCTCCGCTCGGTTAAGAAGAATCACTTGAGCCACTCCAAAAACTGCGCCAAAGACCACCGCAAGTGCGAAACTCTCAAGCGCAACTGTTGGGAAAAGTACGGCGCCGATTCCACGCGCCATCTTGATATCGCCGTGCCCCATCGCATCCTTCCCGAACGCAACGCGTCCCAAAAAGGCGATTCCCCACAGAACGGCCGTTCCAACGATCCATCCTGCCAACGCGCTCGGTATCCCCCATGTCATCGCTTGAGGAGAGTTCGTGTACAGCAGCCAACCGTTGTATCCCAGACCAACAAATAGGAGAAATGCGTTGATCTCATCGGGGATGATCAGGAGTTCCCAATCAATGAAAATGATCGCGACCAAGGCCGACCCCGCCAAAGCGTAAGCAATGGCTCGTGCCGGATCACCGCCCGCGACCAAGTGTTGCCACCACAGGCCGCCCCAAACCAGGCCATTGAAGATTTCCACCCAAAAGTAGCGGCTGGACACCCTGGCCTTACAATAGCGACACCGGCCTCGCAACAACAACCACGAAAAGAGTGGAAACAGATCGGGAACCCCAAGCGAGTGTTCACATGCTGGGCAAAAGCTCTTGGCAGGCTTGCCCAAAGGGATTCGCCGTGGCAACCGGTAGATCACAACGTTCAAGAAACTGCCGATGATGGCACCCAGGTAAAACCCGACTACGACCGTCCACTCGGGAAACAAGGCTAAATCACCATCCCGCGACGCACCACCATCCTAGTTGAATTATCGGCATTCCTTGCCAACCGCGTAACAGGTGTACCCGAATCGTTAGATTTCCCAGCCGATTCTTGAGTTTTGCTTGAGGAGAGCATCATAGGCGGTAGTGCCCTTTGCCTCACCCTTCCGAGCGTCCCACATCACCTTCTCGCCATTCGCCCAAACGGCCAAGTTGCCCAACACCACCATTTCCGCCAGCGGTCCGGCATATCCCGGGAAGTTGCCCAGTGGAATCTTGCCACCGCGGATCGCAAGCGCAAACTCGGCAAAATGACCGGGCGATTCAACGATCTCCACGTCAGGCATCGGCGCTCCGCCGACCAGCCTTCCGCCGCCGCCGTACTCGCCTGGCGAGAACAGCGTCGCCTTCTCGCAAACGATGATGCAGCCGTTGGGGGTCATTTCTTGCCCAGGAATGAGGTCCTGCGACGGTTTCTTTCCGCCGTCATACCAGTGAAGCATGACTGGCGCTCGGTTCCCTCGCTGGCCGAATTCGTAATGGACGATTGACCATGAGGGAAAACTGTCTTTGTTGTGCCCCGACGTCTCGGCAAGGATCGAAATGGGGTCTCTCAAATCAAAGGCCATGAACGGCAAGTTCATACAATGGCAACCGATGTCTCCAAGTGAACCCGAGCCAAAATCCCACCAGCCGCGCCAAGCAAAGGGGTGGTACCCGTCAGCATAGGGGCGGCTCGGAGCTGGCCCAAGCCATAGGTCAAAGTCAACGTGTTTAGGAGTCACCTTGGACGGGGGGCGCTCCACGCCTTGAGGCCACCATCCGCCTGAACGATCCGTCCAGCAATGGATTTCCTTCACGTCGCCCCACGATTTCGCCTTGAGCAAGGCGGCTGCCTTTCGCAACTCGCTGCTGGCCGTGCCTTGGTTGCCCATTTGAGTCATCACTCGTTGGGTCCTGGCTAGTCCGGAAAGTTTGCGGGCTTCCCAAACCGTCCGCGACATTGGCTTTTCGCAATAAACGTGCTTCCCTGCTCGCATCGCCGTCGCGGCGGCAACCGAGTGGGTGTGATCAGGCGTGCTCACCACGACCGCATCAATGTGTTTGTGCATCGAATCGATCATCGCTCGGAAGTCCGAGAACGAGGCTGCTCGCGGATAGTCAAGCATGGTCTTCGTTCGCACGTTCATGTCCACATCGCACAGGGCAACGATCTCCCGGAACTGCGCGGCCGACGCCAAATTAGCCCCGCCGCGTCCTCCGCAGCCAACGATGGCGAATCGAATCTTATCGCTTGAGTTCTTACGCTCTTGAGCAAGAATGGAAGGGGCCGCCATTAGGCCCAAGCCAGCCGCCGCGCCAGCCTTCAGGAGGTCGCGCCTTGTCGTATCGTGAGACATAGTGCGAGAATACCGCTAACACGGGCTTACGATGACTCGTCGCCTGCGAACCAGCCAAATTGCCCCTAACCCAAAGGTAACCAATGCTGATGGCTCGGGAACAGTGTTCACCGCGATCCACCCGCGCGCCTTTCCTTGTTGATAGCCGTAACCGACTACCGTGCGCCCGTCATCCGAAATACCCATCGCAGTAAGACTGCCCATGCCATGCAAGTCGGCACCGCCTAGGGTCAACTCATCGACGAGGTCAACGAAGCCAGTGGACTCCGACCATAAGTAGGGTCTGTCAACATTGGCCGTGCTGCGATATCTGCCCGACACAAACTGACCGTCGCTGCTCACGGACGTTAGTTGAGTCGATAGCGAGTCCGCAGGACTACCGAGGACCGTGAGCACCCCGTACTCGTCCCACCGCACAAGATTCTGGTCGTAGATGCTACTACCGCCGATGCCGAAGATCGTCCGCCCGTCCGACGTCATTCTCAATCCACCGTTGTTCGGTCCCTCCAACCGGCGATAGCCCTCCCCATCGACCCACACAAACCCCAAGTTGTTGTGTCCGATTACGGCCAACCGCGACCCATCTGCGGAGATGGCACCGACATTTGCGCCCGCCCATTGGTCCGGAGGTACAGGAAGAAGTCGCAAGTCGCCCGCTTCGTTCCAAGTTGCGGGTTGGTACGAAGATTCATCCCCCGGTGTCATGATGTATCCTCCGACAAGGTGACCGTTGTCGGAAGTGGCATGTGCGTAAGCATCGGGCCGTTCTGGCTGGCCCTCCAGCACCTGTAGCGAACCGCCAAGCCATCTCGCTGCACTTCCAAACTCACCCCTTCCGACTCGGCCAACTGCCGTCCCGCCGTCACGAGAGATGCTGATTGCCCAACTCCCATTACCTTCCCAACCATTCAGTACGGTGAATCCGGAGGCGTCGTAGGTGAATCCTTTCCTGCCACCACCGACAAGGCGAGAACCATCAGCCGATACCCCGTTGAAATAGAACATCGACCCGAGAGATTCAACTGGATCGGGAGAGCGAAACGTCCAAGCAGCCTGCGCAACGACAGGAACTGCAAACGTTAATGCGATAATCAATCGTTTGAGGCATTTCTCCATGATTTAAGTTACCGACTACAGTTTGGACGAAGTCGTCACTACTTATAGTACGTTTCGATTGCACGAAGACTAGAAACAGCTAGTGAGGTGCGAGAGATGGACCCAGTCCTAAACCGTTGCTTCCGCGTCAACAATGGCCGAAACTGGTTTTGACTTAGCGAAAAAACCACAGGCCGCCTTTACCAGCCCCACAAACAGAGGATGCGGACGGTTGGGACGGGACTTGAACTCCGGATGGGCTTGCGTTCCCACAAAGAAGGCGTGCCCTGGAATCTCGACCATCTCGACCAAGCGATAGTCAGGCGAAACTCCTGAAATGCGCATTCCGTTCTCCTCAAGCAACTCGCGAAAGTCGTTGTTCACTTCGTAACGATGCCGATGGCGCTCGCTGATCTTTGTCTTTCCGTACAATTTATGGGACAAAGTGCCGTTGACCACATTACAGGCCCAGGAACCCAATCTCATTGTCGCGCCCTTGTCCTTCACACCCTTCTGGTCGGGAATCAAGTGGATCACGGGGTACGGCGAGTTCGCATCAACTTCCTCCGAATTCGCACCTTGAAGGCCACAAACATGCCGAGAGAATTCGATAACTGCCATCTGCATGCCGAGGCAAATACCTAGGAAGGGTAATCCCTTTTCCCGGGCATACTGAACGGCTTCAATCTTGCCTTCAATGCCGCGCTCGCCGAATCCCGGGGCAACGATCAGACCGTCCAAGCCTTCCAAGAAGTCAGAAACCGGCTTGCCGTTCTCTAAGGAGTCACTCTCGATCCACTCGATGTGCACCCGGGCATCGTTGGCAATGCCGCCGTGAATCAGCGCTTCGTTGATAGATTTGTAGGCATCGCCGTTCGAGGTGTACTTGCCGACGACTCCAATACGACAGGACTTCGTTGGAGCCTTGATCGTTGTCACAAGGTCACTCCACTCCTTGAGATCCACCGGGCGATTCTCAAGGCCGAGTCGAGATACAACCAGTTCCCCAAGTCCCAGTTGCTCGAACCGAAGCGGAACCTCGTAGATCGTGTCCACATTCATGGACTCAATAACCGCGTTGGCTGGAACGTCGCAGAATAGCGAAATCTTTTCCTTGACGTCCTCGGCGAGAGGTTGGTCGGTTCGACAAACCAAAACGTCGGGCGAAATGCCGATCTCGCGCAAGTTGATTACGCTGTGCTGCGTTGGTTTCGTCTTGATTTCGCCCCAAGGTCCGACCTGCGGAATCAACGTCACATGGACGTAAAGCGTGTTCTCGGCGCCCACGTCTTTGCGCATTTGGCGAATCGCCTCAAGGAAGGGGAGGCTCTCAATGTCACCGACCGTACCGCCAATCTCCGCGATGACGACATCCGCTTCCTGCTCCGTTGCTACTCGTTTCAGACCCGCCTTGATTTCGTTGGTTACGTGCGGAATCACCTGCACCGTCGCGCCAAGGTAGTCGCCGCGGCGCTCAGCCTCAATGACCTTTCGGTAGACCTTGCCGGTGGTAATTGAGGAGCCTTCCGAACACGCGACATCCATGAACCGCTCGTAATGGCCAAGGTCAAGATCGGTTTCGGCACCATCTTCGGTAACGAAGACTTCCCCGTGTTGAAAGGGATTCATGGTTCCCGCGTCAACGTTGATATAGGGGTCCAGTTTGACCGGGGCCACCGTGAACCCCCGGTTTCGAAGCAGTCGCCCCAAACTCGCGGTGGTGATGCCCTTTCCAATCGAACTCACCACGCCCCCGGTTACAAAGATGTATTTCGTCACGGCCCTTCCTGAAAACCCCAGCGTAAATGACGCGCGTCGTTGCGCGGAAGGTGCCGATGGGGTTTTACAGATTATACAACGGGTGAGCCCACGAACAGACCTTCGCCTGAAAGTTCTTACTCGGCGACCTTGAGCACGCTGAGGAACGCTTCTTGCGGCAGTTCAATCGAACCGATCTGCTTCATGCGCTTCTTGCCTTCCTTCTGCTTTTCAAGCAACTTGCGTTTTCGAGTGATGTCGCCGCCGTAACACTTGGCGATAACGTTCTTTCGGAACGGCTTGATCGAATCAGCCGCAATCACCTTGGCGCCAATCGCCGCTTGAACCCGAACCTCATATTGTTGGCGAGGAACGACCTTTCGCAACTGTTCGACCATCGCACGGCCTCGCTGATACGCGAACTCACGATGGACGATGAAGCACAGGGCGTCAACCGGATCGCCGTTCAGCAAGATGTCCACCTTCACGAGGTCGGCAGCCTGGTACCCAGCCAGATCGTAGTCCAGCGAAGCGTAACCTCTCGTTGACGACTTCAGTTTGTCGAAAAAGTCGAGCAAGATTTCGCCAAGCGGTAAGCGGTAGTGCAAGATGACCCGTTGCGGTGTCGGGTACTCCGTTCGAACGTAGACACCACGGCGTTCTTGGCATAGGTTCATGCAAGCACCCACGTATTCGTTCGGCACCATGATAGTAGCGTCAACGACTGGCTCCTCAATCAAATCCAGTTCGTGCGGTGCAGGAAAGTCGGTCGGATTGCTGACGTGCTCCTGCTTGCCACCCTTCCACGTGATCAGATAGTCAACGCTGGGCGCGGTGAGAATAAGGTCGAGTTTGAACTCGCGCTCCAATCGTTCCCGCGCGATCTCCATATGGAGAAGCCCCAAGAAGCCGCAGCGGAATCCGAAGCCTAGCGCAGCCGAGGTCTCGGGCTCAAACTGAAGCGACGCGTCGTTCAGTTTCAACTTGTCAATCGCATCGCGCAAGTCGGTGTATTGATCCCCATCGGTCGGATACAGGCCACAGAACACCATGCTGAGCGCCTTTCGGTAACCGGGCAAAGGTTCAGTCGCCGGGTGGTCGGCGAGGGTGACCGTGTCACCCACCTGGGCATCACCGATGGACTTCATCGCGGCGGTGATAAAGCCGACTTCACCAGCGCGGAGTCCGTTGTTGATCGTCATTCCCGGGCTGAAGTGGCCTGTGCTGTCGACGTCAAACACGGAGCCCGTCGACATCATCATGATCTTGTCGCCTTTCTTCACGTGACCGTCTCGCACACGAACGTAAGCGATTGCGCCCTGATACGGGTCGAAGTGACTGTCGTAAATCAGCGCCCGCATCGCCGAGCGTGGATGGCCTTTCGGAGGCGGAATCCTCTCGACAATGGCTTCCAAAATCTCGTCAATCCCGATACCCGCTTTCGCAGAACACGCAATCGCGTCGCTCGCATCGACCGCGACTGCATTCTCAATCTCTTCCTTGGCCCGCTCGACGTCGGCGTGAGGCAGGTCAATCTTGTTGATCACGGGGACGATCTCCAAGTTCTGGTTCATCGCCATGTTGGCGTTGGCGATGGTCTGAGCCTCGACCCCTTGGCTAGCGTCAACCACTAGGAGCGCACCTTCGCAGGCAGCGAGCGCGCGGCTGACCTCGTAGGTGAAGTCCACGTGTCCGGGCGTGTCAATGAGGTTCAGTTCGTACTTCTTGCCGTCTTTAGCAATGTAATCAAGCCGGACCGCCGCCATCTTGATGGTGATGCCGCGCTCGCGCTCGATGTCCATCGAGTCGAGCATCTGCTCTTGGGCGGTCCCGCGAATGGCTCCGCAACGCTCGATCAACCGATCGGCAAGCGTGGATTTGCCATGGTCAATGTGCGCGATAATGCAGAAGTTGCGAATGTGGGATTGGTCCATTTTGGGCCGGGAGGCAGGTTGAATTGTACCTGCGGGCTCCGAACATCGCGGTTGGCTAAGTCGATTCATCGCTTGGCAAAGCACTGACGCTTATCGAACTTGGGGCTTTCTTGCCCTCACCCGTTCACACACTCCGTGGCAAGTTTCGACTGGGACTTTCGGCCCATTTTTCGTGCTTTGTTCATGGACCGTCATATAGTGTCGATATGGTCTTGGTCGGACGTTTGGCACTGTGCACAGTGCTTGCCTTCAACACCACAGTGATGGGAGTGGCGTCGGTTACGGAATCCTTGACGG
>CALMEF010000093.1 GCA_937862825.1 uncultured Armatimonadota bacterium
CGGAATACACGCAAACCGCATCAGGGTTTGTGCTTTCCGGATGAACGGTGTGGGCGAGGTAGATGTTCCCATTCGCGTCTTGGGCGACGCCGTGAGTGTCACCAAAAAGCATCCCCGGAGGAGGCGTCAGCCAATCGTGAATGCACTCGAAGCGGTGCGACCCTGAGCCCAGTATGGGCCGTGATCCCTGTGCCTCAGCAGACAGTCCGAGCGCCAAAGCGGCGGCCCCAGCAGTAGTTCGGCCGAGAAACTCGCGCCGCGACCAAGATTCCATGCTCGAACTTTACCTGCCATTTTCGAGTTTCCGAAAGGCCCTGTTCATAGGATGTTCATCCCAACTGCCGATCATATTGGCAATGGGAACAAGCCGATATGAATTTCAGACCAACTGGTCGTTGAATGCTACCATTGAGGAGGTCTCAGCCATTCTGGAGGATATTGAACATCTCTCCAACTGGTGGCCTTCGGTTTACCTTCGCGTTGAAATCCTTGATCAGGGTGGTGAAAAGGGGGTTGGAAAGAGAGTTCGCCTGTGGACCAAAGGTTGGCTTCCCTACACCTTGACTTGGACATTCACGGTTACTGAGAATCGCGCTCCGCACCGATTCTCATTACGTGCCGAGGGCGACTTCGAAGGCTCTGGGCACTGGTATCTTTGGCAAGATGCCGATCAGGCCAAGGTTCGATTCGATTGGAGCATTGCGGCTCAGAAGCCGCTCTTGAAGACGCTGACTCCACTGATGAGACCACTTTTCGCGAAGAACCACGAGTGGGCTATGCAGCAAGGATTGAAGAGCCTTGAACTGGAAGTGCTTCGCCGTCGTGGAGAGCAGGTGGGCGCTCCACCGCAACCAACGTGGCCGCATCGCGCGGTGGCTGCCTGAGTCCATCACTAGTCCCGTGAAATGATCACGATTTGCCCGGTAGCGGTCGCCGGAAGCAAACCGTTATTTCCGGCAAACTCGGCGGTCAGCACCTTGGGGCCACCCGAAAGACTCAATGACGGCGTGTACGCGAAGTTCGCGAAACCCGTTGCATCGGTTGTGGCAGTCCCGACGGCAACACCGCCCACCTTAAAGGTCACCAACTTGCCTGATTGCGCTGAGAGTTCGGGTTGTCTTCGCAGACGAGCAGTAAGCGTCGTAGCCAACCCTGCCTTCGCCATGTACAGTGACTTATAAAGCACGAACTGAACGTTGGCTGAAACCGTGAGATTGCCGACTGTCTTTAACTCGGCCATCACAAAGTCACCCGCATTTATGGTGTTCGAGTTGTTACGGTCATAGTAGAGCGCACCGAGAATGTCGTAAATACCATTAACCTGAGAAAGTGGTAACGAAAATGGACGGCTCTGGGTGTTTGTGCCCGTTGGCAAAGTCACCTTTAGATCGTTTGCCGCGTTTGAGGTTACCGTTGACGTCCCCGTCGGAGCAATCGATGCCCCAAGCATCACATTGTTCACCGTAGCGTTGTTGAGCACGCCATAGTTGAGGGTGAAGGTCGTCCCACGTAGCGGATTGGTGGGACTCGCGCTCATACTAACGATTGACGGGGCAGATCCCTGTTCCAGCGTGTATAGCGGATAGTAGTGCGCCAGGATTTGCTGCCATGTCTTCGTGCCTTGCCCGGTTGATGGGGCGCTGTTCGAGCAAGCCAAACTGGACGACAGGCGCTTACCCGTTGCCCACCTTGCCGATCCCCACTGGCAAAGGCCGCGACCATGTCCGAAAGTCGAGAATCCCGTGCAAACCGGATCGTTAATACACGGGGCAGTCGAAGTTCCCGTTCCTGAGAAGCCGTCACCGCAACCGGCATTGTTGTTTTCGGCGGAGTACTCGGAGCGCGCGACATTACCGTTCGACAACAAAACATAACGGGTGGTCTGGTCCGTAGCCAAATCGGTGTTCGAACTCGTCGAGGCCCCAACCACCTGGCACGAGGTTGTGTCGCAGATGTCGTATGTCGAGGTCCGCGGATTGTAAACATGATAGACGCCATAACTGCGAACCGCCACAGCACCTGCCCGCAAGCAGTCCAAACCACCGGTTACGTTGCCCCAACACGAGTACCACTCGGCCGGCACCACGCGCTTCACATAACTGTCTACTGAGAAGAGTTCGATGGTTGTGCACGTAGTCGCTGTGGGGCAATTTCGACCGACTCGAATGCTCTTTGGTAACGCGGGCGCATTCGATCCATCGGTGCCACCACCGCCGAACTCTTTCTCGTCAAGTTTGCATTCATCACAATTCTCGGTTGACTTTGTTTCCGTGGAGAACTTCGGGTTCGCCTCATCAATGACCGAGTTTTGACCTGGTTCCAGGGAGACTCGGTAAGTCGTGTCGCCGTATGGCCAGATTCGGACGTTCTTTCGAATCATTGATCCGATATCAGGGTGGGAAATGCTCAAATGAGTGGTTCCATCACCAGCTAGAATCTGCATGCGGAAGAAGCCGTCCGATTCCGAGTAAGTCTCTGTGCCTTCGGCATAAACTTGGGCACCTTCAATCGGCAGGCCGGTTACGGCGTCAGTGATCGTTCCTTGAACGAGCATTCTTCCCTCGCTAACTTCAGCCTTGAGCACCTTGTATGACCATCTCGGGTCAATAGACGTGGGATCAAGGTTTACCTTGACCTTAGTGACCACATTCTCGCGCACGACAACTTCACCAAAAGCACTCTCAAAACCCTCGGCGCGGGCACCCAGTTGGTATGTTCCGGGTGTCAAATCGAACGTCATTCGGTATTTGACTGCATTTTGGGTTGTGCGGGAACTTGCTGAGAGGGAGACCTGCCCCGACAATCCGATTCCAGTTGCCTCGTCAACGATCGACACTTCCACCTGACCCGTTGGCTTTTGTGAGGCTTGAACGCCGATGACGATGGACAGAACCAGAATGGCTACAATGAGAAACGGGCGCACCCTTATGTTGTACACCAAGTTTTTCTAGTTTCGAGTCAAGTTGAACAGAAGAACTGCACTTGACAGGATTTGCTGGGCATTCCCTATCGTTATTCCCTTCCGATCTCCGAAGAGGACCACATCACCGGCTGAAACGAGCGGATTACTGGCAACGTCTCCATCCTTGAAAAACTTGTCTAGCGCATAGGTAACCACCTTCATTTTGCCGTCGGGCTGAACCCTTCCCCGGTATCCGCGACGCACCGCTCCTTCGGGCGTGAGTCCGCCCGCCTGGGCGAGAATGTCAGACAAGCGATACTCTCGGTCGTCCTCCAA
>CALMEF010000094.1 GCA_937862825.1 uncultured Armatimonadota bacterium
CAGGGTCGTGTGGGCGCCGGCCCCGCCCCACCTGGCCTCGACCGCCAGTAAACGTGTTCGTCATTCTGGCACTTGTCTGAACTTCGTCCAACCCGGCGAGCGTCCACTGCGACGTATGTGTTGCGGAGTCAATCCGGTTCCAGAAACCCGCTTGACCCGAGGCGGCACCGAAGGCGGCTGACGGAGCCCCGTTACCGACTAGCGCTGATCCAGAGCCTATGTCCAAGTCGATATTGAAGGATTGAGCGAGTGACACACTTGTCAAAAAGCAGAGTCCGTTGAGGGCGGTCAATCTCCAAGGTTTCATATCTTCAAACATAGTAACACAGAATTACGTACTTTTTGGATTAAGAATGTGTGGAGCACTGTTAACGATGGATTAATCGGCTGCCGACACCTCCCCGGTGGTCTACCATTGGGCCAAGATTGGCCAAGACTAAGTGCTGATAGGCCACTGCACATAAGTGCTAGCGACAGTTTCAGATGTTTCATACTTTCCTCCGTTTTGGTTTGCTCTCCTAAATGAATTGGAACGGAAAAGTCGTCGCTACTTGCGACGAAAACGTGTAATGCCCAACAACCCCAAGGCAAGACCAAGCCAAATCGAAGGTTCCGGTACGGGTGTGTGGACGAGTTGGAACCCGTTCACGCTGGGATCAGGTGGATTATCAGAAATGGGATCGCTAAGTATCACCTGGAGCGTGCTGGCCGATTGGAGTACGTGATGAATCGTGTGAGTAACTCCAAGAACAAACTGGTTACCCGTTGCCGGAGATAGGCCTGATCGAAAAACCTCCGTGACTGCACCAGGTACTCGCACCTCCAAGGGAACCGCTCGTCCCAGCGCATCTGCACCGTAAGTGTAAATCGTGTACCTTCCGGGCAACAAGCCCGAGAATGTGACCGTGCAAGGGATTGTGATACTGGTGTAGTCATTCATAAGGAGGCGATGGTCGCCTGTGTTGCCGACCCACCCCGAACCGCCGCCACCGCCAGAATCCGAGAAGCGCATCGTGGCACTTATGGAAGCACCCTGAAGGTTGAGCAGGGCATGAGTCCGGTTATGCCCCGACGAACTGATCCGGTTCCAGAAACCCGTTTGACCCGAAGCGGCTCCAAAGGCTGCGGATGGCACTCCCTGCCCAACCAAAGGGCCTCCGCCGCTGACGTCAAGGTCAATGTTGAACGATTGGGCACCGGCCTTCAGGCAAGTTCCTGCCAACCCTAGTAAGGCAAAAACTTTGTGCATCTTCATACTTCTATACTAACACAGTTTGTTGGTTTTTTAACTTTCAATTTGCGCACGAGTTCACTAGAGGACATCGTCACCGATATGGGAATGCGGGAAGGGTATCGTTTTCCAGCCATGCTGCTCAGCGCGATCGCTCTCGTATCCCTTGGAGCATCACCGAAACTTAACGACCTAGACCGTCGGCTTGACAACCTCTGCGACCGCCTCAAGGGGCGCATGGGGTACTGTCTCAAGGTCCTCAACACGGGCGAAACCATCGGCCACCGCGAAGACGAGCGGTTCCCCAGTGCCAGCACCATCAAGACCGGCGTGATGCTTGAGGCCATTCGCCAGGTCGAAGAAGGCAAACTTAAGTGGACCGACAAGAAGCCGGTGCCTGCTACACGCGAAGCCAGCATGTGGTCGTATCACTTCAAGGACGGAACCACCCCAAACCTCGACGGATGGGTGAACCTCATGGTCACGGTGAGTGACAACACCGCGACAATGGTCGTGCGCGATTGGCTCGGGACCATGAATGTGAACCGACGCTTGGAGCAACTCGGCCTTCCCAACACCAAGATTCTTGGCAACGCTCCCGAGTCAGAGAAACTCGTCCGCCGCCTTCGAACCCAGTTCGGCATGGGGATGACCACACCGAAAGAGATGAATCGCTTGCTCGAACTGATCTACCGAGGACAAGCCGCGTCAACGGCCGGCTGCGAGAAGATGATCCGAATCCTCTCGCACCAGTACTGGGACGACTGGATTGGCGGTTCTGTACCTCCGGGCATCCTGTGCGCCTCAAAGTCGGGGGCAATCAACCGCTCGCGATCCGATACCGCCATCGTTTTCGGCCCGAACCCATATATCCTTACCATCTACACCGACTCCCAAAAGGACCAGCGCTGGACCTCGGAGAATGAAGGAGACAATGCGATAATCAGGATCGCGGGGCTGGTTTGGAATACGCTCAACCCGAAAATGCCCTACTCGCCGCCAGCCGGGTACGAAAAGTTCGTACCTACCGGTGGTGGGGTGGAGTAAGCCGCCGCACGAACCTGAGCCCCGACCAAACGTCCGAGATCGCGCAGACTTTGTTATCCACCCAGCCAAGCGGGAGCAGAACCTCTCGTAACGTGTCTTCGGTCAGTTCAGTTGGCACCTTCGAGGCCTTCTTGGGCCAGGCAATCCACATACCCCCGCGATCCACCACCTGATCCACCGCCTCTCCCCAGGCGGTCATCAGATCGTCGTGGGTCAGGCAAAACAGCACCGCCACCTCAATGCTCTCCGGGTGGTCTAAAACGACAAAGCCACTTCTCGGTAGCAAGCCCACTAACAGGTCTCGCTCACCACGAATCCACAACCGGGAACCGGGTTTCAGTCCCAGTTTCTTGTCGAGCGGAGTTCCGGAATAGCCTGAATTCATGATTGGTTGTTGGTTGTTGGTTGTTGGTTGTTAGTTGTTGGTTGTTAGTTGTTGGTGAGTCAGTGAGTCTGCGAGTCTGTGAGTCTGGGAGTCCTGTGAGGCGGTTAGAACCTATCCGTGAATCTCCATCGATAGAACGCCTCTTGAGTTCGTCGCAGTCGTGTCCATATCCAAGGCATCCAGAGGGGTGAGAGGAAGAAAATTGGAATCGCGTAGGCGGGCCAAACTGGAACTTCTGGCGGGGCCGTGAAACTCGATACAATCGTGACAACAAGCATCAGCGAACCAACCAATAAAGAGTGAAACTTAAACGAACTCCCGGTACGAAGACCTTGCTTGGCGTACATTGACTCAGGGTGAGCCGAAGGCTCGGCTTGCCCTACCGCGGCAATATTCCCGCATGTTCGGCACATGTCGCCGTCCTCCAGCGCGCCACATTCTTCGCAAATCCAGGGCATGTCGTCAGTTCCATTGTAGACCGTCCTAGTTTCTTCAACAACCAAAAATCCATGTTGACAAAATCGCCTTGCCACGGGAGTAAGGGTGATGATCTTCAAACTTTTCACTCGCGGGCAGGCAAAGAGGCGGGAACAGGCCGCCCAACTCGCGACAGCAACGCAACAACTCCTTGAGATTCCTGGCATCCCACCGGATGCCTTGCCCTACTCGACTTACGACCAGATGGAACAGGACACGATGGTCCAGACGGCACTGACCGTCAAGAAACTCGGCGTCCTCGCTCCACAGTTCGCCATCAAGCCTGCCGACGAATCGGATGCGGCGAAGCAGCGCGCCGAGTTCGTCTCCAACGTCTTCGAG
>CALMEF010000095.1 GCA_937862825.1 uncultured Armatimonadota bacterium
TAAAGGTTGAGGATTGAAGCCAGGGCGAAGATGTTGGTACCGCCAAGACTTGAGGGATGATCTGGATTGCCCTCGACCTTTGTCGGTTTGCCCTCGTTGCTTTGAACGAGGATACCGTGGCCATAGCCACCCAGAACGAATGCGGAAGCGTAATCAACGGGCTTGCCAGGGATCAGGTCCTCTGGGGCCTTCACGTGAGGAATCAGCTTCTCCTGCGGCAAGTTTCGGCAACCTGAAAGCCCGGCCAAGGCGAGGGATGCCCCCACAAACTTCATGAAGCCGCGGCGGTCAATATCAGGGATTGATGATCGATTCGGGAACTCGTCCTCAAGCCATTGCTTGTACTCGGGAGTTTCGGCGATCTCTTCCAGTCCCTTCCAATAGGTTCCGCCAGATTCGCCGGAGAGTTTTTCTCGAATCTGCTGAAGGTCGATTTGTTCTTGTTGCTTCTTGTCCATTTCGTCCCTTCTCATTAGCGGTGGCAAGTCGAACAGTCCATCAACTGCTTTTTCTTCACGTTGTAAGCCTTGACAAGGTCCATCCCTGTTTGCACTTCCTCAGGTGACTTGACTTGAGCGTCTCGACCCTTCGCAAGGGCTTCTTCGTGAGGGGTTAGGGGATCCTTGTTCTGGAGTTTTCGATAGAGTCCGAAGACCTGCTCGCTGGGCGATTTGGCTTCAGAGTCCTTGTAGAGGTACTTCTCTGGCTCGCGGTGGCACTCAAGGCACCAAGCCATCGAGAACGGCCTACCCTTCCAGGTCAAGGTCATCTCTTGAATGGGGCCGTGACAATGATTACAGTTGATGCCGCGGGCAATGTGGATCGAGTGGTCGAAGTAGACGAACTCCGGCAACTTGTTCACTTGGTTCCAGCCGACTCCTTCGACGCTCTCGATCGGCAAGCCCTTCTCATAGGAATCACGAACCGGCTGGAGCAATGGGGAGTTGGTCCAAATCTGACTGTGGCAAGACATGCAGACCTCAGTTGCAGGCACGCTGGACGTCTTCGACTTCTCTACGCTGGTGTGGCAGTATCGACAGTCGATGCCCAGTTCGAACGCGTGGTGCTTGTGAGAGAACACAACCGGTTGGTTCAAGGGAACATCAACCTTTGTGTTTGCGGGCGATCTGGTGATCGTTGAGCCTGCGTAAAGCAGAACCACCGGACCCATCGCAAGTCCGAGGACGCTTGCGCGCGCCATCGTGTTGATCTTAGGCTTAAACAACTGTGCCATGCACTACCTCAATTCGGGGTGATGATGAAACAGCGTGCCCAGTGCCAATACACGAATGCATGGCCAAGCGGTTATGGGCTGTCTGGCGCTCCGGGCATCCATTCCGGTGAGCGCATGGGCTACTGTCCATCAATGGGATAAGAGGCTACCCTCTTAAACCTGCTCATTGGGGGGCTTACGGCATCAAAAATCGAAAAATTCCATTAAAACGCGCATGTTAGCCGAAGAGTTCCAAACTTGACAAAAAAGTCGTGAATTATGATGATAGGACCTTCAGAAACTGTATCTCCTGAAGGTCCTATGGTTTGAGTAGTTTAGTTGATCTGGGCGAGCACGCTTTTCAGAGATTCGGCCGACTTGTGAAGGCCCTCGCGCTCTGCATCGGTTACCGACGGCTCAATGATTTGCTTCACACCGTTGCGTCCGACGACGGTTGGAAGCGAGAGGCTTACGCCTGAGATGCCCAACTTGCCCGACTGCATGGCGCTGACCGGCAAGATTGCTCCCTGGTCGAGGGCCATGCCCTGAACCACTTCCATGATCGAAACGCCAACAGCGCGACCAGCGCCGCCCTTGAGTCGAATGACTTCAGCACCCGACTTCTTCGTGAAGTCGAAGATGCCGTCCGCCACTTCTTGGGTGTATCCGGGGAGGCTCTTGATTGAGATGCCGTTCACTGTCGCTGAGGACCACATCGGACCCATCGAATCACCGTGCTCCCCGAGAATCAAGGCATGGACGTCTCGT
>CALMEF010000096.1 GCA_937862825.1 uncultured Armatimonadota bacterium
AACTCAACTGGCAAACCTCTCATCTTTGCTGCGCGCGCCAGAGTCAAAGGGTCTTTCTCCAATGTCATTCGCCCCACAAACAAAAACGCTCCCCCAGCACTGAATTCCCGAGCGGGGCGCTTCGGAATCTCAATTGGGTTCCGGACCAGATATTGTTTCGCTTCTGGTGCAACGTAGTCCCTCAATATCTGCCTCGAAAACTCAGAGACGAAGATGCAGTGGCGGAAGTGTCGGCGTTGCCCAAGCCAGTTTGGGATCACCCCATTCTTATAAAATATCCAAGTTTTATGTTTAAAACTTGTACGATTGCAGTTTGTCATCATGCATCCGAGTGAGCCGCCCCGCTGCGGACAGATCGCATTTCGACGGTAATCGTAAAACCCAACGTAGGGACAGCCGATCCCAAACTCATGAAGGGTGTAAACCACGGCCACGCTCGAATCGAACAGGGGCTTGAGGATGCTCGACGTCAGGGCAAATCGCCATGCGTGCATATGCACCACCGTATGCTCAGGGTCAAGTTGCTTCAGAAGATTGTCAAATGCCGATTGGGAAACTCGGTCATAGGTTGCCCGCAGGATGCGCTCCCGTTCTGGTAACTCATCCACAACGTATTGTTCCCGAACGAGTTTCACTTCAATGTTGGGGTGTGCTGAAAGCCGGGGATCGGTCGGACCAGATGCCGCAAAGAAGATGACGTTCAAGCCCGAATCCGCTAGAGCCAGACTTGATTCGATGGCCACCTTCTCGGCACCGCCTTGCACCTCGGCGACCTCGCACACCACCACGACGGTCTTAACCACTTGGGCCTCGTTTAGACAAGATTCTTCCGTAAACCTCCACCAATCGATCACGATGCCTCTCGGGCGTTAGAGGATTGTCCCAGTACTTCTCATAAGCGTTGTGACCCATACGGGCCGCCTCTTGGTCGCTGAGAAAGTCCGTCATTTTGCTGGCCAAGTCATCAACATCACCAGCCTTGAAGATGCTCCCAGTGACACCCGGAATCACCAAGTCGGCAGGCACACAGACGTCGGAAGTGATCGTCGCAACACCCGATGCCGCCGCTTCTTGAACAGTTAGTCCTAAGGTCTCGTACCAAACACTCGGAAAGACGAGTGCGCGTGCGCCGCGTAGATGTTCGACGACTTGTTCTTTGGGCAACCATCCTGTTAGAACCGCGTCCGGATTCGCCTTGCGAACGTCGTCGGTCAGTGGACCATCGCCCACAAAGACCGCTGGTGTTTTGAGTAAGTATGCTGCCTTGGCAAAGGTCACTGGGTCCTTTTCGACTGTCAGTCGCCCGAGGAAAAGGAATGGAGATCCCGGCTTAAACTCTCTCATCCCGAGATCAACAGCCTCGACCGGGTTATCAACAAAGTGAACCTCGGCGCCAGTAGGCAGATAAGGCTCAAGAACGCTTCGACTCTTCTCAGAGATACAAATCCAGTCGGCGATCCGCCCAGGAACGCCTGCCTTCGTCTGTTGCATCTTCCCCTTCGCAAAGAACCAGAGTTTTCGCCCGTAGGAGCCGTTATTGCATCGAGCGAGAAGACACTCGGTTGAGAGTCCCTTTCGCTTGCAGATCGCACCGGCGGTGTAATCAAAGAAGCCTCCATACGGGCAGCCGATGTTGTACTCGTGCAATGTCACCACAATCGGAAAGTCTGCATCGAGAATGGGACGATAGACGCTTGCCGACAACTGCTCACGCACCATATGTACGTGGACAAGGGTTGTCGTTGGATCAAAGCGGTCCAAGAGTCGGGCCATTTCCCGGCGAGCAAAAACATCCCACAAGCCTCGTGTCGCGAGCGTCAATCCGCCCACTTGTCGAATGTCGTATTCGCCTCGGATGCAATGCGTCTCAATGTTGGGATGGCTCGCCAAGCGTGGGTCTGGCGGTCCAGAAGCGGCAAAGAAGTGCACCTTGATGCCGAGGTCGGCTAGGAGCAGGGCCTCGCCAATCGCTACCTTCGCTGCTCCACCCTGCACGAAGGCGTTGTCGTTGACCATAACGACGGTTTTCGGCAGAGTCAGGGGCATGGTCATAGGGCTGACAAAAGGTATTGTCGGAGTGTCAAGATACCTTTCTCATGCGTGTGATCGTTGTTTCCGACTCAGCCCGAATCTCGGGAGGCGCTGAGAAAGTGGCCCTCACTTCAGCCATTGCACTGGCTCGCGCCGGGGTGAAGGTCCACGCATTCTGCGGCACCGGGCCCAAAGACGACCGTTTGGAAGGCGTTGAGAACTTGGACGTCACCGTAACTGGTCATCTACCGTTTTACGAGAATCCGAATCGGCTACAGGGCATCCGCCAAATCCTCTGGAACAGCGACGCGCGCCACGAGTTCGGCCAACTGCTTTCCAAGCACGATTCCAGCGACACCGTAGTTCACTTCCACTGCTACCTGCGAGTCCACTCGGCCAGCGTCCTTGACGTTGCCCTCGACCTCGGGTTTCCGGTTGTTGTCACGTTGCATGACTACGGTTTGGCATGTCCAAACATGGGGTTCTACAACTATCGAACACGAGAAGTCTGCGCCCTGAACCCGATGTCGGTAGAGTGTGTCCGCACCCAATGTACGGTCAAGGGCCGTCTGAACAAACTTGGATTTGTTGCCAGAGGGGCCATCCTTCAAACCGCCGTTCGATGGAATCGAAGAATCCGCCATTTCGTTGCGGTGAGCGGAATCTCGGGCGAGATCATGAGGCCATTCCT
>CALMEF010000097.1 GCA_937862825.1 uncultured Armatimonadota bacterium
GGCTGAAACCCGTGCCCAAGACTAGATGCTGTCTGTTCCTTGTCCGGCCCACCCAAGGTGGCTTGCCGCTTTCTCACCCGAATCGGGCGGCGCCTGCCGCGAGTAGCAATTTTTCGAGAATCTTGATATGATGAGCTATGCGTCACATCAGTTTTCGTCCCGTATTCGGTTTCTTGGCCGCCTGCACTTGCGGACTTGGAGTCATCATCATAGCCGGCCAACCTGCTTGGGCAGGTCAAAGCACTGCCTTGGTCCGCTTACAGACCGGAACGCCGGTACCACAAACGGGCAGCATCGGCATAAGTGGAGTTGCGGTCGCAGGTTCATTTCAAGGTGACGGCGCCATGATCACGAATCTGAGCGTCTCGAACTTCACTTCCGGGACCATGCCTGACAATCGGCTTTCACCGAACGTCGCGCTCCTAAACGGCATCCAGTCCTTTACGGGCGTAAAAACGTTTGTGGCAGCCCCGATCTTTAGCTCTGCCGGAGTTCCGTTCAGTGTTTCGAGCACTTCCTTGGTTGCCAACCTGAACGCGGATAGGCTGGATGGGTTCGACAGCGCGGCATTTCCCAGGCTGGCATCGATTCAAACCTGGACGGGCGCGAACAACTTCTCGGATTCCGGGAACTCCTTTACGGGAAATGGCTCGGGACTGACAAACATCCCGTGGTCGAGCATCATGGGAGCTCCGGCATTCCTGACCGGTGTCTCCGTGAACGCCACTCTCATTGGCAACGGTACCTCCGGAGGTCCCTTGGGCCTCGCTCAGCAAGGCGCAACCGGCGGCCAGATCCTGAAGTGGACTGGCGCCACTTGGGCCCCGGCGAACGACCTCAATACTACCTACGTGGCTGGTACCGGACTAAGTCTAACGGGCAACACCTTTGCGTTCAGCACGCTATTCGGGGACGCAAGGTACTCCCAAACCGGACACACTCACATTGCGGCGGACATTACAGCCGGCGTCTTGAGCGATGCTCGCTTGTCGCCCAATGTTGCCTTACTCAACAGTGCGCAGGTGTTCACCGGGGCGAAAACTTTCTCGACTGCACCTGCATTCTCGGCTGCAAGTACACCGTTCAGCGTCACGAGCAGTTCCTTGGTGGCCAATCTCAATGCGGACCTGCTAGATGGCCTCAATAGTTCGGCATTTTTGCAGTCGATACCGGTGCCTCTCGCCTTATCGGGTTCAACAGGTTTGTATATTGTCAAAGGTGAGAACTCATCAACTCTTAGCGGTGCAAAGGGTTTGTGGGGGTTCGCAACAGGTGCTACTGGCAGCGTGTCGGCAGTGGCGGGCCAGGTTGAAAGCACTTCCGGGCGAGGCGTTTATGGTCACGCAACGGCATCAACGGGGACCACTTATGGTGGCTACTTCGACAGCAGCTCGACTTCCGGGTTCGGCGTTTATGCTGTATCCGCGGGCACTTATGGCGTGTATGGCAGATCGAGCCTGAATAGTGGGGCATCGTACGGTGGATACTTCGAGAGCGCAGCGAGTTCCGGGCGGGGGGTCTACGGCCACGCCATTGGTACCAGCGGGATTAGTTATGGTGGTTACTTCGAGTCGGATAGCCCTTTTGGTTTTGGCGTGTACGCAACGAGCGCTGGCTTAGTCGGCGTGTCGGGCTCGGTCAGCCAGCCCTCCGGCTCGACCTCAGGCGGATCATTTCAGAGCTTCAGTACTTCTGGGACAGGAGTCAAAGGGATCGCCTCAGCAACTTCGGGAACCACGTATGGTGGTTCTTTTCAGGCCGTGAGTTCTTCAGGGGTAGGAGGAATGGGTTCGGCTACTGCCAGCACAGGTACCACCTATGGACTGTTTGGGTCCAGTTCAAGCACCTCGGGGCGAGGCGTCTTTGGCGAGGCAACCGCTACTTCTGGCACGACTTATGGGGGACGCTTCGAAGCCGATAGCACCACCGGTCACGGGATCTTCGCATTGGCCACTTCGGCTACCGGACAGAACTATGGCGGACGCTTTCAGACGAATAGTACCGACGGTCGAGGTATTTACGCCCTTGCAAACTCTAGCACGGGCACAAACTTTGGCGGGAAATTTGAGACTAATAGCCCAGACGGATACGGTGTCTATGCCCTTGCCGACGCTTCGACCGGAACAAATTACGGCGTTTATGGTCGTAGCAATGGAACAGAGGGATACGGAGTTTACGGAGTAACGAACAACTCGAATGCAACTGGTTTTAACGCGGGGGTATTGGGCACCCGCATAGGCGGTCCAAACGGATGGGCAATAAGTGCGCTAGGAGACTTCTACGCTAGCGGAATGAAAGCGTTTTGTATCGATGACCCATCTGACCCAGCCAACTACAATCTGCTGCATTATTGCTCGGAGAGCCCCCAGCCCCAAAACTTCTATAGCGGAAATGTTGTGACCGACGCCCTTGGGTATGCGTGGATCAGCCTTCCCGATTACTTCGCTGAAATAAACAAAGAGTTCAAGTATCAACTCACCATCATCGATACCACCGACGACTTTGTCCTAGCCAAGGTCTCCAGAGAGATTGAAGACAATAGGTTTCAGGTTCGCACAAGCAAGCCGAAAGTGAAGGTGTCTTGGCGCGTTGAAGCAACCCGAAATGATCCCTATGTGCGGTTCTACCCGCTTCCAGATCGCCGAGCAAAATCCGGACGGGCGAAGGGCAAATACCTGCATCCCGAGCTATACGGCGCACCACCTGAACAAGGGATTTTTTGGCAGCCCGACCTGCGGGAAGGAGCTGGTCATGGTCGCAAGTAAAGTCGGCCTCGCATCGAGTAGAGGCGTCCCCTGCCGCGTTCGCCGGCTGGGTGGGCGGGGATCTATCATGGGAAGGATGAAGACGTTTCAAGTGTGGGCACTCTTATCGGCGTTGTTCGCGGGGATCACCGCCATTCTCGCCAAGAAGTGCGTTGAGACGGTGCCCACGAACTTGGCGGTGGCGCTGAGGGTCCTGGTGGTTCTCGCCTTTGCCGGTGCGATTGCCGTCGCAACGGGGCAAACCAGGGTCGGCGACGTCACGCCACGGGCGTGGACGTTCTTGGTTCTTTCTGGAATCGCAACCGGGCTCTCATGGTTGTGCATAGCCGCGCACTCCACATCGAGCAACAAACTTCAAAAAGTATGTTGACAAAACCGCCTAGCAACGCTTATAAGTGTAAGCAAACGGAACGTCGCAAAACAGACGGGTCTCAAAGCCCACGTGCATCAATCGAATTGTGAGACCAAACCGACAGATTTGAACTCAAACTGCAGCGCAAAACAATAAAGTTGATGTGAATGATGACACGGTGAACCTAAATTGAACCTAAAAATCTGGACAATTTTGAACCTACGGCCCGGACAATTTTCATAACCGAACCCGACGAGCGCCCCGCTTCTCCAGCTGGGAGAAGCCCTATGAGCGTCGGCGAACTGGGATGAGGGTACGTGCGCTTCGTATCTCCCTCACCTCTTCGCAGGCTTCGCGGCGAAGGTCCTCTCCCGTCTGAGAGGAGTCTTGTGAATCGAGTAACCTGAGAATCCGGCTTTGAAAGAGACCTTGTTGCCGAAGCTCTTTATTGCCATCCGCACGTACAACCTTGGGACGTTTTTGAGCGACCTCGTGGCTGGAATCACGGTTGGGTTGGTTGCGCTACCTCTGGCCATGGCTTTCGCCATCGCATCTGGGGTGCCGCCTCAGGCTGGCATCTATTGCGCGATTATCGCTGGCTTCCTCATCTCTGCATTGGGAGGTTCCATGACGCAGATTGGAGGACCAACCGGTGCGTTCGTGGTAGTCGTCTCGGCAATCGTCCAGAAGCACGGGTTGGACGGGCTCTTCATGTGCACCCTCATGTCGGGATGCCTTCTCGTCATCCTCGGCTTAACCGGGTTGGGCTCGGCGGTCAAGTTCATTCCCCGCCCCGTGGGGATTGGGTTCACCAACGGCATCGCCGTGCTCATTGCCAGCACTCAGATCAAGGAGTTCTTCGGCCTTGAAATCGCGAAAGTGCCGGTAGAGTTTCTGGGGCGCATGGAAGCAATCTTCCACGCTTGGCCGACGCTTTCCGGCCCATCAACGATGCTCGCAGCAGGGGCGTTGGCGCTCATCGTTTTGATGACGTTGTTTGTCAAAAAGGTGCCTGGGTCTATCGTCGCGCTCATTCTCGGCACGGCGGTTGCGGCCCAGTTGGGTCTTCCGGTGGAGACCATCGGTTCGAGATTTGGCGGGATTCCCGAGGGCTTGCCCACCCTCCAGATTCCCCAGTTTCGACCGGACCTCATTCTCACCCTCTTGTCTCCAGTGCTGACGGTGACGATGTTAGGTGCGATCGAGTCGTTACTGTCGGCGGTTGTTGCCGATCGGATGACCGGTGATCGTCACAACCCCAACACGGAGTTGGTTGCTCAAGGCGTCGCGAATATTGCGAGTCCATTGTTTGGGGGCTTGCCAGCAACCGGAGCCATCGCTCGCACGGCGACGAACATTCGATCGGGAGCGAAAACGCCCGTTGCAGGGATGATTCACGCCCTAACACTTGCCGCCGTGCTCCTGATCGGCGTCAACCTTGCCAAGCACATTCCTTTGCCCGTTCTCGCAGCCATCTTATTGGTGGTTGCCTACAATATGGGCGAGTGGCGTGAAGTTCCTGGGATTCTGAAACTGAGTAAGGCAGACATCTCGGTTTGGGCGATTACGTTCCTTCTCACCGTCGTCGCCGATTTGACGGTAGCGGTTGAGGCTGGAATGATCCTCGCCGCGCTACTGTACATCCGAAAGGTTACCGCCACCTCAACGGTTTCCTTGGTGACACCCGATTACGTTGAGTCTGGCTTTGCTCACAGTCTGCAGACCAATCCGATCCCGGAGGGAGTCACGATATTCAGGATCCACGGACCGTTCTTGTTTGGGTCGACGGACAAACTAGATGTGGTTAATGAGAATCTTGAGTCCCTGGGCAAGGTTGTCCTACTCAGGCTACGCAACATGACCGCCATTGACGCGACCGGATTGCATGCTCTTGAGGAACTTGCCGATCGCCTCCATCGAGTTGGCAAACACTTGGTGCTTTGTGGTCCTCGTGAGCAACCAGCCCGCCTGATGAACCAATCCGAGTTTGCCCGTCACGTCGGTGCTGAGAACATCACTCAGAATTTGAAGGCCGGGCTCGAGCGAGCCCGGAACCTTCTTCAGGAACCTACGACGAATATTCCATAAAGGGATACTCGGACGGGGGCGTGGGATGCGAGACTTCCATTCGCCTTTCCCAAGTGGGGGCGGCAAAGAACCGTGGCATCTGAACCAAGGATTTCGGGGGTCGGCTACGGATCGTCAGGTACTTCGCAGTTGCCCTGAAGTAAGCCATCGCTCGCTCTCGCGCCTCGATAAGCCTTTCCACGCGATTTCGCTTGAGGCTTGGCTCGGGGTTCTCCTTCACGGTGCTTCTCAAGCGAGAAATACGTTTGGCTTGCTCTGCGGCCGCGAACTGAAGTCTTGCGATTTTCTCATGGACGGGCTTTTCGCTTCGTACCAGAGACCGCGTTTCGTCAACAATTTTGGTCACAAAGGACCGCTCCGCATCATGCAGATGATTCATGGTTAATACCTCCAAGAATGTGGTCAGGGAGGGCGGTTTCCACCCTCTTTCGATGCGTCTACGAGGTTAGCTGCCGGGTTAGAGCCGAAAGATACTCTTCCTTTGTTAGGATTCACCCCGATGGATGGTTCCCCCGCCCCAACGGGGAATCCGTTGGGCTCGACTTACTGATATATGACGTCGGAAGCAGCCGGTTGGGTTCGCTCCGACGCGTTTCACGCAGAGGCGCAAAAGGTCGCGGAGGCTACTGGACAAGACTTGCAAGCGGCACGGTTTGGCCATTTGGAAGGGTCACCCGAGCCTCAAACCGCTCAGCACCGCCATTCTCGAAGTAGGCGACTCGGAAGGCGTAGGTGCCCTTGGCGAGGTGCGCCCCACTCGTGCGCTCGGTGTAGCCCTGGAGAAAGTCGTTGTTGACGACGGTGATCCCCATCAGCGTCAAAAGGCTTCCGTCGTCGCTCCCCAGCGTGAACTTGTAGAGGCCGTCTTCGGGAATGTTGAGTTGCCCTTGCCATTCGACGGTGAAGGCGGGAACCTCTTTGTATTTGTCGATGCTGAACCCGGTTAACTCTGACTGCGACTTATGAGGCTCGCTCGACAAGTCTGGAATCTTCGCCCAGGATTTGTCGAAGAAGCGCTCATAGGCCGGTCGGGAAGTCGTTAACGAAGGCTTGATGGCGCGGCATTCGATCTTTATGGGATCGCCGATTCGCTGCCCCTTCATGAACTGGGCGAAGCGGACGGTGCCATCGCGGTTCATTTCGATTGGCTTGGTGAACTTGGCCGAGGTTGCAGTCGGCTCGGAACCGTCGGTAGTGACGCGAATCTCCACGCCTGGCACGCTCGTTTGAGGCACGGCGATGGTGGCTTTGTCCTTGAACGCTATCAACGTGGCCTCGGGAATGGGCGGTTCGACAAAGAAGTCGGTTCCGCGGCTGGCCATCAAAGCGTATTTGGGCTGAAGGCGTTGAACGAAGTTCTCATAGTTCTTGTTTTGAGGCTGCGTCCAGAGGGTCTCGGCCATCGCGTAGAGTCGGGGGAATAGCATGTATTCGACTCGGTTGAAGTCGGGAATCCACTCGGTCCAGACGTTGGCCTGAGCACCGAGGACGAGTTTGGATTGCTCAGCGTTTAGAGCCTTGGGTACCGGTTCGTAGTTGTAGACCACCTTGGTGGTGGTGCCGCTTGGCGAGAAGTCGAAGTAGCAGTGCGATGACGGCGTCATGACCACCTCGTGGCCTTCCTGGGCGGCCTTGATTCCGCCTTCCTCTCCGCGCCAACTCATGACTTGGGCATTTGGAGCCAAGCCACCTTCGAGAATCTCGTCCCAACCCATCAAGGTGCGCCCCTTTGCGTTCAAGTATTTCTCGATCCGCTTGACGAAGTAACTCTGGAGTTCTTCGTCTGACTTCAAGCCTTCGGTTTGTTTCCGCTTGGTGCAGTCTAGACACTTTGACCAGTAATACTTGTCCACTTCGTCGCCACCGATGTGGATCGTCTTGGCCGGGAACAGGGCCATAGTTTCGTCCAGCACATCCTCTAAAAACTTAAACGTAACCTCTTTGCCAGCACAGTACGCGAGGGCACGGTAGGGCCGGTCTGGGCCTTTCTCGATGCTGCAGGACACTTCGGGTTGGGCAGCCATTGCGGGCAGACAGTGACCAGGTAACTCAATCTCGGGAACGACCTCAATATTGCGCTCAGCAGCGTAGCGAACCACTTCGCGAATCTCGTCTTGGGTGTAATAGCCGCCGTGTTTGGGCTGGGTAGACGCCTTGCCGACAAACTCGATGTTCGTGTAGTTCCAAACTTCACCTTCGCGCTGCAGTCTGAAGGCTCCCAAGTCGGTCAGGTTCGGATACTTCTTCACCTCCATTCGCCACCCGCCATCGTCAATGAGGTGCCAGTGAAAGACATTGAGTTTCAGTTCG
Organism: uncultured Armatimonadota bacterium; assembly: GCA_937862825.1. Classification (GTDB taxonomy): domain Bacteria; phylum Armatimonadota; class Fimbriimonadia; order Fimbriimonadales; family Fimbriimonadaceae; genus CALMEF01. The sequence goes on from CALMEF010000097.1 coordinate 7,516, forward strand.
GCCATATAGTCCAGGTAGCGCAGGACCTCTGCCTTGGTAAAGAAGTGCCGGGAGACGTCGAGATGCAGCCCACGCCATCCAAATCTCGGCGCGTCGCTAATCTCGGCGCACTGATAGCGTCCTCGGTCTCCGAGTTGTCGAAGCGTCTGGAGGGCATAGAAGGCACCTGCTGACGACGAGGCTCGTATCGAAACGCCATCCGATTCGACCTTAAGGTCATATCCCTCGCGCGGGAGCGCTGGG
>CALMEF010000098.1 GCA_937862825.1 uncultured Armatimonadota bacterium
GCCTTGGTTGCCTTGAAAGCCTTGAAAGCCTTGAAAGCCTTGAAAACCTCTCAAGCCTTGGAAACCCTGTTGGCCCTGGTTGCCTTGGAAACCCTGTTGGCCCTGGTTGCCTTGGAAACCCTGGTTGCCTTGGAAACCCTGTTGGCCCTGTTGGCCTTGGAAACCCTGGTTGCCTTGCGGACCCTGTTCGGCAGACGCTGCCGCCTCGTCCGACCACGCCTTGGCCGACACGACGAAGTCCCGCAAGTCTTGCGCAGTAATGGCACCGACACCGTTCGTCGTGAAGATCTGCTCAGTCAATTCCTCTACCGTCCGCACTGTATCAGCCATGTATCCTCCAGATTAACTGTCGTATTTAGATCACCCAAAGAAAAACCCGGCTGGGTAGCCGGGTCAATTCGATAGGGTTGCGTGACGATTACACAGTAATCGTGGCCTGCGGAACGGCATCAACGATCTTGCCCGGCTCCGCGTCATTGACCAACGCCTTGACGCCGATGGCAAACTTCTGAAGGGCCGCTTCATTCTCGGCACCAAGGGCCGTGTAGATCTCGGCGGAAGTCAATCCGTCCGGGTTCGCATGGATTAGCCCCATGATCGACTGGTACGAGTTCAACAGCATGCCACCACAGCGTGCGACGGTATTCTCGATCTGCAACACCGCGCGTGCCGTCAGTTGCTCCTTGGTGGGGGGAGTCGGGGTCGGACGGTCGGTCGGGAATGGTCTAATAGGCATCGGAGGCTCCTTAAAAACAGGTTGTGGTTATCTAGTGGTAGTTGAACATGGATTGGTAGTCCGAACACGCTTCGGACAACATCCTGCAAACGTCGCGGCCCAACACGTCCAAGTGGTCGGCCTTGAGCGGCGACACGACAGGACGGATCTTGTGCAGGTCCATAGTCAGACCAAACACCGCATCGTCCTCTTGCGTCACCTGCTCCACGTTGTTGAAGTCGTGAGCATAGTTCTCCATCCCGAGATAACCGTACACACGGTCCATCTCGATGGCCGGATTCGATGTCAGATCCTCGGCACGAACAAACAGACACTGTTTGTCAATGCCCTCCAGCCGCATCTGCCGGAATCGCTCCAAGGCCAAGCCGATGGGCTGACTGTTGAGCCACTCCTGGCATCGCTTCATCGTCGTGGTGCCACGCATCGCGGCGTGATTCTGAATGGACTGGTGACGCTCCTGCTGACTACGGAAAATCTTCTCCATCGAGGCGAAGATCGCACGAATGTCTCGGACCATGCACAACACTTTGATCGGTTCACCCATGAACGCGGAGAACCAGTGGTAATGAATGCCGATGCCCCGAGACTTGACGCAGGTGTTGGGACGGTTACTCAACGAGGCACAGTAAGACTCCAAGCCGCCTCGGCAGAAAGCACGCCAAGAACGCATCCTGGTCGCGTCGTCAATCGCCTTGAACTCTGGAGAGTCCAGGTTAGCCCTCGCACCGTAAAGCAGTTCCAAAACACCGTCCGTCGGCGTGACGTGAATCGACTGGTTCTGAGCCAGGATGTTCTGGAGGATCGTAGAACACGCCCGAGGCATAGAACTGTTGAAGAAAATCATCCGGTCACCTCTGTAAGGTTAGTTTGGGCCCCCCACCTGATCGTCTTCGCCGCCTCGCCCGTGACGGTGATGGTGAGATAGCCGGAAG
>CALMEF010000099.1 GCA_937862825.1 uncultured Armatimonadota bacterium
GACTGAAAGAGCATGTGGACACTCTTATCACGGTGCCCAACGATCGTCTCCTCGATTTTGTCGAGCGCAAGGCCACCATGCAAACCGCTTTCGAGGCAGCCGATGACGTCCTTCGTCAGGGAGTTCAAGGCATCAGCGACATCATCCTCCTTCCCGGTGTTATCAACGTGGACTTCGCAGATGTGCGCAGCGTTATGAAGGACGCAGGCGTCGCCCTGATGGGCCTTGGCAAGGCAGTTGGTGAGCAGCGAGCACGACTCGCCGCGCAGCACGCCACCGCAAGCCCGCTCTTGGAAACGAATATCCAGGGTGCCAAGCGCCTATTGATCAACATATCCGCCGGCCCAGACTTCAGCATCGGCGAAGCGCATGAAGCGATGGAATACATCCTCCAGTTTGCCGACGCCGAAGATGCCGACATCATCATGGGACATGTCCTCAAGTCAGAGTCAGTAGGGGAGGTCACGGTTACTTTGTTGGCCGCCGGAATGCCGGGAACAACCGCGACGATGACCGACCGAGAGGTATTCCCGACGGTCGCAACCGCACCCTCGATTCCCGCCGCAAACCGAGCGGGCGTGGTTCCACAGCCGATCCAACTTGACGAGATTGACCTGGATATCCCCACATTCCTCAGACGGCAACGTCAAGGTTCATAACGAATTTCCGCTTCGACGGAAAGAATAACTCCGACACTCACGATCGGAGAGACTGGTCCAACGCTCGCCCCGACACTACGTCGGGGCTTTTTTTGGGTGTGATCAACCGAGAATTCGCCGGAAATCAAGTACTCAATGTTAAGAGTGCAGAACTAAATATGAGGATTCCAGGAGAGTAACCGAAGATACTTACAGGAATAACCAAAAGTTACTTCGCCGGGGGAGAATGAACGAGAACTGGACGAACGACACTAACTTGCCAAAGGACTGGTTGGCCCTTTTGCAGGTTCGGACGCTGAACTCCTATCAGACGCTGGCGGCGGCCATTGATGCCGAAGATGCGTACACGAGGGGACATTCACAGAGGGTTGCTGTCTTTGCTGCCAATCTGGCGAAGCAAGCAGGCCTGAGTCGGGCCCAGATTGACGTGGTCTTTCGGGCGGGCACCATTCACGACATCGGCAAGATCATGATCCCGCCGGAAATTCTCAAGAAGCCGACCGATTTAACCGACGAAGAGCACCTCGTCATGGCGCAGCACCCTGTATTGGGCGAACATCTGGTCCGAGAGCTTGGTGGTGCTGAAGAACTCCTACCTGGGGTGCGGAGTCACCACGAAGCATACGATGGCTCCGGATATCCCGATGGTTTGGTCGGCGAGTCCATTCCCTTGATCGCGCGGGTACTCACGCTAGCCGACACGTTCGATGCGATGACATCCGACCGTCCTTACCGCCCCGGTCTAACCGTTGAGGAGGCAATAACGGTCATTCTCCGAGAAAGCGGACGCCAGTTTGATCCGGAACTTGGTCCAATCTTCGCAGACATGATGGCGAACAGTCGGCAAAAGGCCGCCTAGAGGGCTTCCACTTCAGCGATAAGCGAGGACCCCCATGGCAGGGAGGCCCGCTGTATCAACCATCCTTCTATCGACTGAAGCCCTATTAGGGATCGGTTGAGCCACTCGGGGACCGAAGGCAGAGAGGCCTCAGGATGCGCCGTCTTGCGCTTTTCAAACTGCCGAATCAACCAAACCAGAGGAAACAGGAAGAACACAGAGTAACTCAGCCGACGCACTTTGAATCCAGCGGCCTCCAACTTCCCTCTAAGTTCATGTTTTCGATAGCGTCGAAAGTGCATCAGGGCCATATCGTGTGGTCCCCACAGGCTCATGAAGGCAGGCACGCTGAGGATCAATCGCCCGCCTGGCTTGAGGACACGCCGCGCTTCTAGAAACGCGGCCTCGTCGTCTTCAATGTGCTCAAACACGTCCAGGGCGACGACCCGGTCAAATGCGTGGTCGCCAAAGGGCAGGCGCTCTCCCTTGCCCATCACCAGTCGTCTGGCTCCGCGCTGTGCGGTCATGGTGAGCGCAGCCGAGTTCATGTCTAAGCCAACGGCGTCCCCCCGCTTTTCCAACTCGGCAAGGACAGCTCCAGTTCCGCATCCAAGATCGAGGAATCGCCCAGACGCTGAATCGAGTAAACGTAAAGCAAGCAGACGACGAGCGACAAACCACCAATAGTGATCCTCTAACGCGCGCATTCGGTCGTACTCTGCTGGGTTCATCTTTGGACGATTTACGGCCCTTTCAGGAGCCGGAGCCCATTGAGAATGACCAGTACCGTTGATCCTTCATGACCAATAACGGCCAAAGGTAGCGGTAGACGAAAGAAGATAGAGGACACGGCTAGCGTGACGATAACCGCCGAGGCAAAGATAAGGTTTGCGCGAATGATCGAGGTCGTTTTGCGCCCCAACCGAATCAATGTCTCAATCATGCCCACACGATCATGCATCAACACCACATCCGCCGCGTTGAGGGCAACATCGCTACCGAGTCCCCCCATTGCAACGCCGACCGTTGCGCGCGCAAGGCTTGGAGCGTCGTTGATTCCATCTCCAACCATGACTACCGGTTTCCCAGCAGATTCGAACTCACTGACAATGCGGTCCTTGTCATCCGGAAGTAAACCAGCACGGAAATCCGTGATCCCTACTGCTTCGGCAACCACTGCGGCGGTTTGCTCGGTGTCCCCGGTGATCATGATGATCGGGTCGATCCCCTGCGCTCGTAGTCGGTCGATAGATTCTCGTGCATCAGACCGAACCTGATCACTTAGTCCCAGCGCCGCAAATGTGCCGCCAGCCTCAAGCACGGCCACTGTCATTCCCTTCGCCTGGAGTTCCTCGGCATGGACGCGAAACTCGTCGGGAAGTCGGTTTGACCCCTGTTCGAAAAACTTCCTCTGGCCGATTCGCACGGGCACGCCGTCAACAGTCGCGCGCACACCCATTCCCGCGATGGCCTGGCTGTCGGAAGCCTCGGGAACATCAATTCCTTGATCCGAAGCCGCTTGAACAATCGCCATTGCCAGGGGATGGGTTGAATATTGCTCTGCCGCTGCGCCCAGACGAAGTAATCGCTTTGCCTCATCAGACATACCTTGGTCGCCGCGACTCCAGCACGCATGTTCGTCGACACAAAGACTGCCGCCGCCTGCGGCGACACCTTGGCAGACACAAATCTCGGCAAGGCGAGGCTTACCGACGGTTAAGGTGCCCGTCTTGTCCAGCAACGCAACATTCACCTTTCCAAGAGCTTCCACGAATGCGCCACCGCGCACGAGCGCTCCGTTGCGCGCAGCCCAAGCCAGTGCCGACAGCGTCGTCGCAGGAGTCGAAATCACTAAGGCGCATGGACTCAAGGCCACCAGCAAAATTAGCGACGCGTATAGCGCATCGGGAGCAGATTGGCCAATCGCGAGCCGAATGCCCATGGACGCGGCGCTCGCAACGAGAACAAAGATAGTGTATCGTTGCCCAAACCACTGGCTGATCCTTTCTCCAGAAGCCTTGTGCTCTTGCGCCTCTGCGACGAGCGCAACGATTTTGGTGAGCGCACTATCATGGACCGTGGCAGAGACCCGGATCATGAGCATCTCATCAAGGTTCTGGGTGCCAGCGAATACCTTGTCGCCAACTTCAACGGTCACTGGCCTTGATTCACCCGTCATTGCACTTTGGTCAACGCTGCCTGCCCCTTGAGACAGGACACCGTCGGAGGGAATCTGCTCAAACGGTAGGACTCGCACAAAGTCGCCTAGTTCGAGTTCCTCCACCGGGACCTTTTTGTCACCATCTGGGTCGACCCGGAGCGCCTCTGCTGGTCGAAGTTTCACGAGCGATTCAATGGCAGAACGAGTCTTGGCCATCGCATAGGATTCAAGCACTCCGCTCAGCGAAAACAGGAAGAGTAGCCCAGCGGCATCTTCAGGGTGGCCAACGGCAATGGCACCGATGGCGGCCAACACCATGAGCAAGTTGACATCAAAGGATCGTTCGCGAAGGGACTCCCAAGCAGTTTGAAGAGCGTAAACCGATCCACAGGCCACGGAGATTAGGGCCAGTACGTGGCTTCCGAAGACAAACGATGCCAACAGAAAAGTGCCGCAGGCAACGGTCAGAAAGGTCCTCGGGTCTCGCAGTGCGCGTAGCAACACCTTTATTGTGGCTTAGTCGAAGTCCCCGCCGGGCATCACGATTCGCCTTACTGCCAATCTTTGCTTGTCTTGTCCACGTCCGCGGCCAACTTATCGGTCACACGCTTAACAGTGGCCGGGTTGACGCCCCGGTTGTCGACCGCAATTCCCATCATGAGAACATCCTTATCGGTTGCATAAAAGAAGTTGGGCTGGATCTTCTGGTTTTGTTTGATCAGCGCCGCACTGCGATCAGGTTTAAAGGTTCCTAGGTTAACCGTGAACCAGATGTAGTTCTTGCTGGGGCTAACTTCCGCGCCAATAGGGACGTCGAACCCATCAGTTTTCATCTTGAACTCGACCTTCTCCTTGCCCGGCTCCGTGCTAATGTCCTTTACTTCGTATCCAAGTCCGACGATCATGTTCTTGAGTTCGGCATGCTCAATCTGTGGAGCCTGACCACCCATGAGAAGGGTCAATGCGGCTCCAACAATGGTAACCGGAATCAAGTTGTTTTTCATGTTCACATTATCGGACGCTCAAACTGACTTCCCATAGCAACGAGATTGAAACAATTCATGTGTATGTCGTTGAGATTCAACGCATTTCAACCGACGATAAGACCGTGAGACGCAGTCGTTTCGTCGGCTTGATGGTGCTCGGAGCATGCCAAGGCATCGCCTCCGATCGCATTCCGGTGTACTTTATCGCCGAGAACTTCATGTGGACTCGACCGGGTCGAGAAGGGGCGATCAACCGAATTTCGTGGTTGTATGGAGAAGCGCAACTCAATAGAAACGTGAAGTTGGTGGGCAGTTACATTGACCTCCCAACGCCAACAAAGGTTCGACGAATTCTGGACGAGGGATTTGTCGAAGTCGCCAAGGATAGTTGGGTAGGACGAGCCGGTCGGATCCGAACACGATTTGGGTTCAACGACTGGTCCGAACTCTTTTACACTCCGATCATCCAGTTTGCCATCATCCGGTCCAACCCGATCACTCCTCAACTCGGACTGCTTCGATTCGACACCGGTGTTGACGTACAAGGCGGTAGTCCTGAACTCCAAGTTCAGGCCGGAGTTGTTGATGTTGCGAACGACGGGTGGGAACTCGCACCACAGAACGCCGATCACGTTGCGCTGAGACTGCAGAGCGAGCAGGGCCAGGCGATCATTGGGATAAGCACACTCACCAAGGTCCGTGGCACTGGAACTCGAAATGGCATGATCGGGCTCGATGTTCGTTGGAGCAAGCCCGAGTGGATGGCCCGGTTTGAAGCCGTAAAGGGCTATTCACGTGGGGCAAATGGTCACGGCGCTTACCTGGATGTCTTCTATCGCCCACAACGGTGGTTTCGCACTCAATTTGGCGTACGGGGCGAGTTCTACGAGAGCCTTGCTGGCGTCGAATCCAGTTTGCTCACCTTGGGCGTTCGCCAGATTCTATCGAAAGAGTTCACCTTGTCGGTGAACTATGGTCACGGATCACGAACGGGCGCTGCAGCTGGTATGCGCGGCTGGACGGTTCAACTGATGACCGCACTGAGGTTCTAACCATGATTTCAACTCTGATTGCGTTAACGTCACTTGCACCGGCCGTTTCAGGCAAGGTCCTTCTTGCGTCTGGAAAGCCCGCAGGCCAAGCTGTCGTCTGGCTTGAAGGTGGTTCCAAGTCAAAGCCAATCAAAGCCGTGGTTGACCAAAGAAATCGGGCGTTTGACCCCCACATTTCAGTGGTTCCAGTCGGTTCGACCATCGAATTCCCGAACAACGACACAGTGTTTCACAACGTATTCGCCGCGTTCAACGCCAAGAAATTTGACCTCGGACTTTATTCCAAGGGCCAAAAGAAGTCGCAGACCTTCGACAAGCCCGGTTTGGTCGCGTTGATGTGCAGCATTCACTCGGAAATGAGTGCATTCATCATGGTAGTCGACTCGGCCTACTACGCCGTCGCTTCCAAGGCCGGAATCTTTAGGCTCAACGACGTTCCGGTGGGCGAATATGAACTCAAGGTCTGGCACGAGACGGGCGAAACAGTATCTCAAACCATCAAAGTCGGTGGAAACGAGTCAGTTGAGGTGAGGACCAAACGACGTTGAAGTCTGCTTCGCTGGTAACTCGACTGCGGGCCTCATTTGCCTTCGTGGTCGTGGGTATGAGTCTGGTTGTTGGAGGTGCCGTTTGGCTCATCTCTCAGCAGGCGATGCGCAACCAATTGCGTCGCGATGTTGTTTCAGCCACTTCATTCCTGGAGGGCCAACTTGCGACGCGCCGAAAAAGCCTCGAACTTCAATGCAGACTGGTCGCTGAACAACCCTCATTGAGGGCGATTCTGCTTGATCCTGCAGCCTCAACTGACAAGGACACTGTCAGGGATCGCCTCCAGTTCTTTTGCGAAAGCGTTGGCGCAGACGGCCTAAAGTTCACCTATGCTGAAAGCGATGTTGTCGTCGCCGTGGGGATTGTCCCCGACGAAGGCGATTCCCACGAGTTCAAGGGAAGCACAGGTGATTCAGTCTCACCCTCGGGGCGCGGACTTGTCCTCGGCCATCAAACGCCAGTTCAGGTCGGCGCCCAGGTTCTGGGCGAGATCACCGCGTACACGGAAATTGGCATGCAAGAGGCGAAATCAATGGCTCGCAGTCTTGGTGCCGAAGTTGCTTTCGTCTTGGATGGCAGGGCTTTGTGCAGTTCAATCAGCCTTCGAGAGTCGCTCCCGAATGACCTTGAGTTTCATCGAATAACTCTCTCGGGTAGAGACTTTGGCTCACAGCAGATCATCCTGCGCAAAACCGAAAGTGGTCGCCAACTGCGAGCGACCATCTTCCGCGACGAGTCAGAAGCGATCGGGGCGTTTAGGGGACTCCAAAACCTCTTTCTGTTCATCTTGCCTATAGCGACGCTCTTAGCAATCGGGGTGGGCTCCCGAGTGGCATCGAGCATTACGAGACCGCTTCGCCAGGTTGTCCGTGCTGCTCGCCAGCTCCAAGATGGCGAGTGGCCAGAGACCCTGAATGTGGATCGCGATGACGAGATCGGACTGCTGACTTCCGTCTTTAACGAGACAAGCAGGTCGCTAAAGGCTTCTCAAGAACGACTTCTGGCCATGATTGATTCCGATCCGCTGTCGGGACTCATGAACCACCGCCGGTTCCTTGAAGTCCTGGATCAAGAGGTGCTTCGTGCGAAGGAATTCGAGTCTCATCTGTCGCTCTTGATTGTTGACATTGATGACTTCAAGCCCTACAACGAGAGGCACGGTTTCGCGGAGGGCGATGCCCGAATCGTTGACGTTGCTCAAGCCATTGAATATGCAACTCCCGATTACATTACGATCGCACGTTTTGGCGGAGACGTGTTTACCGTCCTGCTTCCCAACTGCAGCATAGATCGGGCAGAAACCGCTGGCGAAGCGATTCGCGCAGCAGTTCAGTCATTGCGATCTGGGCTTACGGTCTCGGTTGGGTGTGCTGAGTTTGGTGTCAACACGTCCGAATCCAGTGGGCTGCTTTTGGCTGCCGAGTTGGCTGCCTCTCGTGCCCAACATCTCGGGAAGAATCGCGTCTGTCGATTCGATAGCGTCCCAGGAGCCGACGACAATGCCGATCCAGCACAACTGCATAGGTTCATCCAAGATGGCAGCATCGCAACCATCCAGGCATTGGCCGCCGCAGTCGATGCGAAGGATGCGTACACCCAGGGGCATTCTCAACGAGTTGCGGAGTACGCAGCGAATCTGGCCCGATTTGTCGGCTCGCCCCGGTCTGAGGTTGACCTCATTTTCCGAACTGGAACACTGCACGACGTTGGGAAGATCGGTATTCCCGATGCGATCTTGAAGAAACCCGGCAGGTTAACCGATGAGGAACGAGCCGTGATGGAAACCCATCCGGTTCTTGGCGAACTTATCGTTCGGAAGGCTCCGCAACTTGCAGACACGATTCCTGGGGTTCGGCACCACCACGAGGCGTATGACGGACGGGGTTATCCCGATGGGTTGGTAGGCGAAGCCATTCCGTTCATGGCCAGAGTGCTGGCGATTGCCGACACGTTCGACGCAATGACTTCAGATCGACCTTACCGAAAGGGTCTTTCAGTAGAGATCGCCCTCGCGGAAATCGAAAAGAGTGCAGGGACCCAGTTTGACCCGTTCCTCGCCCGTGCTTTTGTCGACCTCATGTCGGGCGAGCGGGCAAAGGCGGCGTAAACCGCAGTGGTGTTGTTCATACCAACAATCCCGTGGCAGACGAAAAAGTCAACCATCAATTTTTAAATTCCGATCTTTTCGCTCTTCGAAATCCGATCACGACGGCTGCGCCCGCGATAAACGGCCAAATCGGTACATTCCTTTCGATAGGAAACGTCAGGTCCATGTCGTAGTTGGTCGCCTTTGGTGAGTTCTTGAAGCGGGTAACGATGAGTCGATCTGGCAATGTGATCGGGTCGGACTTCACCGATTTGTTAAGGCTTTGCTCCAACCCAAGTCGAATCCTGGAAGCATCTGCCGTCCATTGCTTTTCGCCAGGCCAACTTGACCCGTCGTTGTGGCAACCATCCATCTCGGTTTGTGAGACTACAAAGAGGTCAAGCGGCCGATGGTGGCCACCCTCAAAAGTATCTGCGGGCATTCGGTACGGGTAGTGCGGGGTCTCTGCATTGAAGGAGATGGCCACGGCCTTCGTTTTCAGTTGACCTTTGCCTGCGTATTTGAATGCCGTGAAGACCCAGTCGCGTTTTGCGTAATGGTCAAACCACGGCACCATCGCCGGACGCATCTTGTGACCATTCTTGCTCAGCCACTCACCCATTGCTGCCCCATCTGTTGCCTTCAGCACCGTTACGTCGTAGTCGCCCACCCGTTTCTGTTCGAGGACCTCTACCGAGCCAGCATGTGCCGATTTGGCCGCCTCCTCTGCCGAACAGCCCATAGTACTAGACCGCGGTTTCATGGACTCAAGCATTCCAAAAATTCGTTCGTCGGCTACTTCGATGCGAAATGGCTGGGTAGGGCTTGGGAAAATGAACCCGAAGTCTTCAGCCTCGCCTTCAAACTCGGCCTTGCGGATGAAGTGCTCAACTTTCTTGTCCTGATCCCAGAAGATCACCGCCGTCTCCTTGGCCAGCGTCTTGGCGACCTCACCATAACTGATGCAACAGGCGGTGGCAATTGAGCCTGTCGCCACCAAGAGGGCGGCGGTGAAACACCTCATGTTCATAGGGACGTTTGAGTCGTCAGGCTGAGTTCTCTTTGCGCTTCCGCGGGCAACGAACTCGCGCCGTTAGAATGTTGCCACCACGTAATAGATGGGCAAAACCAGACCAGAAAGAAGGCACCAGATGGCTGGTAGTAGCAGGCGAACGTTCCAGAAAGCCGCGATGCAGGCCACAATCCCGATGACCAAACACGCGCGGCCGGGCCACCTGCCAATATCCCAAACCAACTCCTGGCTGAGGCCAATCCGCACCGCCCACGTCGGGATCTGCCACGCGCTTCCGGTCTCGCTTTCCCAATCCCAACCCGGGTCGATCGCCACAGCAATCCAAAACATGGTGAGGAGACCCATGGCGATTGGGAAAAGACCTAGCAGAAGAGGCGAACGCTCTGCCATGAACTTCGTCAATCGCTTTGGGGGCTTCAGCATGCTTTTCGATCCGGACCTGTTGAGCATATCTGTTCCTAAAAAACAACAAGGGCGGGAGCGCGGTTGCATACTCCGCGTCCCGCCCGAGGGGGTCTTTTGGTGGAAGAGACTTACTCCTTCTCGCTATCCTCCGACGTTTCCGGAGCGGTCTCTTCGGGTTTGCCAACTAGGCTCTCCCAGGGGGTGAAAGTTGTCAGTCCTCGTGTGGGAATCGACTCCACTTCGTCCTGTTTGAGTTTGGCTGGCTTGTTTTGCATTATCCTTGTATGGTTTTCGTCGTCGGGCATGGAGCCTTACAGCCTAGGGATCTACGGTCCAGGTGATTTCGTCAACTTCGTCGAGCCAACCATCGACCGCGGGCTCTTCGTCGTTGATCGGATACCACTGCAGTCGCAGTTTCATGTTGCCGAACTGGTCGATGAACTTGCTCGGATTGTTAACCGCATAGCAGTGATACTCAGCCGTTTGATCTTGCAAGTAGGCGTTGCCACTTGAGATCATCGTCCAGAAGCCGGTGTCGTAGTTGGTCAAGAGCATGTTGTAGGCTTGGCCCGGGTAGTTCGTTCGGAACACTCCCTTTACGTGCAAGGCACTGGGATCAAGGAAGCCTGGGGTCTGACCGTAGAAGTAGATTTCGCCCTGGTTGCCGTTCTCGTTGTTGAAGATCGAGTAACGATCATCATCGTCGTTCATCAGGCTGACCAAGTTCCCACTGAAGTGCGACCCCTCAGTGATCCACGTTGCGTTCGGGTGAACCATCTTGGAGGGAATCTCGACCGTGATGTAATAGGTTCCGCTGACCTGCTCGTTCGAGGCAAGCGTCTTTTGGTGCTGGAACGCGCCGTTCCAGTCACCGGGGCCGAAACCACCAACCGCAGATTGGCTCAGGTCCGCACTGTCGCTGTCAGCGAGCTGGCTGAGAATCGGCGACATGGAACCCGTCGGAATGTAGCCTTGCTGTGACCGATAGAACGTTGTCGAGTCGAAAGCACTTTCAATGCCAGCCTTGGTATTGAAGAGGTTCACGTTGAACTTCTTCAGAGTGGCTTCAAGCGAGGCATAGTTCTGAGTGGCCATCGCCCCTGCATCGAGGTCGGTGTAGGTGTACAGCCTGAACATTCGCGATCCGTCGTCTCCAGAGACGGAAGGTCGAAGGTTCTTCATGTACCAGTTCACCTGCAACTGAACCTTATTGGTCGTTGGTCGGGTGAGATAAAGGTAGAAGCGGAACTCAGCCTGAGCCAAACCGCCAGGGATGTTCTCCTTGAAGTGCAGGTAGGCACTGCTGTCAGTCTTCCAGCAATCGGCTTCTTGTCGGCTGAGTGCCCACTCTCGACCGTGACTGCCGACCCGATACCACCACCAGAGTTGCTTCATGTGGTTGCCGTACCAGTTCAGAGAGCCTTGACCGCCGAGGGTGTCGAGCTGGTGATTTCGAAGATTGTTCATTGTCAGCGAGGCACCGCCGGCAGTGAGCGTTATCGAATCAAAGTTATCCGCTTTCGCCGCACTGGTCAGCGTTGCAAGTGCTGCGAGTGCGATCAGTTTGGTTTTGGTTTGCATATCCTTCTTCCTTCGTCCGGGCAGTTCCCGCCTGGAATGAGAAGATTGTCGACTATGGACATGGACAAGACTGTGGACAAGATCTGTCCCAAAGTGTGGACACGGCGAAATTCACTGGCTTTTTAGATCAAGTCTCATCACAACGCGGCCTGGCGAGGGTTGCCGGACGAGCCGGAAGCCGCAAGCGCGAAACACTGTTTCCAGCCCGACTTGGGTGTCGCTGGTATGTCGCCTGCCTGCAGTCAAAGGAAAGCCCTCAATCGCCGTGGCTTGGTGGTTCTCGGCCAATCCAACTGCCCCCTGCAAAAGCCGGGGGGAAACGCGGGCCCTCCACCAGTACCCCCTTACAAAGAAGCACGGAACAAACCAGACCGTGTCATCCTCAGCGTGGTCGACGCCTTTCAATGTCGGAGTTTTGGTCGCCCGAGCAAATCGAGAGCGAGGTCCAACTGCACACCATCCAACGGGCTCCCCTTTTAGGTAAGCAAGCAAACCCATGGGTACCTTGGACGTTGCCATCATAGAGCAAAACCGCTCCCGGTTGCCGAAAGAGCCGTTTGCGTGATACTCCTTTACAGCGATAACAAACCACGTGCACCAACAGCGGTTGGCGCTATCGTTGGTACCAAACAATGCCTCTAGATCGCCGAAACGTGAGGCATCCAGTTCGCGAATCTCAAGTTCCAACTGATGCCCCAAGCACGGTTTGAGTGGTCTTAAAGTGCAGTTTCGCGACATTGCCGAGGTTCTCTTTCCCGTGCTTGGTTACATATCGCTTTCCGGCCTCGATGACGAGGTTCGAGGCACCCTTTGGAAGCGTCATTCCGGACTCCTCGCCAAGTCGAATGAGCCGCCTGAGGAACTCGGCTCGGGCTAGGATTGATGCTGCAGCGACGGCGATGTCGCTTTCAGCCCGCACCATCGAACGCAGTTCCACCTCTTTGCCAAGTTGAAAAAGCCGTCGCTTCAGTCCGGATGGGTCGGCGAACTGGTCGGAGATGACGAGTTCGCTGGGTTGTTTCTCAAGAACGTTCTCAATCGCCCTCGCGTGACCCCACGAGAGTAGAGAGTTCAAGTTGCGGAACTTCTCGTACAACTCGTTGTACTTCGATGGACCAATGGCAACGATGGCGTGGGGGCACGTCCTTCGAATCACATCGCTGAGTCTTAGGGCCATTGGGTCGGTGAGTTTCTTGCTGTCCTTGACGCCGTCAAGTTCGGCCAAGTGCTCTGGACCGACGTAGCAAGCGGCGATTACGAGAGGTCCAAAGTAGTCGCCCTTTCCACTCTCGTCTACGCCAATATGCCCGCCATCCATGAAGGTAGAGAAGATACCCCCGGGGTCACGCGTCGTGTATGCTCCGAGCCATGTGGATCGCACTCGTTGCCGCGACATGGTTCCAAGTCCAAGAGCCGAAGCCGATCAAGGTTATGACCTACAACCTCCGGTTCGCCACAGAAAGTGACGGCGAGAACGCTTGGTCAAAGAGGAAGGATGCGGTTATCGCGCTCATTAAGTCGCATGATCCCGATATCCTTGGCAGCCAAGAAGGCTTGGCGAGTCAGGTTGACGAGTTGCGACAAGCGATGCGGTCGCACGCGGTGGTTGGGGTTGGCCGCGACGACGGTCTGCGGAAAGGCGAGTACAGCGCGATCTTCTACCGCCGCGAGCGCTTTGGACTTCGAGAAGGGGGGACGAGATGGATCAGCGATACCCCGGACAAGGCAGGTTCGATGGGGCCCGGGACAACCCTTCCCAGAGTCTTTTCTTGGGGTGAGTTCTTTCTTGCCGAAGGCGGGCGAATTCTGGTCATGAACTGCCACCTTGATCACCAATCTGCAGAGGCGCGGCTTCTTGGCGCGAAACAACTGGCTGAGTTCGCAAAGTCGCGACCATCGTTGCCAACCATCATTTCCGGTGACTTCAACTGTTCCTTCGGAAGTGAGCCGATTGACTGGCTTCAAAAGCAAGGTGGATTCTTGGCACCCAAGCCTTCGGACGGGATCATGGGTACCTTCAACGGCTTCGATCCAAAGGCCACAACTGGTTCGATGATTGACTTCATCTTTGCTTCGCCGCATTGGACGGTCACGGAGTTTCGTGTTGATCGATCCCTGAAGCCGGACGGTCGAGTACCAAGTGATCACTTTCCGGTGATCGCGACGTTGCGAATGAAGTCAAAGTGAAGCCTCGTTTGTCCCGAGCAAAATGGTAAACTTAACCTAGGATTCGAGCTCGAAATGACAGATTCTGGACCGAAACGGCAACCCACTCAAGGGGGCCCGGCTACCAAATCGAAGGCAAAGTCGCCATCTCCGGCAATCATTGAGCAGATTTCCCTCACTCCCGATCCTTTGGAGCAACCTCAACCTATGGCACAAAACTTTGATGCAGACCTTATTGTGATTGGCGCTGGCCCTGGAGGCTATGTCGCCGCGATCCGCGCCGCCCAACTTGGCGCAAAGGTCATCTGCGTTGAAAAGCAGTTTCTTGGCGGCACGTGTTTGAATGTGGGTTGTATTCCCAGTAAGGCCATGATTGCTCAAGTTGAGCGGTTGAACCACGTGAAGCACGCCAAGGACTTGGCGGTTTCTGGTGTTGGGGAGGTCGGCATGGACATGGACGCGTTCAACAAGCGCCGAGACAAGATTGTGACCACGCAACGGGGTGGGATCGGCATGCTCTTCAAGAAGAACGGCATCCGCCACGTTGATGGATTTGCCTCCTTTGTGGACAAGAACACCATCGAGGTGGAGAAGGATGGCAAGAAGGAGAAACTCACCGCCAAGAACTTCATTTTGGCAATGGGCTCGTCGGTCATCCACATTCCGGTTCCTGGGCTAGAGGGTGCCAAAGAGAAGGGTGTTTGGACCAGCGACGAAGCGACGACGATGCAGGGCAACCCGCCGAAGTCCATGCTGATCCTTGGTGGTGGTGCCGTTGGTGTTGAGTTCTCATACGTTTTCAATGGTTTGGGTGTCGACGTCACTTTGGTCGAGATGATGCCGACGTTGATTCCGATGATGGATGCCGATTTGGGCACCGAGTTGGGCAAGCAACTTGGCCGCCAAGGCATCAAGGTTCGCACTGGGGCTTCGCTGGAGAAGTGCGAAAAGACGAAGAACGGCTGGAAGTGCCACATCAAGAAGGGTGCGGATAGATCGGAAGAGCACACGTCTGAACTCCAGTCAC
>CALMEF010000100.1 GCA_937862825.1 uncultured Armatimonadota bacterium
CTCAATGCTCTCGATGGCCGTCGCACCCGCATCGGTCTTTAGGTCGGGACCTGTCCACTTTATAGGGAGCGCCTTCTGAAGTGCCCACGACTTCGCCACAAGTCCATCTGGACCATACATGGTGATGGTGACGTTCTTTCGCTTGTTGCGGATGTCCTTGGCAACATCGGAAAACCACTTGAAGAGGTCTTGACCTGGGTCCAATCCGCGCTTGAGCGTAATGTTGCCGTACTTAACTCTGCCAGGCAACTTGTGGGTGTAGAGGTTCCAACCACCCTCCGCATGTTCGTGAGTCTCGATTTCAATCGAGAGTCCGGAACATTCGGAAAACCCGGCGACTTGGAGACCGTCAATCTCCACCCAGAACTTGAAACCGGAATGAACATCCCGTTGACTTCGTTTGTCT
The DNA here is from genome assembly GCA_937862825.1 of uncultured Armatimonadota bacterium. GTDB lineage: Bacteria > Armatimonadota > Fimbriimonadia > Fimbriimonadales > Fimbriimonadaceae > CALMEF01. The sequence goes on from CALMEF010000100.1 coordinate 407, forward strand.
GCCATCCTTATTCTCCCCTCATGCGGTTGATCATTGCTTCCGTCTTCATTAAATCATAAACTCGGTCGGCAACGTCTTTCGCATCAACCGTCAGATTCAAATTGTTGTCGATGTCCTCCCCAGGCTCATGACCTGGAATCGTAGCGGCATCGGGCGGTGCGATGCTGGGGGCCACATTGAACGTCATCTCGGGCTTCGCAGGAGCGGGCGAGGCCGCCGTCTTCGGCTTCTTGCCTCCTTTGAGGATGATTCGTACTTTGAGTTGCTTGATGTGTACAGCCATTGCTATCTCCAGGGAATCCACTTAACACGGGAAGGGTCGGTTGGCACATCTTGACGCGGAATGAAGATTTGCTCATTGCCTCCCGAGAAGTAACCACCGCGTGACGCAGCGGGCCCCTCGTAGATGATCGTGCCCTTTGGAATGATGATCTCTTGATATCCCTCAATTTGGGACAGGCCCGTAGGTGCTCCAGACCTTGGGTCGTTCCAAGTTCGCTCAACCGCGAAGTCTCGTCGCACTTGCATCTCGGAGATTGGCTTTGTCCGGCTGAAGTACTGTCCTCCAGAATCAGCCGCTCCAGCTCGGTAAACCTTGAGGTCACCTTCAAGGCGAATAGCATTGTAGCGACCTCCTGCAAAGGTTCGGGCGTGTTCTGGAAAGATTCGAGCGAGCGGTCCGGGATTTTCCACCATGTTGTAGGTATGCGCCCCAGTTGTCTGTGAAGCCTTAGGTGCTTTACCCTTTTTGACGCCCTTTGTCAGTAAAGCCAAAATGGTGTCGATACCGCCAGTCGACACTGCCTTCGCTAGATGCTTGCCTGCTTGGGTAAAGTCTTCATCGGATTTCGCGTTCCTAGCCTTATTGTAATAGGCACCTAGATCTTGACCAACCTGGAACAATTCAGTGCCCAAGAACAGCGCGCCCAGGCCAAGCATGGTGATATCTGCCGCTTGTCCAATACCCGCAAGGTGGGACGCGCCCCAAAGCCCTAGTACCCCGGCCATCAGTTTCAGTGACTCTGGCGACACTAACTCTTCGACATGACTGCGTAGTTCTGCTGGTAACCCTGCTGCACCTCTTCTCCCGGCAATAACCAATCGTTTACTCGGGTCCATCATTGCAATGTCAGCATCCGAAAAGTGTCCCGTTTGAACGACTCTCTCGACTTGATTGGCTGCTATTTCAGCAGAAGTGCTCAATGCGGTCTTTGACTTATGCTTAAATTGGATGGGATTACTATGAACTGAAGCAAGAGGTGGACCTACAGTATCGAAGAGATTCTTAATCTGGTTTATGTAGTCATTAAAATCACCCCCGTTAAACATCGGACGCATAGGTGAACCCATCATAGGTAAAGGCGTAGTGCCAAAAGGCTTAGTTTTAAGAATTTCCTCGGTTTGACGCCATATTTGTTGATGGTAGTGCTCCCGTAACAGATCGTAGTATTGCTGACCAAGCCGGTCGTATTGTTCGAGAAGTTGTTCGTATTGTTCATACGAGTTCTCAACTTGCTTATACTTCTCAAGTTGTCTTTGATATTCTAGGTCATTTTGTCCTGGTTTTCGTAGTGGTTTGAGAAGGATAGGTTCATTGGGAAGGGCGGGTAGACTCCTGAGCTTTTGCTCAAGAGTTTTTAACTGATCTTGAAGTGTTCTATCATAGAGTTGTTGTTCAATGTCGTCTGATGTGCCTCCAAGGTTCTTAAATTCTTGTTCAACAACTTTCAGTTCGTTTTGAGTGGCGCCCGGTGGAGGGTTTTTCTTATCTCCTCTCTTAGTCTGGACACCATGGCCGGGACCAGAGTAGGAAGGATCACGCATTCGTGATTCCACCTCCGCGATTATTCGAGCAGCCCACTCCAGAGCTATCTCTTCGTCCGACATCCTCTCCAGATCTAGGGTGAGGGAGACTGTTAAGTCACTTATCTCTACGGATTGCCGTCCACATCTTCTGCTTACAAGATCAGTTCCGATCTCCTGAATGGATCTAAGGCGGCGAAAGACTGATTCATCGAGTTCTTGATCCGAGTCCGACTCGTACATGCACTCAATATCATCTACTAACAGTCCTTCTGATAAATCCGCATATTGAAGTAGAGTCTCAGAGTCCTGCGCCTCGCGCTCCATCTCATCGCCACCCGACTGCGAATAGAACCGGGTCTCCTTCCCAAACACGCCCGTTTGCTGCCCGACGTGGGTCAACTCATGAGCAAGGAGTCCCATTCCTTCTTTTGTGTTGGGGCTATACCTACCCTCACCGAAGAACACATCCGAGCCGATGGTGAACGCCTCAGCATTCAGCGCACTCGCCGCCCTGGCGGCGTCAGGCCCGCTATGCAAGCGCGCATGAGACGGATCAAAACCGAGGTGGGGGGCCAGTTCCGAGCGCTTATCCTTTGAGAGGCTTGACCCCGAACCGGATTGGGCAACTAGCATCGCCCTCAGTGCATCGGGATTCGAGGGGTCATAGATTCCCGAGCCCTGGCGTTGTGGCCCCCAGTTAGTGAAGCCCCGGTCAATCTGTCGGCTTATCCAGTTGCCACCCCTTTCGAGTAGGCGGCCAGCACCGTGCATTGCCGGGCTGGTAAGCCCGAAGTAAATCATCTTATCTTGGGGCATCGCATACTTGGCCATGATGCGATCAGATGCGCTCAGCACCGACTTGGACTTTGACAAAACGCCTGACCCGATGGCCCTTGCAAGTGCATAAGTAGATGCGTAAGCCGAGCGGCGCACATCAACGTTACCTACTGGAGCAGCCTGTTGCGGGTTTTCTCGGTTCTTTTTCCACTCCTCTATGTAGCCATGGACATCGTGCGGATCAATACCGGATTTGCCGCTGTGCGTAACACGCGTATGCTTGCGGGGATCATCGTTGTCGCCCGAGAAGAGCCAACTTAAGCCACTTAACCGCGTGTTCAGAAGTTTCGAGAACACGGAGGTGCTTCCCGAGGTTGTCGAGACGAGATCGTCATCGTGGACATTATGTTCGTAGTTAGGGCCAGCAGGAAATGTAAACGCGGCGTTTCCAAAGGTAGTGATGTTATGGCCCTGTATGTTTGCGTTTTGGAGCCGAGCCTGTCTCAGCGCCTCGCTTACAACAATACTGCCCTGCGAATGCGCTACGATATTAAGCCCGCCATCCCGAGCTTTGGGATCCCCCCTATCCTTCAGTATGCCCACGAGCGTCTTGATCGCCGGATTCCCGCGACCGATGAACCTGCCAATGTCTCCTGCCTTGTCCGAAAGGCACTGCAGGAGGTCACGCACAACTCCAATCGCAGCGCCCGAGGTTGCGATACCCGAACCGTTATAGATGCCGATTACGGTCTGATTGCTTGCTGTGGCCAAGTGTTGCGCCGCAGCATGATGCTCTTCAATCGAGGTATTGATGCCGTTGACATAGACTATTGAGGCCGGCGAAATGAACCCCATGCGGCGGCTGGAGTTTGAAGCACCATGCCACCCTTTAGCATGGCCCAGTCCAGATTCGCCTTGAAAATATGAATGGTCACGCCCGGGGAAAAAAGGCCCAGTCAAGTCGCCATCCGACGGAATAGCCTTTGCACTGGTTGCAAGCATCGCACCCGCCATCGGTCCGACAACTCCGCCCACAGCAGCACCAACTCCAGCACCCAAGTTCGCACCGATTCCCATTCCCGCAAGAGCACCCAAGGGTCCTCCCGCGAAAAGTCCTATAGCGCCACCCGCAAGCCCCCCAAGTACGCCCCCGACAGCGCCTCCGATTGTTGGACCCAGGAGGCTGCCACCTAACGCACCGAGAGCTCCAGCCGGCAACCAACTCTTGTCTTTGAAGTACTCTTGCGCGTTGTCGGCTGCAGAGTTTAATGCCTTCCTGCCCCAGTTGGCGAAGGACAAGAACCCTTTCTTTGCTCGCCCCGGGAGAGATTCTACAAATTCCTTAGTCTTCTCAACGCCTTGAACAATCTTCTCGCCGACAAACTTAACACCTGCTTTGACGCCATCAATAACCGCCTTCCCAACTGCCTTTGCGTACTCGTACACCTTTTTGCAGTTCTCAACGAACTCGTTAATCTTGTCAATAACCTCGGCAGCAGAATCAAAAATCTTTAGTGCCTTCTGAATCAAGGATACGATTCGGGCATGCTTCACCGGGTCCGCCGCATGCAAGGCAATTCGACCCTTATTGCCAGCTATGCTTACTAACCCGCTATAAGCGCCAAGTACGGACGGTAGTTTGAGAATTCCGGTTAGAGCGTCGAACAGGGACGCGTTGGCTATCTTGAATCTCGACACAGCCGCTGCTTCCGAGTACATGCCCTTCTTAACGCCAGCAGTCATGAACTTTGCAGCTTCACCATTTACAAGCGCGGAAAGGCCAGAGACTGCAAGAGAAATACCCGTTGCTTTCTCTGCGATGATAACTGAAGTGAAGGTTACTTGAAAGGCCGGGATAGCCAAGGCAGGAACCATCCCTACAAGAAACGAAACGCCTCCAACCGCCATGGCAACGCCCATTAGGGCTCCAAACAGGGCTGCGGTTGCGTCTAAAGCATCCCCGAGGGCAACTAAGCCGTCGGTAATCTCATCATGTGCCGAAGTTTGTGAAATCGCCCAAACACTTGCATCAGGAATGGTTACATTTGCTTTATAGCGAAGGTAAGCGCCATAAGTATTGAGCGCATCACCTGCCTGGTAAGTCTCACGAAGCACGGGAACGTGCCGAAGCAGCGAGGGAACACCACCGTTAACATCCCTATGCTTCTTACTAGCCTCCCATGAGTTGCCTATACCTCGGTTGGCTCCGACGGCAACCCGAGGATCAAAGCCCTTACTTACTGGCTGAGGTTGATATAGAAGCATGTTTCATCAGCGTGGCATGCTCACTCGCCACCGCTAATCTTGCGATTGATTCTGCCAATCTCCTCCACCCATTTATGGCGGTGGTGGTGCTCCATGTTCATAATTGACTCAAGCGACCAGTGGAAGTGATAAGCAATGTACGCTACCTCCTCATACAGGGCGTCTGAGGGGTAGCGAGCTACTCCCCCTCGTTAGCACCTTCAAGTTCATCAAGCTCTTCCGGGGTCAACTCATTGATCTTACGGTAAAAATCTTGCAGGTAGGCAAGATCTGTCGAGAAGAGATTCTCCACGACTCCCGTGTCTATCACATCTACGGTCCCAAGCTGGGTGATCACCCTCGATAAGAGGATGATCACCAAGTATGCCTGGTTTGATCGCACCCTTGGATCTCGCAGCGGTGCAATTTCGTCCATTGCCGTGGCAAGACGCATGCGCCCCTTCTTATGCAACGTCCCATCTTGGTCCACGTAGCCTCGGGGCAAGGTGAACTCAAATTCAGTTTGCAAGCCGCTTGACTTTTGGGTTCTGCTCATCGTCTAGATTATTGTTGCCTCGTCAGACCCTCATGGGCAATTTCGAGTTCCTCAATGGCTACTTCATTCTTTGAAGCATCCAAGGAAGGACCCTTGAACTTGCAAGGCCATCCGTTCTTGAACGTGTACTTCGCTACGGGTTTGTTATCCGGCGAGTACAAGGTAATCGTGCCATTCTTGCGGTTCTGCTCGATTTGCCCGTTCTCAATCTTGTCGCGCCAGTCATGCAACTTACGGTCGTCAGTGACGCCACGTCGAAGAACAATGTTCGGCCACTTTAGGGCGCCCGGTATTTTGTGCACGACGATGTTGCCGCCTTTGCCTGTCACGCGGTGTTCTATAACCTCGGTTTCCGAGTCAAGACCGCTTACTTCCTTAAAGATGCCTTCGGTAATCCCATCGATTTCGAGGTACCACCTAAGTGCGCCTACTCCTTCTGCCATTGTCGTTCAGTTCTCCTTAGTTCTCGTTGGTCTCGCCGCCGCCCGACCATTGGCCAATGCGTACGATCACAAATTCTGCCGGCTTCACCGGATTTACACCGATTTCGACATACAAACGTCCAAGATCAATCATCTCTTGCGGATTTGTCTCCTCATCGCATTTAACGTAGTAGGCTTGGTCCGGGGTTTGCCCGAACAGCATGCCTTCTTTCCAGCAGGTGAACAGAAATGCAGACAAGTTGCGTCGCACCCTGCCCCACAAATCGTGGTCATTGGGTTCGAATACGACCCATTGAAGACCGCGATCCATTGAACGCTCTAGATAGTTGAAGAGGCGGCGAACATTGACATACTTCCAAGACGGGTTGCCGACCGTTGCAAGTGTTCGTGCACCCCACACGCGGATTCCTGTACCTGGGAAAGAGCGAATGCAGTTGATACCATTCGGGTTGAGAATCTCCTGCTCGCCCTTGGTAATCTCCTTCTGCAAGCCAGTGACACCCATTAGCGATTCATTGGCCGGAGCTTTGTGGACTCCGCGCTCAACCGCAACGCGGCACCAGACTCCAGCAATGTGCCCGCAAGGGGGAACGAACTTCTGATATCTCTCCCCATTCTTGCCCTTAACCGTTTGATCAATTACCTTTACCCATGGGTAGTAAATAGTGCCTTGCCCGTGGTCAGAACTAAACTGGGCCTCGTTCAGGACAACATTCTTTACTTCCTGAGGTGAAAGGTCGGGGAGTGGGTCGAGAATGCACATGCGATCGCCCATTCGTTCGCAGTAGTCAACAAGGAGTTTCTGGACTCCAAGAATTGTAGAGCGTCGCTTTGCTAGTTCGGGTCTGTTGAGCACTTCCTGACCGATCGAACCATTCAGGCTGGTCCTATGATAAAGTCCAGCCATCAAGTCTGGAACCATGATCATGTTAAGATCGTCGATCATCGTGAGCCCTCGAACGCCGGTGCGCTTCGATTCATCGCCTTCAAACTGCATCATGTTCTGCTTGACATTCTCAATCTCTTCGTCAAGAAGAACTCGATCAAGGCTAGAATTGGACTCGTCAAGACCGCCATTCAAGCTAAATGTGCCAACGGTTGGCCTTTCGGCAACGCCAGTTGCTACCTCAACAGAGATCTTCCTGGACCGAATCCTCTCGGCAATGTTTGCGGGGGTGAGCGGATCTCTAACGGAACCAAACTTCTCATCCGACCCAGTGCCCCCACTCACGTTGAGTTGAAATCCGTTTGAATCCTCATCGCCGAGTGGCACGATCTCAACAGAAACGCTATTACCGGCTACGCCCGGGTTTAGAGCCTTAAACGTGTATCCATCGATACTCACTGATGCTGGCACTCCACCGCCGAGAGCTTTGGATTGAGGCTTGTAGTTATAAACGTTAAGATCCTGCTCCCGTGCTACCCGGACAATGTACGCCCTTCCGCCGCCGTTATCGTAGTATCCACGAACCGCGTACGCTAAGTAGCTGTCATCAGAGAATGGCGAACCTGTAAGCTTTAAGCCTCGGGCACGCACAAAGTCGTTCCAGTTTTTCGACTTGCCTTCTTCAGTTCCATTCTTTTCGTGACGATGGTAGTTTGCAACGATCTGTTCGTTAGCAAACTCAGCAAGAGACTTCCTTGACTCGCGCTTCATCTGAAGAAGGTGAGTTGCAGGCAATCCGACCTCTTCGCACAACGCGGGAACCACAATATCGTCGTCTTCGCCAAACTCACGGCAAAAATCTCCCCAGTTGCTTATGAACACCGGTTCATTGAACTTGCCGCTCTTTGCAAAGCCTACAAACGCAGCCATGTTGACACCAACGCCTTCAATTGGCTTGCTGCCACTATCAATTTCTTCTACAAATACTCCAGGGGCAAGGTACTCGCCCATATGGTCCTCCTAAATTTCCCAGTTTTCCAAGCAGATTTACTGCGAGGACTTCCATCATATCACAGAACGCCGGGAAACTCAACGCTTTTTCCCCAAATGTTTGGCTCGTTTGTAAACAAGACTGCCCTGAATTACTCAGGGCAGTCTTACAAGCTCCGGCTGAAACGACCTTAGGGGAAGATTCCGCGCATGATCGTCGCTTCGGCCACGCGTTGTACGCCAATGATCATCGCTGCGGTTCGCATATCCGTCTTGTGCCGATCCATGGTTTCCTTAACCGACGCAAACGATCGGATCATCATTCGCTCCAGTTTCGAGTTGACGTCCAGTTCCTCCCAGAAGAAGTTCTGGAGGTCTTGGACCCATTCGAAGTACGAGACAATCACGCCACCAGCGTTCGCCAGAATGTCCGGAACGACAAGAATGCCTTTGTCAGAAAGAATCTGGTCGGCCTTCATCGTGGTTGGACCGTTTGCGCCCTCAACGACCAACTTGGCCTTAATGTTGTCGGCGTTTTCTTCCGTCAACTGCGCTGAAATCGCGCACGGGAAGAGGATGTCGCAAGGCAACTCAAGCAACTGCTCGTTCGTAATTTGCTCGCAGTCCTTATACTCTCGGATACCGCCGTCTTTGCCTGAGTACTTGTGATAAAGTTCGTTGACGGGAAGGCCGTTGGGATTGTAGATCGCCCCGCTGGCGTCACTGACGCCCGTAATGATCGCTCCAGCATCTTCGGCAAGGCGTGCGGCGATGGAGCCGACGTTGCCAAATCCTTGAACGACGATTTTCGAACCAGCCAGGTTCATTCCAAGTACTTTGCATGCCTCGGCAGCGCTTACCACAACGCCGCGACCTGTGGCTTCCACACGGCCTTCAGAGCCACCCAGTTCGAGGGGCTTTCCGGTAACCACACCAGGAGTCGTGTAGCCGGCTTGCATTGAAATGGTGTCCATAATCCACGCCATAACCTGCGCGTTGGTCCCAATGTCTGGCGCAGGGATGTCGCCTCGCTCGCCTATGACGATATTGATTTCGGTGGCGTACCGTCGAGAGAGTTTCTCAAGTTCTCGTTGAGAGAGTTTCTTGGTGTCAACCTTGACCGAACCCTTCGCACCGCCATAGGGAATATTGGCGACGGCACATTTCCAGGTCATCCACATGGCCAGAGCCGTGGTTTCCTCAACGTCTACGTCAGGATGGAACCGGATGCCGCCCTTCGTGGGTCCGCGGCTGGTGTTGTGCTGAACTCGGTACCCCTCAAACACGTGAACCGATCCGTCGTCGAAGACGACGGGGAAGTTCACAACGACCTGTCGTTTGGGCCGTGAGAGGACCTCATGAAGGCCCGAGTCGAGATTGAGATAGTTGGCGGCGACGGCAAGTTGTTGCCGTGCCATTTCGTAGACGTTGACGTGTTGGCTCATGAAACGATTACCTTACGAACTTTTGGGTGGACCCAAGAACTTTCTTAAGAGCACGTTCAACGGCATTGCGAGGACGCCGTTGACCACCGCAGTTCCAATTGTATCTCCCAGGAAGGCTCCAATGTTGCCTGGGGCGGCGATAAACATCCAAACTGTCTGACCGAACACGGTCGCAAGGGCTACCGTGGCAAAAACGATAGGTGCCGATGGGTGTAGCCGAAGTTGGTTTGATGCCGACACAAGGTATCCGGTAAGGGTGCGACTGACGATGTAGTGGGCCAAGTTCGCGGTCGGTAGGGCGCCTTGGAGCAAACCGATAAAGAAACCGCAAAGTAACCCAGGCACCCTGTCCACATTCATTGTGATGAGGGCCAAAGCCAGAAGGGGAAAGTCAGGTCGCGCCCCTAAGAACGAGATTCTTGGCGCAAGTGCCTGTTGAAGGGCTGCCGCAATAAAGGCAACGACAGCTACCACCAGGATGGCTCCGAACTTCATCGAAGGACGATCACCTCACGAACCGTTCCGATGCGAACATTTGGGAAGACCAGACCTTTGGAAGTTCCAAAGCCCTCATCCTTTTCAATCTGGGCGATACGCCCGATTGGAATGCCCCCTGGAATCTTGTCCGAAAAGCCTGAGGTGACCACGAGGTCACCAGTGGCGGCTGAAACCTGGGCGTCAAAAAACTCAAGGACTAGTCGTTCGGTAGAGTCTCCACGCAGCAGACCTGCGGGGGGTGGATTCCGTTCGGCAACCGCTCCGATTCGGATCGTTGGCGAATAGACGAGCGTGACTTGCGCGGTCGAACGGGAAACGGTTTGAACGACGCCAACCAACCCCTCTCCAGAAACAACCGCCAAACCCGGACGCACACCCTGGCTTGACCCCGCGGATATCGTGATCCGGTACTCCTTGGGAAAGAGTCCGATGATCGTTGCCGGAATCTTGGTGCGGCCCGGAGATGGAGAAAAGCCACTAACTTTGCGAAGCGAATCCAACTCTCGTTGCAACCTGGACAGTTCCGCAGCATAAAGATTCGAAACTTGAACCTGTGCTTCCAAATCGCGGTTTCTGCGCTTCAAAGCAGAGGCACCAAACAAGCCGTTGGAAAAGTCTTCGAGTGAGTTTGCCAACCCCGTCAATAGTCGCGCGGGCGGGTTAACGATGGCTTGGACAGATGACGAGATAGGGTCAATTGAGCCCTTTGACTTCGCTTGAGTCTGGGTTCGTCCCAAGAACATGCCGATGGCGACAAGCACCACAAACAGGACGAGTTCTCGTCCGAGTTTCACGTCCTAGAGGACTTCTCCAGCATTTTGCGAATCATGGGCTTGTCGTGCATTGCCTCAACGACCATTCCGGTACCAAATGCGACGCAACTCAACGGGTCGCGGGCAATGTGAACGGGAAGGGCCGTCTCCTGAGTGATCAACTTGTCCAATCCACGGAGAAGCGCTCCTCCACCAGCAAGCACAATGCCACTGCTCATGCAGTCGGCAGCGAGTTCCGGAGGTGTACTTTCCAGAGTGGTTTTTACTGCTTCAACGATGGCGTTCAACGGCTCAGAAATCGCCATTCGAACTTCTTCACTTGTGATGATGGCACTCCTTGGGAGTCCAGAGACAAGGTCTCGGCCTTTAACCATCATCTCCAATTCTTGCTCAAGCGGAAACGCGCTTCCGATTTCAATCTTGGTCGTTTCAGCAGTACGATCCCCTATAAAGAGGTTATAGGCACGACGAACGTAGTTCGCAATCGCTTCATCAATCTCGTCGCCTGCAATACGAATTGAGCGTGAGTGGACGATTCCAGCAAGTGAGATGACGGCAACCTCGGTCGTTCCGCCACCGATGTCAACGATCATCGAACCGACTGGTTCCTCGATCGGCATGCCCGCGCCAATGGCTGCGGCCATGGGTTCTTCAATGACAAACGCCTGGGTTGCTCCAGCCTTTCGTGCCGCCTCAATAACTGCGCGGCGCTCAACTTCAGTGACACCGCTCGGAATGCCCACTACGACGGTCTGCCGAAGGATGAATCGCCTTGAAGTTGCCCCAATGAAATGTTTGAGCATGGCCAAGGTTTGGTCATAGTCGGCGATCACGCCATCTCGAAGCGGTCGAACAGCGACGATATGGCCCGGTGTTCGTCCGAGCATGCGCTTAGCCTCTTCACCGACCCAGAGAACTTCGCCGGTGTCCTTGTTTATGGCAACAACGCTCGGTTCACGGGTGACAATGCCCTTGCCCGCGACATGAACCAGCGTGTTTGCAGTGCCAAGATCAATTCCAATGTCACGGCTAAACCGCGACATAAACTGTTGCCACGGCGAGCGGCTATTCCTCGTCAACGAGTACCTCTCCACTGCTCAATCTCTTGGCAAGCGTTTCTTGGGAGATGGCAGAAAGCACGACGCTTTCCCCCGTGGTAAAGATGATTGACTTCGTCCGTCGACCCTGTGTCGCATCAATCGTGTGTCCCTCCTTGCGAAGTTGCTGAACCAGGCGACGCATCGGCGCGGACTCACTGCTGACCAGCGCCACGATCTTATCGGTCATGACGAAGTTGTAAAAGCCAACGTTGAGAACTGCGGGGGCGGGCATAGAACGAAGAGGAAGCCCCTAATTTTGGCTGATCTAACAGCATAAATGCCCGGAATCCGAAGACTCCGGGCATTTCGTGAGGCGTCTTAGCCTTGCTGAACGCCAGCGCGCATAGGCACATCGCCAGGTCCAGGGCCGGCAGGTGCGCCTCCACCAGGGCCAGCGGCTGGTCGACCAAGTGCTCCACCACCGGGTCCACCGCTATTTTGTGCTGCATTCGGCAAGGTGTTTGCCATCTTGATTGCACTGGTCGGAAGAGCCGGAGCAGTGGTAACGACCTGCTCGGGTGCGGGTGGCGTCTCGGCTGGGCGCTTCGTGAAGAAACTCACGGCACCGGCGATAAGAGCCACCAAAATGGCAACGATAGTTACGATAAGGTCATTCTGACTTTTCACGGCTATACCTTCTGACTGACATTATGACGCGAAACTCGTCCGTTATGGTTCAGTTTCGGCATTCTGACTCATTCTCTCGAACGTGTGAAGATCATCACGTAATAAAGAAGGGTCAATATGCTTTGGGCGGCAGCCGCAACATAAGTGAGTGCGGCAGCGTCCAAAACCTTCTTCGCTCCGACCATTTCGTTGGCGGTCAACAAGTTGGAGGACTGCAGATTCGCCAATGCTCGGCTACTTGCATTGAACTCAACCGGCAGGGTTACGAGAGCGAAGAGAGCGGCCGCACCAAAGGCAAGGATGCCTACGATTGCCAATGTCGGATTGTTGAGCATCATGCCGCCAATGAAGATCATTGGGCCAACCCAGGAACTAACCTGGACTGTAGGCACGATAGCGCCGCGTAATTTCAGCGGCATGTAATTCTGCGCATCTTGCTCGGCATGGCCCAGTTCATGGGCTACGACGGCAACGGAGGCAACCGAGTTCTGCACCGACGACTCGGAGAGGCGGATCACCTTTGATCGCGGATCATAGTGGTCTGTCAACTCTCCCGGGATGTTCTCGACGCCAACCCGCACACCCGTGTGGTTCATTAGGTATTGGGCCGCATCGACGCCGTTAACGCCCCTTGACGTCGGTTCTTGCGCGTAACGGGCAAAGGTGCTCTTCACCTTCCACTGGGCCCAAAGCGCGAATGCCAAGCCTGGCAACGCAAAGACAAAGTACATCGGATCGAAGATCATCTGTTGATATTCCTAACATCGTCATACGACCTGAAGTTCCAAAATGTAGCAACGGCTACATGAGGTTTTCCGATTGAATTAGCGGAAAACTGGTGGGAAACTCCCCGAAAAATTGCTTGCGGGACGAAAAAAAACCGCGTATCATATTCATACCGAACTGGGACGGAGATGAAAGTCATCCGGAGCAGTCGGAGGATGAAGGCCTAGCCGACGAAAGTTGGTCACCGCGAGGAACTCCGGTTCTTCAAGAAGATTAGGCATCTTCTCCTTTTGAAGGCCGCGGAGTGCGAAAGTGCTCTGCGGCTTTCTACTTTTTCCGTGCCAGAATTGGGACATGAATCCGTATCTGCTGCCCGTCCTCGAGCATGGCCCCGCAACGCTCTTGCGGATGCTCAACCAGATTGAGCCCCACCGGCTTGATGAGGCGCTCAGTCCAGATCGCTTTACGCCTCGTGAAGCCGTTGCCCACTTGGCCGACTGGGAGCCCATCCTCCTTGGTCGCATTCGAACAGCGGTCGAAAATCCCGGAACCTCAATCACCGCCTATGATGAGGGTAAGCGAGCTGCCGAAATGGGCTACAAAACGAAAAACCCTTCAGCCGAGGCGGCCCTGTTTATCGAAGAGCGTAAGCGCACGGCCGACTACCTCAAGGGGCTCAAGACCGAAGACTGGTCGAAAACGGTCGTCCATCCTGAGCGAGGAATCCTCAATGTTTATGACCTTGCCAATATGCTCATTGGCCACGACATGTACCACTTGGAGCACTTGTCGCAGTATCTGGGCGATAAGACGGCAGGCACTTGGTAAGGCGAGGGCGACGAGCAACGGGGCGTCCGACTGCCCTGATGCGGAATCAGGCGTCTGCCCTCTTTACTGATCCCAAAGATCAGGAGGCTTTTCTACAAGCGCTTGTGCTTGGACAGTCGCGAGAGCAGATGCTGATCGTCCTGGAGGATAAGCCGCAAATCAAAACCTTTCCGCGGCTACCTGCGTGGGCCTGGCAGCCAGACTGGCTTGTCCGCATTCGCGAAGATTATCGTCCAGGAAAGCACGCCTTGCACGAGAAAGGAGCCTATTACGTCCTTGACGGATCGTCGGCGTTTGCTGCATCGGCAATGTTGGCCATACCATTGGCGCCTCAACGGGTGTTGGATTTGTGTAGTTCTCCCGGTGGCAAGGCGGTTTTTGCGTGGCGCGCTTTTGCTCCAGAAGTCCTCATCTGTAACGAGTCGATGCGTAATC
>CALMEF010000101.1 GCA_937862825.1 uncultured Armatimonadota bacterium
GGGGAGAGCCCCTCTGCCCGCCCCTTCGGGACCTGCCCGGGGACCTCAAGGCCCTCTTTTTCCCTCGCTTCGGGATTGGCCTTGAGCCGATTTGCTTCTTCTAGATAGTAACCCGCCACAACTTCTTTGGGTAGGTCGAATTTCTCTTTCAACTTGTCCCAAACGGTTGCGGCAAAAACCGGACGATACTGAAGAACAACTGACCCGTAGAGGGTCTTGGTTCCCTCGGGAGCGGCAACTTGGACTGGAACCTGTAAACGTATCCCGATTCCATTCTCAAGGGAGGTCGCTCGGGTTTCTGGCATAGGATTGCCGTCAAGGTCGACGCTGAGGTCCTTTGCCAACTCTGTGGCGAGTTTGGTGTCGCCATCCAGTGCTTTCTGAATATCGGCAGCATCCCAGATCATGTCGTCCGGGATGTCAAACTCAGGAACGGCATTCATAATGCGAATGAACTCGCTGAGTGCCTTAGTGTCGCCTCGAAGGGCGTTCATCATTTCGCGAAGCGGAATGCGCTTCTTCTCGGTGGATTCTCGGCTACCCACATCGGGGGCATCGAACTCACCCACTTCACCTTGAATCAGCTGGGCAACCTGATTTGCTACGACGATGTAATAGCCCGCACCTGGGTTCACGCCCACAATGTTGATATCGCTTGGTTCAAGAGGCGAGAACTTCTCACCGTCAATCAAGTATCCGGAGACCGCCTTCAGCCCGAAGTATCCCGCAACGGCAAGGAAGACGAAGCCGATCGCGATCTTCGTTGAACCCGGCATCCTTCGCTGTACGACTACGGACATAACTTATCGAGGCGCGGAAATTGTACCGCTTGACCGCTTATGGGAACGCTTGGAGGAGCAAGCAGGTTCCCGGGCAACCCTAAGGAACTTTCGGTGAGGCTTGGTTGTCTCCATCACCGTGCAACCTTTCAAGAGCGGTTGCGCACAACTAGGAGGTAATCAAACCAATGAAGAAACTACTGGGCCTATTTTTGGCCAGCATTCTCGTCATCTCGGCAATCGGCTGCAGTTCCGGAGAATCTACGGACGCTTCGGGTGGGGACACGGGCGCAGCAACCAACGCTCCGGTCAATCCCGATAGCCCAGCAGCGGCGAATCCCACCGAAGGAGAAGCGGCGGCTCAACCGCCGGCGACATCTGGTGGTTCGCCCAACACATCAGGCGGTTAATCTCGTCGCCAATGGTTCCCCGGCAAATGTCGGGGAACTGAAAGTTGTTGTGATAGCATAGAATGGTGTAGTGTCGAGAATCTCTCGGCCGGGAGCCTGATCATGAAAAAGAGCCTACTAATTCTTGCTTCACTTTGTACAGCAAACGCCTTCGGAGCAGTTTTGTTTGCCGACGACTTTGAGGGCCGTACGCTTGGCGTGCTTGGCGGACAACTTCCTTGGGATGCCTTCAGCGACGTGCAGTACGTAGTTCAGAACAGCGTCGTAGCCGGTGGAGCCCAGGCTGTCCAAGTTGACATGTCTGCAGTTGCTAACGGTTCGCGATGGGGATGGCCGAACTTGTCCCCAGAGTACGACACCGCCGCAAGCGCAGAGAAGTTGGTGATTTGCCAAGTTGAGATTCTGCACACAACGGGATCGGGGATGACCTTTGGCATCGACTGCTACCAGGCCTCGCCGTTTGCGCGTGTCGGTGCTATGCGAGTTCTCAATACCGACGGAACCATCCAGTTTGTTACAGGTACAACGGCGACGCCATCAACGACGACCATTGCAGCGGACTCATGGAATCGATTTTATGTGATTGCCGACTTTGGCCACAACCGAATGGTCGGGTTTGTCAACGGTAAGTTGGTTGACGTCACAGCAGCCTTTGTTGGAACACCGACCAAGGTAGGAGACATGGACTTCTATACGACGAAAGCAACTGGTGGTACCGGCACAGGCTTTTTCGACAACTATTCCGTGTCGTCGGCTAAGGACGTCTGCTTTGGATTTAACGTCTTGGAAGGAGAGTTATTCGATGGTGATGAGCGATCATTCTTAACCAGCGACGATAATGGCCTTGCCATTTTCAACGATCCAAGCACGCTAGCAGCGAGTATCGAGTTCATGGGACTGACCTCCCAGGTCGCTCCAAACACCGTCACCTGGACTCTTGAAGCCTCGGTCGCCAGACCTGGACTCCAACAGGAACTGGCAATGAAGAATCAACTGAGCGGCATCTATCAGGTTGTCGGTGGATCGGTCGCCACGACCTTCGACAGCGTAAGTAGCGTGACGGTCAATGGTGGAACGTACGTGGGAGCAGAGGGGCAGATTGCCTCTCGAGTCCGCTGGAGTCCGATCAATGATGAGGATCCATCTCAGGATGGCTGGCTTCACACGGTGGATCAGTCGGCTTACACAACACCGTAAACTATCCTGATCTGGCAAGAGTCCATTGTCGGAACGCCGACAATGGACTCTGTTGTTTTGGTAACCATGAACTTGCGATCCTTAGCGTTTTGGACAAGCGCCGCTTCAACGGCCACCCTCGTTTATGGGTGTTTGGTTGAGTCGCGTCGCTTAACGCTTGAGAAGGTCAGGATCCCGATTCGCGACCTCCCTCAGAGCCTTGTCGGATTCAAGATCGCGCTTCTCGCAGATTTCCATCTTCGAGACAAGTATTCGCTCGACCTGACCAAGCGAGCAGTTGGTCTAGCGCTTGACCAATCGCCGGACTTCGTGGTCATCGCGGGCGACTTTGTTGGCTATTGGAAACCTGAGAGTCCCTGGCTAATCGGCGAAGCGCTCGAAGAACTTCTGCTGATGGATGGTCGAGTCGTGGCCGTTCCCGGGAATCATGACTATTGGTGTGGAGACGCAGAGTTGCTCCGACCGATCCTCAGTGAGTTGAACATTCGCCTTCTTCGCAATGAGGTGTATCAGCACTCGGGAGTTTCCTGGCTGGGTATTGACTCTTCAACCAAGGGAAAGGCTGACCCATTCTCCGTGGTTCAGTCGGTCGAGGGCATAAAAGAACCCAAGATCGTCGTGTGGCACGAGCCGGACTCGGTGGATTGGCTACCCAGGGGAGCTGACCTCATGCTGAGTGGTCACTCCCATGGTGGTCAGTTCACGTTTCCTTGGGGTTGGACGCCGATGCATACCAAAGGGGGTGAGAAATACGTTCGCGGCTATTATCCCAACGCGCCCACTCCAATCTATGTCAATCGTGGGGTGGGAACGACCGGACCGCCCTCGAGGCTCGGCTGCACGCCAGAAGTAACGTTGATTGAACTGGTGCGATCCGAATAAACCCGTTTGAATACTGATGAAAAAGTAGTTCCAAACCTCCCATTCTCTGCTAGAATGAACCTAATCGTTTATTGGGAACGAGGAGGAACGCTATGCGAGCTAGTTTTAGAAGGGGAGTTTCGGTTGGAATTCTGATGGCCACCATCGGTGCCATCGCCATCGCTGAAGAAGTCATTAACGGTCAAAACACGTCCCATCCGGTCTGTGTTGACGGCTTACCGACAAACATTGAATGGGGAAACACCCGTTCACTTGGATTCATCTCTGGAAGTCTGTATCAGGCAGGGCTTGAAGACCCGCTGTTGAACTCCGCCAGCACTGGTGTTATCGCAAGGGACGACAACAGACAGAACAACGATACGGACCTTTATATGGTGTTCGCATTTGCGCGACGAACGTTCTTGGGCTTTGCCCCGAACGCATTCATCGCGGATATGGAGTTCCCGATCTGTGTCGGCAACACCAACTTCCCGAACTTCAAGTTGTTGCTACGAGGTGGTTCAAGTCCGACCTACCCACAAATGCTTGCGGACTACAATGGCGACGGCATCGGAGATGGCCCCGCATCTGCAATCGGGTTCCGGGCAGCGTTTGGACTGGCTCCTACACCAAACGTTCCGCTGGGCTCCGTGTTGGTTGTTGAACTGGGTATGCCTCTCGTCCTTCCTCCCGGATTTGGTCCTGGATTCAATCCTGTCGGACAAGATGGTGTTTACAAGCCAGATCAGACCCTCTGGAAGATCCGTGCCGCCACCAATACTGGTTTGGGCGAGCAAAGTGAAATGTTCGTTACCGTCTTCCCAGATGGTCGAACCAGGCTAAACAACGACCATGTTCCCATGCGGCTTGAGGTCGACATCATCCCCGGGGAGCGACCCAATGTCATCAACCGCCAAAAGCGATACTACGAAGTTGGACTCATTACCAACGACTCTCTTGACACCACCACGGTGGACTGGCAAACTATGCGCTTCTACGATGCCGCGTTGCCTGGTCGACTTCTACCGGCTTCAACAAGGTTTGCCGACCTCAACGGCGACGACCGAATGGATCAGGTCATCAAGTTCGACATGGTGTCGGCGGTGAACGCCTTCAATCGCAACACGACTGTCATGACAGTGCGCGGATTCACTTTCGATGGAGATCCTGTGGCCGGAACCGACTCGGTACTGGTCAAAAACTAGTTAATCCAAATGGGCTGGTGTCGAATACGGCACCAGCCCATTTCCAATTAAAAAAAAGTGCCTGCGGCTTTGAGACCGCAGGCCATGGTATGTACTTTCGGAGGGCAAGTCGTTGCGTGCCCAACGTTACTACTGAAGACAGTCTCAATAGGTTCCCAAGTTCGCCAAAACCGAGGAACCTGGTAATCAATCTTTAACCTACCGGCTCAAGCGCAAGACGGCACATCATGCGCATACCGTTTTCCAAGGCTCCGTCATTAAAATTGAACTCAGGGGCGTGGAGGTTTGGATATGAATCTTGATCTTCGGGAAGTACTCCCAACCAATAGAAGCAAGCCGGCACTTCCAAGCCGTAAAAGGAGAAGTCCTCAGCGCCCATCGTTGGCATAATGTCATCCTGCTTGACCATTACCCCCAACTCACTGGAACCAACTGAGCGCACGATGCTTGCCATCTCGGCATCATTTGCGGTCACTGGGTACCCGGGCTTGAAAATGAATTCTGCCCGTCCGCCAAATGCCTCTGCTGTCTTTGTCGCGATCCGCTCAATGTTCGCAATCCCCAAATCGCGAGTTTGGTCCGTCAGCGCGCGCAATGTGCCGGTGAGCGTTGCAGTCTCGGGAATGATGTTATGAGCCGAACCTGCCTGTACTTGAGCAACCGTAACCACGATCGATTCCAATGGCGAGACATTGCGAGCGGCGATCGATTGAAGCGCGGTGACGATGTGCGAGGCGATCACAATCGGATCAACGGTGGTGTGGGGCATAGCAGCGTGCCCGCCTGAACCATGGACAATGATGTCGAACATGTCTGCGGCGGCCATCATGGGCCCGACCCGTGTTTGTATCTCCCCGACTTTCAGTCCTGGATAACAGTGCAATCCGAAAATGCGGTCGACGCGCTTTCCGAGAACTGAGCCGTTTAGTGCCCCATCCTTCACCATCTCACGACCTCCAGCTCCGCCTTCTTCAGCAGGCTGAAACACGAAGACCACGTTGTTTGTTCGCTCTCTCATGCGACTCAGCAGCCTCGCGCTACCGATGAGGATCGACGTGTGCCCATCATGGCCGCACGCATGCATTACGCCTTCTGTGGACGATGCATAGGGCAGTCCCGTGCGTTCCAAGATCGGCAAGGCGTCCATGTCTGCTCGTAGGGCGATGGTGGGCGCAGACTCGGGTGAAATCGTGGCTGGCAGATATCCGAGAACGCCAGTGCCTTTGGCCAAGCCGCCAACGAACTCGACACCATGTGCACCCAGTTCGCGCTGAACGACCTCGCTGGTACGTTTTTCCTGATAGCCGAGTTCGGGGTGGCGATGAAGATCGCGACGGATCTCCGTGATTGACGGAACTTCCGCCTGGACGAGTTCTTTTAGGGACATTAGCAGAGATTATGAACGCGCGGCGATTCTATTCTTTTAGCTTGACTTCAAGCGTGGTTTGGAGTTTTCGAGTCGACTTTTCACCACCCTTGATTCGCAACACGTTCGATGCAGCATCAACGTTCATCTTGATCAATGTGGCGAGGTTCTTGTTTCGGTCGAAAGTAACCGTTCCCTTCCCGGTCAATGACGTCTCTATTTTTGCGACCGCATCCTCTTCCTTTTTGACCAGTTCCAGCGCTTCATTCTCCAGCGTTTGGGCGGTCTGAGCGACCTCAACAGAAAGTTCTGCCTTGGTGTCATCTACGGTTGTTGCCGTCACCGTGTAGGTTGCATCTGCGCCGCCGAGACTACGAATGAACGTCCACTTTTGGCCCTGAACGAGGGTCTCTTTGGGAAACTCAATGGGGAGGTAGGTGATCTCGGGGAAGCGCTTGAGATCCAACCCAGGAAGGCGTATCGGAAGTTGCACGTCGGGGGCATTGGTCTTTAGCATTTTCCCAAGAGGATGAAATGAAACTGTCGTCTTGGGGAAGTACGACTGCATGTTGTCCTCGTTGAATGGGAGGGTTTCGCCCATAAACTTCACTTTCGCACTCACCAGCTCGCTCTCGGCTTGAGGATTGCCATCAGCGTCTTCAGCGACACCCTTCACCGAGATACCGAGAAAGATCTCCGCGCTTCCCTCCTGCCCGCCAAAGACCGGCAAGAACCCGTTGAATCGCACGTTCACATCGTAGCGAATCGCGTCTTTCGGGAACACATAAGCAAAGGCGAGAAGAGCGAGCATAGTGAAAGGATACTACGGCCTAGCGGAACAAGCGTAGTTCCGCCAGCGAAGCCCAAATCTCGCCATTGACTTCTGACAGGGCTCGCAATCTGATGAAACGTGCCTTGACAGCCTTGGTGAACGCGACTCGCTGGGGCTCCTTTGAGTTTGGCCACGAGCCATGAGCGACCTCGGTCCACTTCGTGGCGTCTTCT
>CALMEF010000102.1 GCA_937862825.1 uncultured Armatimonadota bacterium
GGCCAGACCCGGACTACCCTCCACCCCGGCTTCGCGCGTGGGGGTGGAGGGATGACTCCATAATAAGTGCGGGAGGAGCCACATGGAACATCCTCATTTGCAGCAAATTTACGAAAGACTCAAGCAAAGTTATCCCGATCGTTGCCCATGCTCTGAGACGAGAGTGGACACCGAGGATCCGCTTGTGGACGCCCTTTGCGATCGGTTGTTCCCGCGCTCGGGATCTTGGTCAGAGGTTGCCTTTCCAGAAGAGAGCAGTTTTGTTATCGAGGCGTTCATGCTACTAAGTCAGTGTGCACGTGCTTACTACTATGCCGCATACATGTGGCAGGCATTGGCTAATCCATACTATAGATCTGGGTCACTTCGAGCCATTGAAGATGTTCAAAGCAGAGGTTCATTTGCCTACCAACTGTGGACTGAATCTTCCCTCGATCAGAGAAGCGTAATTCTCTCGTATTTGGATTTCTTGGCTAGCCAAGAAGTCTCTAAGCCGCTCATCAGAGTTCTCGGGATTCCTCTCTTCGATCCCGTGCTTACGTATGAGGTGAACCGTTCTCGGCGCCTACTTAACCTCCTGTCGGAGCAAAGCAAGCCGAAGTTGATATAGAGCTATGTGCCGAGAAAACGAACAAACGCTTGGCTGGAAGGCGCTCTCCGCGCTGGTCATCGCCTTCGGCATCTTCATCTGTGCAGGGAATTTGTTCTCCATCGCCTACCTTTCTTCCTACGCGAACGCCTATCTTAGGGAGTTACAATTCCCCGATTACGTAGTACCCATCTGTCAAATGGCAGTGAGTGTCGCTCAAGTGATGTTTCTTCGAGCACGAAGAAGTGTGGCGCAACCTGCGATTGGTTTGCTGTCTGTTGCCCGCCTACCCTTTACAAGTCCTTTGATTTTGCTGTGTGACGTGGCAATACTAGTTGTGCTACTCGTGATATGGAAGGAGTCGAAGAGTGAGTGAAGATCAAGAACGCAAGCCTTTTCTGCGGCGATAAATCGCCTCTAACCAAAGCGCGAACGAGTTCGCGCACTCCATAGCGGAAATCAACAAACCCCAAGCCAGCACCCACCGCGAACCTATTTGAACCTAAAAACAAACGCGATGAAGAATCGAAACGCGACACAAACCCAGGAATCGGGAGTTCGATAGAGGACCAAGCGGGCGAGGTGTCACAATAGGATATGCCCATCGGCAGGTTCCTGCTATGCCTCCACAGCCACATGCCGTACGTGTTGTCGCATGGCAAGTCGCCTCACGGCACGGACTGGATCAACGAATCGGCTGCGGAGTGCTACCTGCCACTGCTGCATGCCTTGGACCGGCTTGAGCAGCACGGCGTGAAGCCACGGTGGACCGTCAACATGACGCCCATCCTCGCCGAGCAGTTGGAGGACGAGACCTTCAAGGCCGACTTTGAAGGCTACTGCCTGGCAAAAGTGGAGTCCGCACGCTCCGACTTGAGACGGTTTGAACGAGACGGCGATCTGCACATGCAGGGCCTGGCCGGAATGTGGGACCGGTTCTTCTCACGGGCGCTTGACCAGTTCCAGAATCGATGGGGTCGATCAATAATCTCCGGGTTTAGGCACTTCCAAGAGTCGGGGTCCATCGAGGTGATCACCTGCGGCGCGACCCACGGCTACCTACCGCTGTTGGGTACTGACGAGTCGTGTCAAGCCCAGGTAAAGATTGGGGTCGAGACCTACAAGAAGCACTTTGGTCAGCAACCCAGAGGAATCTGGCTCCCCGAATGTGCCTATCGCCCGAGTTACGACTGGAAATCGCCTGTCGGGGAAAACGAAACGTCCTGGCCGCGGAAAGGCGTCGAGGAGGATCTCGAAGAAAACGGCATTGAGTATTTCTTCGTTGACTCGCACATGATTCGTGGAGGGCAGCCATTGGGAACCTACGCGGCGAACTTCCCTCAACTCGCCGAAATGTTTGCGCGAAGCGCCAAGTGGTTCACGCCGCCAGAAGAATTTCGCAGCGAGTACGAGCACTACGCCCTACCCAACGGCGTGACCTGCATGGCTCGCGACCCGGAGACGACCGTCAAAGTGTGGTCGGGCGAACACGGCTATCCCGGTGACCCGTTCTACTTGGAGTTTCACAAGCAACTCTATCCCGGGCGGCACCGCTATTGGCGAATCTCGGAGAACAAACGCGACCTCGGCGCGAAGCAACCGTACCAGCCGTGGACGTCGTATGAGAACATCGTCAACCACGCGGAGGACATGGTCCGGACCCTCAAGGGCACGCTCGCCCATTACCGAGGCTTGTCCGACCGTCCCGGCACGATCATCGCGATGTACGACACTGAGTTGTTCGGCCACTGGTGGTGGGAGGGTCCGGAATTTCTGTTTGAACTCGGGCTGAGGCTGGACAAAGATCCCGACATCGAATGCGTGTCGGGCGGAGAATTGGTGGACCTCGAGCCCCCACGAGCAATGATTCATCTGCCCGAAGGGTCGTGGGGCGAAGGCGGCTATCACTACATCTGGTTGAACGATGGCAACCATTGGACCTGGGAGAAACTTTATCCCGCCCAGCGCCGAATGCGAGTGCTCGCCCGCGATTGCACGGAGGGCTTGGCGCTTGAAATCGCGACGCAGGCCGGTCGTGAGCTCCTGTTGGCCGAAGCAAGCGACTGGCAGTTCTTGATCTCGACGTTCTCGGCCCGGGATTACGCGGAGATACGGTTTGCCGATCATATTGACCGGTTCCATCGGCTCGCCGACCTAGCCGAAGCCGCGGTGCACGGAGCGACGCTTTCCGAACAAGATGCTGCGTTTCTTGCAGACTGCAGATTGAAGGATGCCCCGTTTGCGGATTTAGATATCTCGGTTTGGGCAAAACTCGAACACCCAATCGGGAGCAAGGCGTCTTAAGGATGGTTAACATGAAGTTTGGTGTTCTTTCGTTGCTGGCGTTCGCCGTCATCGTAGGTTGCTCGAAAAACGATCCGGTTGCGAAGGGTCCAGTCGAGCCGTCTGGTTCTTCTCCCCAGCCGAATCAGCAAGGTTCGGAATCACCATCCATAGCGGTCCCGGAAACGCCGGCGAGCACACCTGGCGACCCCTCAAAGCCCGATAAGAAGGAGCCCGAGAAGCCGGTGGATCCGAAGTCGGCAATGTTGACGCCGAAGAAGTTGGAACCGCTTCCGGTCAAGGTGCCGGCGCCGGGGACTCAGGGCTGGACGAAGACTTCCATGAGCCTAAACGTCTTGGGCCAGCGTATTGAGGGGGCCATGCAGAATTTGCGAAATGCCCGCGCTAAGTTGAGCACGATTGCGCAAACCTCGGATGGTCAAGGCACCTACGAACAGGAAGTTGCTATTCAGGATCGCAAGAACTACAAGATTGACTTCCTGGTGATCGACAAAAAGCCCGTCTCCGGTACCGACGTGGCGAACGGGAAGGACCGAATGGTCCGTGTCGACGCTACTTGGACGAAACCCATGGTGGTTGGTAAGCCGCTAGACGTGGTGAACCGTTCGGCCTCCCAGTTGGCGAGCATCTGGATTTCGGATTTCTCACGCATGGCTTTCCAAGGCCTCACGGACGGTAAGGGCGCATGGTCGCAGGTATTCGATTCCTGGGGCAAGGGGTTCGAAGGGTTCAAGCCGACGGTCGAAGAACGCCACATGAAGTTTCAAGGTGTTAATGTCACCAGTTTTCGAATTCGTGCCGAGCGCACCGGGACCGCCGTGGCGACTTATGGTCCTTGCAAGATTGAAATCGTGGTGGACGGCAAGCATTTTCTACCCGTTACGGTTCGGGTGGAACGGAAGGACAAGGAGGGCAAGCCGTGGCTTACCCAATGGTCTGCCCAATGGCGGTTTAAGCAGAACATCGCCGCGTCCGATTTCAAGATGCCGCTCGGCGGCTAAGCTTCGATACCCAGCGCTTGGTATAATATCCGAGCGCTGGGGAGTTGCCCGAGTGGCCAATGGGAACGGACTGTAAATCCGTCGGCGAAGCCTACG
>CALMEF010000103.1 GCA_937862825.1 uncultured Armatimonadota bacterium
TTGAACCTATTTGAGTTCAGACAGCACCGAATTCAGCAGACGCCTCTGCGCCGCTGGCATCGCTAACTCCGCAACCTGTGCCAACTCAAACATCCGCGAACCAGTGGGTTGGTCGCTAACAACATAGGCATGCGACACGATTCGATGATGCGTAACCTGGTGGCGTTCCCTCGCGATCACGGGTCCCATCGGAGCGGCAACCTCTGGAAACTCCCACATACCTTCCCACCAGGCACCGGGCTCAATCCGGGCAAGCGCAATCGCCCCCTCAGAAACAAACACCGCATGGTGGCGCTCGACCTGCTGGGTCTTCGTGGACTTGATCCTTACCGGATATTCGTGCCGATCTGCCTGGTGTGAAGACTGGCAATCCGGAGAAAGGGGACAGACATCACACTCAGCAAAACGAGGTCGACATACTCGCGCACCCAACTCCATCATCGCCTGGTTCCAATCACCTGGTTGGTCATTGGGAACCAACCCAAGCGCCCAAACCTTTGCTTCGGCACTCAGTTTGCCCCCGGTGAGGCGACACCTTTCGACCCGTGCGAAAACCCGTTCGACATTGCCGTCAACCGCTGGTACGGGTTCATCCAGCGTGATGGAGGCGAGGGCCCCCGAGGTGTAATCACCGATGCCTGGCAGTTGCCTCCACTCCTTCGCCGATTTTGGCCATCCTTGAGAAATAATCTTTTGGGCTGCCTCATGGAGGTTTCGTGCCCGTCGGTAATAACCGAGACCCTGCCAGTGGGCTAGCACCTCGTCCTCAGTCGCAGATGCCAAAGACTCGATGGTCGGGAATCGTTCCATCCACCGGAGCCAATACGGAAGTCCAGTCGCAACTTGCGTTTGCTGCAGCATGATCTCGCTGATGAGAACCGGATACGAATCACGTGTCCTGCGCCAAGGCAGATCCCGCCCGTTCTCGGCGTACCATTCCCTCAGCGCTTTGCGAGTTTCGGGCCGCAGCCCCTTACGCGGTGGCAAGGTCGAAACCTAACTCAACCAAGGTCCGCTCAACGTCTTCGGAAGCCGTTAACGCTCGACCAATAACCACGTAGTTCGCTCCGTCGCAAAGTGCCTGACCAGCCGTCCCAACACGCTTCTGATCCTGCGTGTCGCTGGCTTGCGCGGCTCGGATGCCCGGACAAACGATCACGCCCTCATGACCAATACGCTCCCGGATTGGGGCAACCTCATGAGGGGAACTGATGACACCATCCAAGCCGCAGTCCACTGCTAGCGCAGAAAGATAAACCATGTGCTCTTCTAGGCTGCGGTTGATTCCAAGATGGTCCGTAAGCACGTGCTGGTCAAGGGATGTCAGTACCGAAACTCCCATGAGAAGGGGGCGTTCATCTTCGGTTAGGAAGTGTGCCTCCTCGGCCGCCGCCGTCATCATGGCGGGTCCTCCAGAGATGTGCAACGTCATCATCCAAACCCCGTGCTTTGTGGCTTCCCTAACCGCCAGAGCAACGGAGTTCGGAATGTCATGAAACTTAAGGTCAAGGAACACCCTTGATGCACCGGCCTCTTGAATCTGGTCTATCACACCCAAACCATGTTGGAGCGTCAATCCATGACCAACTTTGAAGGCGCCCACATAAGGGCTTAAACGCCTGGTAATCGCCTTCGCTTCATCAATATCGCCCGTGTCAAGCGCACAGATAACCTTCCTAACCATCATTTACCCCTCAGCCACCCCTCACTTGAATAGACGTCCGAACTTCGCGTGCCGCTTCCCTATCGTAAACTCATCTCGTGTTGCACTGCGAAATGCTCATTGACGGCATATTCATTGGCGGAGTTTGCGATCAGGGTACCGGAAAGGAAGTGATCCGCAACCCGTTTGACGACTCAATCGTGGGTACTGCCGCTGAAGGAAGTTGGGCCGAGGCTGATGCTGCATTGCACGCCGCGAAAAGGGCTTTTGCACTGTGGCGATTCTCCCCAATCTCCAGCCGCCAAGCCCTCCTCCTCCGCATCGCGGCCCTGGTAAGGGAGCGAGCGGAAGAACTGGCCATGCTGCTTGTAGCAGAAGTCGGCAAACCTGTTGTTTGGGCGCGTGGCGAGGTCAACCGACTCGCAATCACGTTCGAACTGGCGGCCAAAGAACTTGAACATTGGACTCGGCAACCTGCCCCTTTGGATTCCGACCCTCGCGGCGCGGATTACGAGGCATTCGTCGAGCGGCAACCTCGCGGCGTCGTGCTCGGCATCGTGCCCTACAACTGGCCGTACAACCTTGCCGCACACAAACTCGCTCCCGCGATCGCAACAGGCAACACGATCGTCATCAAGCCCTCTCAGCAAGCCCTTCTGAGCACGATGACACTGGGAAGACTGATTCACGAGGCTGGATGCCCTCCAGGGGTGGTCAACGTGGTCAATGTCCACTCCAAAATCGCTGAGCGAATGGTGCTGGATGACCGTGTCTCATTCGTCAGTTTCACGGGATCACCCAAAGTCGGTTGGCACCTCAAAGAAGAGACCTATCAAAAACACATCTCTCTGGAACTGGGCGGAGACGCCAGCGCCGTGGTGTTTGCAGATGCTATCCATACCCCTACTCCCACCGCCGAGAAAAAAGTCAACCAACTATCTTCGCGAATTGCCGCTGGAGCCTATGGATACGCCGGTCAGATTTGCATTAGCATTCAGCACGCCTTAGTGCACCAAACCGTGTATGAAGAGGTTCGCGAGGGCCTCATTGAAGCGACAAACGCATGTATTCATGGGGACCCGTCGAGCGAAGAGACAGTGTGTGGGCCGATGATCTCTTCGGATGCCGCCGACCGGGTGGAATCATGGGTTAGCGAGGCGGTGAGCAACGGAGCCCAAGTGATCGCTGGCGGCGGTCGAACGGGCAACGTCATTCACCCGACCCTCATCGAAGGGGTCCCCCCCCCGATGAAACTCGCCTGCGAAGAGGTTTTCGGTCCCGTGCTCACGCTCAGACCTTTTGTCTCGGTCGCCTCCGTGATCGAAGAGCTAAATCGGTCTCAGTCCGGAATACATGTCGGGGACTTTCCCGAAGACAGGGCCATCGGCGAACGGTTCTTTCGTGAAGTTGAAGTTGGAGGAGTGATTGTTGGCGACTACCCAACGCTCAGATTTGATGCCCTTCCTTACGGTGGAGTGAAGAAGAGCGGATTTGGTCGCGAGGGCGTTCGCTACGCCATGGAAGAAATGTCAGAACCTAAGAGCCTGGTATTCAAAAGGGCCTAGGGATCAACTTGCTCCACAGTGCCGCCCAAGGCTTCAATCGCAACCTCAAGTCCCGTTGAAGCATCAGCGAATGAGGAGCCAGCCATGGAGTAAGGCACTTTTCGCTCGTCCGAGGCAAAGTCACCGAGGGACTCCACCGCGCGTTTCGCTTCAGCCACCTCAAACAGACTGTCATTGAGGTCATTGACCCACTGCTTCTTGGTTGCGGCTAACTTGGTCTTGAAAGTTTTCCAAGTCTCATCTGTTGGAAGATCATTGTTCAAGTCGGCTACCCTTCCCGCTGCCGCATCGACAAGATCAATGACCACGTCAATTGAGTCTCGACCAGAGGACGGAACCGCTTTCTTGGCAATGACAATCTGTTCCCGAGCCTGAGCCAGATCCTCAAGGATTTCACCAAACTGTTCTTCAACCAAAGCGAAGGCCTTCCGTTCGACATCAACCTCACCTGCCTTGGCTGGAGGTGGGGGATTCGATCCAGAAACGGTTGGCCCATCGGGCGCTGAACTGCCACATCCCACGCAAACCAGAACCAATACCGCAAGAAGCGCTCTCACTGGGTAAAACTCGTCCCCGCCACTTGACACATTGAGTTGGCGTAGAAGACAATGGACTGATGATCGCCACTTTACTCGGCCTTACGATGCAGGCTGGTGCCCCAATTGATGTCTATCGGCTTCCTATCGGAGATGCCGCTCCGGTAACCGCTAAGCCAGGAATCGTAATCCGAAATGGTCAAATCGCATCCTTGGACGACATCGTTTCGGCCGCCAAGCCACATCACTTCGTGTACTTGGGCGAAAGCCATGACCATGCCGAGCACCACAAAATGCAGGCAGCAATCATTGATGCCTTGGCCAAGTCGGGTCGAAACGTGATTGTCGGCTTTGAGATGTTCACTCGGCCAGTTCAGGATGACCTCAACGGATGGACCCTCGGCTGGTGGACAGAAGAGGAGTTCATTGAAAAGTCTGATTGGAAAAAGCAGTGGGGATTCGACTTTGGGCTTTATCGCCCCATCTTTGATGCGGTGAAGGCTCACAAGTTGCCCATGGTGGCCCTCAACGTCCCGCGTGACTACGTTCGAACGGTCAGCAGACAGGGACTAGACGCGTTGAGCGCTGAACAGAAGGCAGCCCTCCCTCTCCCGTTCCGTTCAAATCCCGACCACCGCAAGGTCTTTGATGGCCTAACCGGCGGACATTCGATGGGGCCAGGGGTCAACATGGACAACATGTACAACGCTCAAGTCGTTTGGGACGAGGGCATGGCCGACTCGGCGCTGAAGTATCTGGCGAGGCGACCAATGAGCCCAAACACCGTGATGGTCGTCGTTGCAGGTTCGGGACACGTTATGTATGGTCAGGGCATCAACTGGCGGGTCAAACAGCGAACGGGCATGGATGGAATCACCGTGATGATGATTGAGGGCAACGAGCCCCGGCAAGTGGCGAAGAGCCTTGGCGATTTCATTTATATGGCA
>CALMEF010000104.1 GCA_937862825.1 uncultured Armatimonadota bacterium
GATACGTGTCTCCGGACTAATCGACAAGCGGATATGCTGACATGAACTTATGAAGTTCCGCTTTTACACGTGTGACGTGTTCACTGAGACACGCTTTGGCGGCAATCCCCTTGCTGTTTTGCCCGATGCGCGGGGGCTCAGCGACCAAGACATGCAACAGATTGCTCGCGAGTTCAACTACTCGGAGACGACCTTTGTCTTCCCTCCCGATGGCCCCAACACCAGGAAGGTCCTAATCTTCACACCTGCTCAGGAAATGCCATTTGCGGGTCACCCCAACGTTGGCACCGCTTTCGTCTTGGCTACCCTTGGTCAGGTTGAGCCCGGGCTCGTCAGTTTCGAGGAGTTGGCAGGGATCGTGCCCATCACCATCGAAGAAAAGGGTGGCCGCCTCTATTGCGAACTCAAAGCCCCCAATCCGTGATCTCTTGGGCAGGAAGTGCCCGTCAACCTCGTGGCTGACGCCCTTTCGCTGCAGGCTGAGGACATTGCGATATCACGGCATGAGCCCCTAGTAGCCTCGGTTGGCTTTCCGTTTGTCTTTGTGGAGTTGAAGGACATGACCGCGCTAGAGCGACCGAAGATTAACGGAGCAGGATTTGACTCCCTTGCTGCGTTTCTCGGGAGTCCTTTCCAGGCACTCGTGTATATCTATGTCCGCACCCAGGATGAGGTTGATATTCGCGCAAGGATGTTCGCGCCGCTGAGCGGCGTCCCAGAGGATCCGGCAACAGGAAGCGCAGCGTGCGCCGTGGCCGGACTTCAGGCCTCGCTGGAATCAGCATCGTCTGGCTCGTTTGCCTATCGAATCGCCCAGGGCGTTGAAATGGGGCGGCCAAGTCTGCTTCAAACAAGAGCGGAGAAGGTGGATAGCGCCGTCCCGTCAACCTGGGTGAGCGGCACCTGCGTGATGGTTAGCGAAGGATTCATTGAGGTTGATGCTTGAGGCACCGATTTTCAAGAAACTATGTTGACAAAAAACATTCTCGATGGCATATAAGATATGCGCAAAGAAAACTGAACTGAAACGACGTGACCACAGAGAAATGGCAATTTTGTGATGACACGTTAGGTTCCTTTTGAACCTGAAATTCTGTTCCCAAGACTAGGTTCAAATTTTCATTTTCGGCCCTCTCGAATCTTGTGAAAATCACCGCCTGTCGTCAACGTCCTCTACTTTGACTTAGCCAGGAACGACTATGAGTAACCAACCGCATCTCGTTCGCCAGATTGGCCTTTGGAGTGGCGTCGCAGTGGTCGTCGGTAGCACGATTGGCTCCGGAATATTCAAGAGTCCATCGGGAATTGCCACCCAATTGCCCGGGCCGCTACCCATGCTTGCCGTATGGATCGTCGCGGGATTGATCGTCTTGTGCGGTGCGCTGACTCTTGCTGAGGTTGGTAGTGCGTACCCATACTCCGGCGGAATCTATGTCTACGTTCGTGAAGCCTACGGACGCACGGTTGGATTTCTCTTTGGTTGGGCTCAACTCGTGCTGCTACGACCATCCTCTATTGGTGCCGTGGCCGTTGTCTTTGGCCAATACTTTCTTCGACTGTTTGGTATCAACGAGGAACATCCGGACTTTGCGGTCCTCACTGCGGCAGCAGCCATCGGCGCGATTGCAACCGTTGGGGCCGCAAACTACGTCGGTGTCCGATTTGGAACGCTTATTCAGAACCTAACCACGGTTGCCAAGGTGGCTGGACTTCTCGTGTTGGTGGGTTTGGCTTACGCCTTGGCTCTACCCAACGCAAGCGCACACTTCTCGCCAGCCGTGCCTCCCGGGTCGTTTTCCATGTCCGCGTTTGGCCTGGCATTGGTCTCGGTGCTCTGGGCTTACGACGGGTGGGCTGACGGAAGTTATGTCAGTGGCGAAATGGTTGATCCGAAGCGGAATGTGCCGAAAGCGATCGTCTTGGGCACCATTGGCATCATTGCGATCTACCTTCTCGCCAACGTGGCCTACCTCGCCGTCTTTTCGGTCCAAGAAATGGCGGAATCACAGATTATTGCCGCCGACGCAATGGCAAGGCTTGTCGGCACCGGAGGGGTCACTATTATTATCGCCACGGTCATGCTATCCACTTTTGGAACACTGAACGGCTCGGTGCTCACGTCACCGCGCGTGTTCTTCGCATTGGCGGAAGACAAGATGTTTTTTGAGCCATTGGCACGAGTCCATCCTCGGTTCAATACTCCCCATGTGTCGGTCCTACTTACGGCGACGCTGGGTGTCATCTACGTGATTGCCGCGACGATCATGCGCGGTTCACAAGCGTTTACCGCCCTCACCGATGCATTCGTCATTGGTATGGTTCCGTTCTACGCGCTTGCAGTTGGGGCGATCTTTGTGTTCCGCAAACGCCACTCTGGCGAGAGTGCCAACCTTGAGGACGACTCGCTTATTGACCCGATCACTTCAGGGGCCGAACATGTTCATCGTTACCGACCTTCAGTTCGGGCGGTTCTCTTCCCCATCACGCCAATCATCTTCATTGGCTCAACGCTGTACCTCTTGATCAACGCACTATGGGATGACGCATCGAGATTGCCGACGCTGATCACGCTCGGCATTCTGCTCACCGGAATTCCCATATTCTGGGTTGCGTTCGGCAAGAAGGCTACTTAGGTCGTCAACAGGTTGTACGTTGCGAACTCCGACTTCATGGGCGGTGCCTCGCCGCGCTCTTTGGCGGCTCTCATATCTGCAAACGCCCGGCGGTGCCCCTCAAGGAACTCCTCGGACCCTGTCCAGGAGTCAAATGCCCCTTGGTTCACCCAATGGCTGATGACCAGGTGCGCGCCACCCTCCTCGGTCGGGCTTAACACGTACATGCCCAAGAAGCCCGGAATGCGGTCAATCGCGTGGGCCCGTGCCTGAAAGAGGTCCTTAAAGCGATCCACATACTCAGGTTGGCACTGAATCGTGTTGATGGCGACAAATCCCGGAAGACACAGTTGGAGGAGTCCACAGCAACCAGGGGCAAGACGAGTTGGACCGAGAGATTCGAGAGCAGCAGCGTTTGTCATTGCAACGAATCAATCTTGACATAAAAGTATGGATTGGCGCTAGCCGGAACCTTGACGTGACTCCAGACCGGATCGCCGAATGTCCTCGATCGAGCGGTTCGTCGAATCTGTATCGGCTCCCAATTCGTTCAGGGCATAGTGCGACATCTCAAGAGCCACCTCAAGTTCACCAAGCACGATCCGTTCGATTCCAAGTTCCTGCATGAACTGAACATCATCAACCTGGTGTGTGCGAACGCAAGTGACAATGTTTGGGTTCAGCGAACGTGCTGCCTTGACGATCTCCCGAACCTGTGACTTCGCCGGTGTTGCCACGATCAACATTCGAGCATCCTGCAAGCCTGCACTCGACAGAATTCCTGGCCGCGAAGCGTCGCCAAACACGTAAGGGACGCTGCTACGCCTCAGGTCGTCGGTGATCGTCCGATCCAAGTCCACAACCACATAGGGGATGTTGTTGGCCGCTAGAGCCTTGCCGATCGTCGCTCCGACCCGGCCATAGCCAATCATCACCACGTGGCCCTGAAGATGCACGTCCTCTGGTTCCTCGTCCGAGGTCGCATAGCGCGAACGTTCGAACATTTCTAGCAGCCTTGGCTGCCTTCTCACAAAAGCATCGATGGGATCAATCGTTCCGAAAACAACCGGGTTCAGCGCGATGCTCAAGATGGCCGTCGCAAGAACCACGCTCAAGCCCACACCTGGCACCAGACCCAGGTTCACTCCCAGGCTGATCAGGATAAACGAAAACTCCCCAATTTGGGCAAGGCTGGCTGCGATGGTAAGCGCGGTTGCGATGGGGTATCGGAACGCAAGAACGATCGCGAGTGCGGCAATGCTCTTTCCGACCATGACGATCAGCAGGGCCAGAGCGACATAGTGCGGGTACTCGACGAGCACCCTGGGGTCAAACATCATTCCGACGCTTACGAAGAACAACACGGTGAACGCCTCTTGCAAGGGCAAGATTTCCGATCCGGCTTGATGCGACAGGTCGGACTCGCTGATCACCACTCCGGCAAAGAAGGCCCCCAAAGCGGGAGAAACTCCGAACAGTGCGGAGGCTCCAAATGCCACCCCGAGGGCAATTGCCAAAACACCGAGCGTGAACATCTCGCGTGATCCCGTTCGGGCAACCCGCCCCAATACCCTGGGAATCAACTTCTTGCCCAGAATCAGCATGACGATGACGAACGCTGAGACCTTGGCAAAGGTTGAGGTTAACGTCATTGCGATGCTGACATCATGACCATCCGTAGCACTCTGTGTAGATCCTAATGCGGTGCTTAAGGCAGGTAAGGCCACCAGCGCAAGGACCATCGCCAAGTCTTCAACGATCAGCCAGCCCACCGCGATCTTTCCGTTCACCGTCTCGATCTGACCTCGTTGACCTAAGGCACGGAGAAGCACCACCGTACTTGCGACGGAGAGGCACAGGCCAAACACGAGACCACCGCCCCATGACCATCCCCAGAAACGGCTGACTACCGCACCCAGTAGCGTGGCAACGGCTATTTGAACGAGTGCACCAGGGATTGCGATCTTGCGTACCGACCACAAGTCAGCCACCGAAAAGTGGAGACCAACGCCGAACATCAGTAGGCTCACGCCAATCTCAGAAAGTTGCTGGGCAAGGCCGGTATCTGCGACGAATCCTGGCGTAAAGGGTCCTATTGCCATTCCTGCGAGCAGGTACCCCAAGAGGGGTGGCAACTTGAATCGGGCGACGATCAGACCAAAAACGAACGCCAGGGCCAATCCCGCCGCAATGGTGGCGATGAGCGATGTGTCGTGTGGGATCGGCAAAGTTTACTTGGATATGGATTGCTTGGGTGCGCCAAACTCTTCTCGACATGGCCACACAGGAAGACATCCGCGAAATCTGTAGCCGACTGCCGGGTTCCCTCGAAGGTCGCGATCAGTTTGGGTTCTCGGTCCTCGTAAAAGGTAAAGCCAAAGGCTTCGTCTGGTCGTGGAGAGAGCGAACCGACCCCAAGAAACCACGAATCATTAATGACGCGGTGGTCGCGATCGTTGTTCCAAATGGGGTCGCCAAGCAAGCAATCCTCGACTCGGACCCAGATAAGTACTTCACTGAGCCTCATTACGACGGCTTTAATGCCGTACTAGTTCGTCTCGAATCGGTCTCTCACGACGAGATAGAAGACCTGTTGATCGAGGCCTGGAAGTGCAAAGCACCGAAAGCACTACTTGAAGCGTATCTAGCGGACCACCAAGAGTGACTCAACCTGCTGATTGGTGTCCCGCAGCCTTTGGCAAAGGGCCACTGCAGCATTTCGCAAAATGATCGCTTCGAGTTTGGGGTTCTCCCTCATGAGACCAGACAAACGATCATAGGGGATGACCATGATCTTCGACGGGCCAGCGGAAATCGCGTTCGCCCCACGAGGTTTGCCATCAATAAATGCCATTTCACCAATCATCTCTCCAGGTCGAAGTTCATCGATGAGTTCCCCATTGACGGTTTCTACACGAACACGACCCTCAATGATCACCATGATGTCTTGGCTACGGTCGCCAATCCCAACCACGACCTCTCCACCATTGAACGATTTGGTCTCGCTAACTGACTCGATGCTGTCGATATCGCCAAGAGCCACTCCCTTGAGCAGGTACGCGTTTGAGAGAAAAGGATTCATGGCGATGATGCTAGCACATGGACTCCCTAGTTGTCTTCAGTCTCGTGGCCCAACATATGCCTTGCGGAGTAAATCTGCCCAGTATGATATGCGGTGTGAAAGACCTGGTACTGGATCAGATTCCCCCAGTTCTGCCAATATGGGTGGAGCTCTTCCATAGTCCGCGTAGCGACTGATTCCATCGCCTTCTCGTGGATTCGCTTGACTTCGGAAAGGACGGCCTCGCTACCCAGTTCAAGCGTCACTGGCTGCTCCAACTGAACGGTGTAGTATCGAAACGAAGCATCGATGAGGGGACTTTTGATCGGCAGGGACGTAAGGTCAGTTTTCCAATCGCCACCGCCGAAAACCCAAACTGCCTGAGCGTGAGCCACATGCCCTGCGATTTCACCAACACTTAACAATCTTGGATGGGGTCGCCTCCACAAGTCTTCATCTGGCATGCCCTCAAAGGCAATAGCAAACTCTCGGTGTGCCTCGTTCCATGCGGCGATCAGGGTGGACAACGACATTGAATGTAGTATTCCCGACCCGAGTTCACGAGTTTCTTGAAGACGAAGCCTGGAAATAGGCCGCCTCAACACGCTGGCCGAAGTGCTCAATCAAATATTGAGTTTGGTGCTTTTCTTTACCAGCCGCGCCAAGTCGTTTCGCCCCGTCCTCGTCGCTCGCAAGAGTGAGGATCGCGTTGGCAAGGGCCTTGGAGTCTCCTTTGTTGATTAATAGACCGTTTTCGCCGGGGACCACTAATTCTGGCAGGTTGCCGGAGCGGGTCGCTACCACCGGCTTACCCAGAGACATGGCTTCCAAGGCCACAAAACCGAAGGCCTCTTCCCAGAGGCTGGGCACCACCACGCAGTCCATT
>CALMEF010000105.1 GCA_937862825.1 uncultured Armatimonadota bacterium
GTCGAGGGTGAAGCGGGTTCCGGCATATTGGACCCACTTGCCTCCGAACTTGGCCCAGTCTTTGTCGTACGTGACGGTGGAGTAGTTCTGGAGGATCGTTTTGATCTTTGACCAGACCGACAAACCGCAGTTGGCATAACTGGCATCGCCGCCATTGATGATCACCCGTCCGATTTCGTAATCGAGTTTCGGAATGGTGATGTCGCCGAATGAAGAGTTGACCAGGCCGCGGTAATCGGCGTTACCGGAGTCTGAGCGATCGATAGTTCCGTAGGAGTTGCTATCGTTGATCGCGTAGGGATAACCGCCAAGCACCGTTCTTGAGGGAGCGGCGCTGGTGTTCATCGCCGTTCCCCACTGGACCTGATAGCCCAGCATTACCAGATCGAAAACATCTTGAAGATAGTCTTCGGTCTTGGCTTCGTTGCCGGCGAACCGGTCAAGTTCGGAGTGCGGGATCGGGTGCGTGTAGGCGTAGTGCGCGAGCGAAAACTCGGCAGCGCCCCAGTAGTCGGTCGTAAACGTGAGCGTGGCCGTGTTGATCTGGTTGGCATCGCTGACCGTCGACGGGGACGGGGTTTTGCCAAGCAGTTTGACCTCGATCTTGTTTCCGGATGTGTGGTTGTACATCCGCTTCCAGCCGTTTCCGGCCTCGGGAGTCGAGTGCTCTTCAGTTTCGCCTAGGACGGCAAAAAGAATGCCCTGCTTTCGGCGGGGCAGTTCGATCGACTTGCGCTGGAAAAGGCGGTTGAACGCCTGGGCAGGCTCGTTTGGGGTGGTTGTGGGTCCGGGCCATAAGGCCATGTGGTTTGCTCCTTGTGGTGGAGCCGCTTAGGGGTTACTCGTTACGAACTTCTGCGAGCGCGTCGCGAAAGTGAAACCGTTCCGTTGGCACGCGGGTGCGGCCTTGGACTTTGGCGGTGTCCAGAATTTCTGGGCCCCGCGATTCTTTCCTTGCGACTTGCCGAAGATGTTCGATGATTTCTTTCCGGTATGCATGCTCTACTGCTTCAAGAGGCGGCAAATCCGGGTTGGAGTCGATGGCGTTTGAGATTTGCTGGTGCGTGATCTCGAGACCGGCGAACTCGCTGGACACTTTGGCCTGGATGGCCTTTAACGCGTCCGTTGAAAGTGTTTCTTTTCGCGCTGCCTGCTCGGCGGGCTTTTGCGTTTCTTTGCTTTTTGAGAGCTGCGATTCTAGCTCGCGGATTCGCTTGGCCTGCTCGTAGTGGCTCTCTGATTCCCAGCCGAGTCTGTCCCACTCCTCAAGGTCGGGCGTTTCGTTATCCACGCCATGAGGACCGATGAGTTCGCCTTCTGCGCTTTCGCCCTTTTGGCTGGCAGGTGGCTTATAGTCGGTTTGGTGGTATTCGGCTACTTTCTTTGTGAGGTCTTCAAGGGCTTTGAACGCAGTTTCGGGATCACTCAGAGCGGCTTCTAGGGCTTTCATGCCTTTGATGCCGTCTTCGTCGGTCTTTAACTGCGCCTCGCGCGTTTCGAGTTGTGCCTTGACTTTCTCAAAGCCTCGCCACTGATTGTCCCATTCGGTAATGAGTTCGGGCTTGTCTTTGAGTGCCTCTTTGATGGAATCTCGCAGCGGATACTTTTCCTTCTCCTCGGGCTGGTCTTCCTTGCTCCCTTCGGGCTCCGGTTGTTTGCTCGGCTCCTCGCTCTTGTCGTCGGTTGGTTCCTGAGATTCTGCGCGGGTCTCCGCAAGGGCGTCGGCGAACTTGTATTCACTTTCGGCTGCGGATGGGTTGATGACGGTGGTTTCCTCTGGGGAAACGATCGTGTTTTCATCCATGGTGTTTGTTTTTTAGGCCGGGTGGCCTGAAACTGGGTTAGGCGGGGCGGTACCTTACGTAGATCACGGATGATCTCTTGGGCTCAATCGTAAGGGCTTTTGCCTGCTCGGGCGTGATGAGCCCAAGGTCGGCGGCCTGCTGGAGTTTCTTTCCATCAATCTCGCAAAGCCTCAGAAGCAGGGCTGGCTTTACGATGAGTTTGGCTTTGTCGACATCGAGGAACTGCTGCTCGGTTCTGTCTCCGAGATCGAGGACGGCAGTTTTGCCATCGAGTTCTACGAGTTGCTGGCCGCGCCTTCGAAGCGCATCCTTGACTTTGGCCTTTAGCGCATTGATCGTGTCCTCGAAAGGCTTCCTAGCGCAATGGGCGGCGGCATAGGCTTCGATTACTTCGCGGTCTTGGTCTTGCAACAGAAGGGCTCCGGTTCTCATTGTCGGATTAGACTGGAGGAATCACGACTCCGGACCATAGGGAGTTGATGGCAAAGCCTGGCTCGGCATCGGTTCCTGTCCAGGAGAAGATGAAGGGGAGAATGCCAAGACTTTGGCAAAGAGAAAGCATTCCGGAAATGGCGGTTTGGCGCGCGCTGCTGGTTGAGTAGCCTGCCCAGGCGGCGTGGTATCGCCAGTCGGTGGGCCCCATGGACTGAGAACCGCGGTGGTCACGGATCATGGCGGCGGCGGTGGCCAGGTCTGGCGTGCGACCTGTTGCGGCCGACTGGATGTAAGGATGGAGGGCGACGACGTCGAGCAGATCGAGCAGGCCAAGGCGAAGGAGCGCCTGCAAAAACTTGGTGTCGGTGTTTTGCGTGCCGGTGATGTTGGAAAGGCCTGCAGAAACGATCGTGATATCTGGATCGATCTCGCGGATGAGCGGGCTTAGGAACTCAACTAACGTGAAGTATTCGCTTGCGCTTGGCGTGGGCTTCCAAAAGGAAGCGCCATTGGGCTCGTTATGGATTTGGAGCGCCTGGATTTTGCCGGCGTAGCGGCCAAGAGTGGTTTTGACGAACTCGCCAAGTTTGGCAAGGCCCGCGCTATCGAGCTGGATGTACTTATCATCTGCGGTGCCAAAGACGTAGTTATTGCCGCAGTACAGATTGGCAAGGTGTTTGAGTTCGGCGTCCTGGATCGCCTGGACGACTTGATCGTGTTTACGGTAGTCACACCGGTTTTCCGTCGATTCGATCAGGTTCCAAAAGAGGTTATGCCGGATCCATTTTGCTCCGGCATCGCGAATCTCTTCGATGTACTCAAGATTGATGGTTTCGGCGATATCTGGGTTGCTGTACGTATGGCAACAGATTCCAAAACTCATTGGCCAACGCCTGCCTCAAGCATGGTGGGCACCATCATTGAATCGGTTGGGGCTGCTGCCGACTGGCCTCCGCCAAGCATGATGCCTTTCGGGTCTTGCTCGCCGATCGCGCGGGCGAGTTCTTCGGCATACCAGACGGGATCAAACAGTTTGCCGACGTAGGGCTCTAAGTGCTTGAGTTGGCGCATCCGGATTTCGCCTTCGAGCCTTGCGTCTGACTGGCGAATGGTTTCATCGCCCATGATTACGGTTGAAGGCTCAGCCAGGAAATTCTCGAGATAACTATCGGGCCGCTTTGGATCGTTGAGGCTTACGTTAAGACCGAAGTAGTCAATCGTGAGCGGGTCTTTGTCAAACTTCTTGGCGATCTCGAGAGAGACCTGGGCAGTGCGGCGGTGAAGTTTGTGCGCCCGCAGGGCTGACCAGGCGGTCCTGCGTTGGCTTCGCGCATCTAGCAACTGGTTTTCGCCAAGGGTTCGGGACTGCTCAGAGAGGCTTCCCCTGTCCATTTCATTGATACCGGAATCATCCGACTGCTGGCGCTTGAGCATTTGCCACTGCTGGATCATTGAAGCGGCGATTTCCTGAGCGGGCACGCGGTGATAGGGGACTCCGCTGTTTGGCTTTGGATTGTAGCGAAGATACGCCACTTCTAGGCCTCTTTGGAGTTTTTTGAGGTCTTCGGCGTTGATTTGATCCGCGTCGAAGATATCGACCCCGGCGCGCTTCATGATCTTTCGGAACATGCGCTCGATATCGTTGATGGCTTCTTGCGTGGCCATTTGCAAGGGCACCCTTCCGAGGTGGTATCGCATTCCAGGAATCGGAAACATGGTCATGTATGACCAGGGCAAAATTCCGAACTTGTTGGGCTCTCTGAGGAGCTCATCGCCGCAAAGGTTTCTAAGGAGAATGGCCCTGGTGGGCTCGTGCTTGCTTGAGCCGCGATCGTAATATTCAACGATCCGAAGGACGGTGAGTTTGGCTCCACTCGGATCGTGTAGAGCGGTGAGTTTGTTTTTGATGTTTGAGCCAAACAGGGAGACGGCCGCTTCGGGCGAAAGATACTTGATGAAGGCGATATTGCGCGCGTGGCTTAGTTTCCTTGCGTGGCGGTCTCTTATCGTGTGGAGCGTTGAGATATGGCGGATGGTGACCCTTTGGAAGCCTGATTGCGGGTTGGTCTCTAGGCCATGGAACACGTGCCCTTCGCCAAAACCATCTGCGTCCATGAACGTGCTGGCGAGATCTTCGGACCAATCGCTATCACCATGGCCATAGGCGCCTGCTCCGAAACGGGCGAGATAGAACTGCTTTCTGACTTCGCCGATCCACTTATCAACCTGGGGAAACTCGGGTTGAGGGTTGGCGGTCATCGTCTTGGCCAAAGAGATGAGCTGCGTGTTAAGAATGCCTCTTGAGCGGCCAACTTCTAAGAGCCGCGGGAAGATATCGGGATAGTCCGGAAAGTTGCCTCCGGAACTCAGGCCGCCACCGCCACTCCTTTTGGCAGGCTCACCAAACGAATAACACATCTGGCGGTAGATGCTGTCGTAGTAGTTGGGATCGTAGTTTTCAAGCAGCGTGGCCTTGATCGTATCCAGAGGGGTGAGGGCCATGATTAGTAAAGCCTCTTGGGGATTTTGGGTTTCATTTCGCTCGGCTCTTTGCCGTCTTGCCATTCGATCGACTCGTGCCTTTTTTCGATGTCCCTTGAGTTGCGAAGGATCATGTTAACCTCGCCCTTTTCCATGTTTTTGACATCCATCATTCGGGGCAAGGCGACGCTTCTTGGCAAGTCCTTTAAGACATCGCTTGAGCCGCAAGCTGGGCACGCATGCAAGGAATCGTCCGCAATGACTCCGGAAAGGGCCTCGTAGGTGTTGCCGCACTTTTTGCAGGACATATCGAAGATAGGCATATGGCAGGGTTAGTCGGAGAGAATGGCGACTTCGAGCGTGGTTGGATTGACCACATATCGATCGCACTCGTAACTAGCGATTCGCTCCTCTTGTTCTTTGATTAAGGGCTCGTATGCGGCGATCTCTTTCTTCAGTGCAGCGGCGGCGCGCTGGACCTCGGCGTTTCGGTATTTGTTCGGTTCTTGCTTGGTTTCATGGGCCCAAGCGGCCGCGCGGCGTGAGATCTCGTTTTCGAGGTTCTTTTGCCTTCTGAGGCAATGAGCAAGGCCAGACTCGAGATTGGCAAGTTCGATCTTGCCGTCTTGAAAATCTTGGACATGGCGCTCGACAAGGAGGACAATGCGCGCGTGACCGTCATCGGCAAAACTTTCTGTTACGGAAAAACGCTCTCCGCCAAAGTCGTCCGTTGTGGGCGTTCGTTCGAAGGAGTCGCCTTGAAGTTTGGCGGCGTAGTTGAGGACCAGGCGCAGGCCTCGCCAAGGAAGTTTACGCATGGAAGTAATCGTCACTTCCGTCGAGGGTTTCGGTTTCGTAGTCGTTGTGCTCATGATTTTGCTCGGCGAGGCCTTCGAAGTAGGCAACGCTTGTGTTGTCAAGGGGCGGTTTCTCTTCGGGGTCTTGCCCTTTGAGGTGCCAAAGCAGGTCGTACGCGCCGGAGACGGCGTCGATTTGGTCATCGTGCTTGTCGGAATCGTCTCCCCGAAAAGCGAGGCACTCGGATATGAACGCGTCGTTCCAGGCTCCTACCTGCATCGCGAACCGTTGCCACTTTGCGCGGGCAACCCATGCGCTCGCTCTTTCGCGCTTCTTGCCTTTTGGAGCCAGTGGCCAAAGCCCGACTCGCTGGACAATTCCGAGCTGGAAGAGATCCTGAATCATGCTTCTTTGCCAGGCCACTTCCTCAACGCCAACGGCGTACTCGGCACCGATCGACTGACAAAGCAGATAGTCTTGCTCGGTGACGCTGGCAATGATCGCGGTGGCGTCTGGCCACTCCGCGCGAAACCTAGTGATATCTCTGACGATGACCGTATGATCTTTGGCGATTCCGACAAGGGCGCCCGCGTAGAAGTCGTTTTGCTCCTTCGACGTGGTGGCAAGATCCCAGAATCGAACCCACCGATCGATCGGCGGAAGGGCGGTGAGGCTCCTTAGATATTCACGCTTGATGAGCGTTCCATCCGCTGGCCGCGGAATGCCCTGAAACATTCCAAGATAGGTCAGAAGGTCGTCGTCTTTGATTT
Source organism: uncultured Armatimonadota bacterium (assembly GCA_937862825.1). Taxonomy (GTDB): domain Bacteria; phylum Armatimonadota; class Fimbriimonadia; order Fimbriimonadales; family Fimbriimonadaceae; genus CALMEF01. The sequence continues at coordinate 6,290 of CALMEF010000105.1, forward strand.
CGTCTAAGAACTTTTGAGACCTTATGGGCGAAAGGAGCTCGCCAAACTGCCTTCCGGTTGGATCGGATCCGTCTTCGTTTTCATCAGCCGTGGCCGGAAACCTTAGATACGTCCATCCTCCTTCTGCGAGGAGCCTTGCGGCCAGATCGTCATCGTGATACCGATGAAACATGACCAGCACGTTGGTTTCGTCGTTGAGTCTCACCTTTGCGCCTTGCTTCCAAAACCTCCAAACCTTTTCATTGATGGCCTTTTGGCGGGCCGCTTCTGGGCTTGCGTACGGGTCATCGATAATGAGCGTGTCGACGCCTTTTCCGGTAAAGCCGGTGAGCAACCCTAGCGCGCGAAACGATGCCTGGGCATCCTTCATTGCGGCCCTGCCTCTGGTTGACCAGGCTTTGAGGCTTGGGTTTGATCTGGCTAGGCGGCAACGCGGATCGGGAAAGAGTCGCTGGTGCTCTTCGCTTCGCAGCAGCTGCAAAACGACTTCGCTGAACTCCTTCGAGTGATCAAGGTTGTACGTTACGAGCCCGACGCGGTGGAGCGGATCGTGGCCAAGGATGTAGCCTGGCGTTCGCTGGCTCGTTAGAACGCTTTTTCCGAACTGCGGAGGCCCGTGCATTAAGACCCGCAAGCCTCGCTCAAAAGTTAGCCGCTCGCACATTGGAGCAACGTGGAACCGCTGCCAATCGTGAAGGCGGATATTTAGCGTGCTTTCCGCATAACTTGCAAACGGAATGACCTTAGCCAGGCTCGCCGGCGTGGCCAGGCCCCGCTTCACGATCTCCTGCAACAATTGCCTTTGCCTGTGCGATAAGGTCTTCGTCGGAGAGATTCGTGAGGTCAATGCTGAGTTTTAGGGAGTAGGCCTGCATTTCGCGGCCGGCTTGTTCGGCGATTTCCCGTTCTTCTTTGGTGAGCGCGACTAAGTCTTTGGCGGACTCGAGCACAGTAAGCCGCTTGGCAACCGCGGTTAGATGCTCAGCGGCTTCTTCGGCGCGCTGCTTGGCGACTGTGAGATCGAGATCATCGCCGTATTCCTCGGCGCGAAGCATTTCGGCGCTGGCCTGGCGAAGCGAGGATTCGGCTTCATCTCGCTCTTTGCGCAGTTTTGCGATTTCTGAGCGGCGTGAATCGATTTCCTCCTTGAGTTGGTTCCACCGGAGTTGGTTTCGCGCGATACGGGCCCCGCGTCTGGCTACCGGAATGCTTTCAAGATCGGACTCGAAGCGGCGGGCATACTCGAGGACGTGGGCGCGGAACTCATCTTCGAGTTTCCAGTAGTTGATGGTGCGGCCGCTTACGCCTACTGCCTGGGCAATCTCGGCGATCGTTAGGGCGTCTTCGGCAACGAGAGCGGCCGCATGAAGATACTTTTTGCTTGGCGTCTTACTCGTCGCACTCACCGATGGCGGAAAGGATTTCGGCGTAACGCGCGGCTCCTGTGCCAGTTTGAGCGCAGAACATGAAGAACATGTCGCCGGTGAGCTGGGAGACTTCGGTGAGCTGGGCGCTCGTGAAGGGAACGACGGTGGTTCGGTTTACATGGAAGAAACCTTGGCAGTCTGCGGCGGCGGTTGCCTTCTTGAACGCAAAGCCAAGAGTGACGAACCCGGTTCGCGCTCCGCTTGCATCCACTAACGTTGCTAGTGGCGTGGCGGTATCTGAGGCTCCACTTCCTCCGCCTTGAGCTCGGCCGACGACGTCTGCAGAAGCATTGGTCTTGTGCAGCCACACCCCGTTTGACGGGTTGGATGTGAACGGATCCGTATTGCTTGCCATGATGCCAAAGGCAAAGCCTGTATTGGCGGTGGCTTGGACCCGAGCGCGAATCTGGAATGTGACCCACTTATCGTTCGCTGGAACCCAACGGGAAAGATGGCGTACGGTGATTTTGTTTCCTGAACTGGTTCCGGTATTGAGGCGCCAACCATCGTTTCCGGACCAACTTGCGGTTCCGCCGGTATCGTAGTCGGCTTGCCACATTCCGACCGTGGCGGACGTGGAGCCACTGATGCCGTGCATGTAGCGCGAGGGATGGATGATGGCGCACGGAAACTTGTTCGTAATCCGGGCTTGCTCAAGGGCGGCGAAATAGGCGTCGTAGGCACCATCTTCTGGGCCGATTCGAAGGCGGGAGGCTACTTGATTGCTTCCTCCCATGAGGCCAGGATGGAATGGAATGTTGAGGTTTTCGTTGGTAGGCATGGTGTTTTTAGAGTCCGAAGTAGGTGATCCACCCTGTGCAGGCGGTTGCGGGATCGAGTTCGATGGCTATGAGTTGGGACTTCGTTAGAAGCAGCCAGTAGGGCTGAGTTCTGGCGGCGAGGGTGTGCGACTCGGTGGACGTTGCGACCCCGTAGCGAAAGTAGCAAGTGCCGGTTCTTATCGTGATCGCGACCAGGCAAACGTCGTCGGGAATCGACGTCCAGAAGTTGCCATTGGCGCTGTCTACCGCTTCATCGGCAAGATAGTTAAAGCCTCCTGCGTGCGCGGTTGGATAATCAAAGCCATAGTCGCCGGTTTTGACTGGGCCCGGAGGGTCGGCAAGGGTTCCCATTTAGACTTTGTGATAGGTGATCCAGCCTGTGGCGCCGCCGATGCCCTTGATCTTGCTGAGCATATCGCGCCCGCCAACTAGTTCGTACGGACCGCCTGCAGCGTAGTCGTGGCCATTAGCCCCGGCCGTTGGTGTGCCATTGCCAAAGCGTATGGTCAGCGTTGCGGTTCGAACCGTGAACTGAATGCGCCAAAGGCCATCAGGGAGTGATCCGCCAAACGTGGCCGCGGACGTGAAGAAAAGGTTTGCTGCTACGGCGTTGCTTGGAAGGGCTTCATCGGCAACAAAGGAGTATCCGCCGGCTTTGGCTTCTGAATGAAGGCTTCCCACTTTAGAACTGCTCCTTAATCGACGCGGGATATTTCCAAGTCTCAAGAAACACGCGCGTGGCTTCTCGGCAAGGTTTGAAGGGATCTTTGAAGAGAGAAAAGAAGTTCAGTTTGGAGGCGGTTGCAATCCAAAGTTGAAGAAGACTGCAAAGGGCTTGGACAAACTGGACGTTATCAGCAAAGGGGATCCGGCTGAATTGTTCTTTGGTGGCGGTAATAAAGAGGATAAGGCGTTCGAAGTCTCGTTTCATAAGGCTTTGGGGGTGCGGGTGCGCTTGGGCTTTTGGTCGGCCAGGCCCTGCAAAATGCGGGTATTCGCGTCGATCGCCGTTCGGAGTTCCTGATTGGCAATTGTGTTTTGAATCACGATCTGCTGAATCTGCTTGCGGTCGTTGATCAGTGCGGTTAAGGTTTCTTTGACCCAGGGCGCGAAAAAGGCGATGAGTCCCACTGCCAGGCCTATTTGAACCCATTCTTGGACATTCATACGTAGATCACGGCATCGAACACTTGAGCCATGACAGCGGCTTTGGCTTTTGCGGCCGCCTGATCATAAGTGTCTTCTGCGAAGTAGGCTTTGCCGTTTGAGGTTTCAATGCATGACCAGAAGGATCCGCTAAAGGGCTTGCGGGCGGTTCGCACAATGGCAACGCCTTCGGGAACTGGGGGTTTGCGTTTCGTCCGCCTTGTGGCGGATTGAGTCTTATTGACCTCGGCGCTTTGGATGCGCAATGGCGGCTCTGCGTGAGATTATCGGCTAATCATAAAATAAGTTGGTGCATGGTGCAGGATTCGAACCTGCGAGGATTGCTCACCTGGGTTACAGCCAGGCCCGTTCGACCGCTCCGGCAACCATGCAGTTATTCATCAAAGAGGTAACGGTAAAGAGCGACGGTTAGAACGCCTCCGAAATATGCCGCGGCGTAGGGCCACTGCCTAAGAAGAGGCTGCCAACCAGTAAAGGACGCGATGACGGCAAGGCAAAGAACTGCGAGCAGAATTAGGAACGCGTTAAAGCATCCTTTGAGCGCGTTATCAAGACCGTCCATCTTGCTCCTTCCGCTTTTCGGTCTTTCGTTTGCGGTGATAGGCCTTGCCCGAAAGGCCCGACGCGCGTTTTGCGGCTCGCTTGGAGTTTGCCTTAAACTCGATCAGCCTCTCCCCTGGCTTTAGGCGAACGACGGGCTCTTTTGGGCCTTTTGGAGTTCCCGTTATCGAAAGGATGGCTGCGGCAATGATGGCATTCATAGGCTATCAAGTCCCTTGGTGATGATCACGAACTTCTTGAAGCGATCGACCCGGGTTTTGAGGAAGTGTTCGGGCAAGATGTGCCATCCGGCAAGAACCTTTAGTTCGTCAGGAGTGAGCCGGAACGTGGCTGGCGATTGAGGCTTTTGATGGATCAGGGCTTCGTTTGCGGTTGCTCTAACGGGCGCTTTTGCTTCTGGGGGAAGGGTGACCGCTTCGCCTCCGGGCAATGTGTAGCGGTAACCGACTATCGTTTCGACCACGTCGACGTAACAATGCGTTAGCAGATCGACCAGTCTTTTTGAGTCGTAGAGGGAAATGCAATCCTGGATATCGACAAAGGCATCGACAATGGCATTCATGCTTGATGGGCTTCCGCGGTGGCCACGGCCGCCCGATTGAAAAATTGCGCGCGGGATCGCTGCTTGGTCACCCGTAACTTTGCGCTCTCTGACCACAGCGCCCCAGGCGCTAAGCCATTGCTCGGCGATTGCTTCAGGTGATTTGAGTTCGGACCCCACGAATTATATTGTGGGGATAGTGTGGGGCACTTTCAAGGGAGATTGCTTGAATTACCCTGTTTTGAACCTAAATCTTGGTGGACCGTGTAGGGCTCGAACCTACGACCCGCTGA
>CALMEF010000106.1 GCA_937862825.1 uncultured Armatimonadota bacterium
CCAATTCGCTCCGGGCCAGTTGCGTAGACCCAGGGGCCGACTTCGAGCCCAAAGTAGTCGGTTCTGGCAATTTCTTGACCATGGTGCTCCAACCTTGATTGCGTTTGGATGACACGAGGCTTGGCGTTCAAGGTGATATTGATGGTTTCTCCAGCTGCACAAGGGCCAAAATCGGCGAAATGAGCTACCCGTCTGAACCTTCGGTCAGCGTCAAACTCGCATGCCCACTCTGGAATCCGCACCCGGATCGGCGTGCCAACCTTCACCAGGATTTTCGCTGACTCATATCCTTCAGATATCGCGAGATTGAGAAACTCATTGTCGAAAGGAATCCAAATCGGGACCTCCGGCCCCTCAAACCAACCATGGAGCTCCTCCAGGGCGAGGGCACCGCTCGACTTACAGCAGGCCCAATAGTAAGTGTTGTTTCGGCGACCGTTTGGGAACGTGAAGTAGCACCAATCCGAACCATTGGAATCCATCGCTCCGAGCAGTGCATTCACGGCGGCACGTTCTGCGCTCTCAGCAAAAAGTGCTTCCGGGCTTTGCCGATACATCTCGGCATTGAGTTGAATCCAAGCCATGGTGCTACACGTTTCGGTCAACCCCTCTGGACTGAAGAACCCCGCTGAGTTAAAAACCTCCTTATGCGTCGCAATGCCGCCCCAAGGTCCGCCCAGGGGTGTCAAGTGGGATTCGACAAGACACTGGTAGGCGCGAGAGACGTCAACGTCTAACTTTGATAGTCCTGTGAACAGCCAGCAGAGTTGATAAATCTTTCCCGTCCCAAGCAAAGAGACATCCCTGCATTCCAATCCACGAATCAGATCAAGGCGTTCGTCCGCGATGCCGAGCACTCTGAATGCCAGTTCCTTTGCCCGCTCGAAACCTGTAGCCCTGTAGAAATCCATCAATGGGTCGAGGACAATTACCGAGGATAAGCCATCGTGATTGCCCCAATATGCAAATCTCGGATCGCTATCCATGACAACCTCGAGGAAGCGAACCAGCCGCTCGATGGCCTCGGCAAATCGCGATTCACCAGTTGCGAGAAAGACCTCTGTCAGTCCACGCATGCAACAGGCCATAACCCAAACATCCCAGGTCCGATTTGCATGGGCTTGTCCCGAGTCAATTCGGGAAAGCGCGCTGGGAGCATAGTTGCCCAGGTAGCCCGAGGGTTCTTGCTGATTAATGAGAAAATCAGCCGCGGCAACGACTCGTTCGAGTAACGAGGAGTTTCCGGTTCTTCTCGCAGCCAGTGAGGTCGCAGCGAGCCACTTTCCAACATGCTCGCCGTACCAATCTCCGGCATGGTTCTGCGACCGGTAGGACTTCGCCCATACGCTGAGCGGCTCAGACTCGTCTGACGCGATAAAGTTTGAAAGACGGCCCGCCAAGCTCTGCATCACTGCTTCGCCTAGCGGACCGCCAATTTTGATGGCTCTGCAACCGTCCTTTACCGCCGACATCTTGCACAGTCTATCCAATGGTTGACCAAACATTTGGTCAACCACTCACTCAGTCGACGTTCCATAGCACTTGGTCAACGTTGTGTAGCCAGCCATCTTGAGCAGGATCTTCATCATTGATGGGGGACCAACTCAATCGAATCCGAACCTGTAAGGCACCGCTGACGTAGGCTGCAGCAGAAGTCGTCATCAACACTTCTCTAACCGTGTCGCTTGTCGTTGCCACGCTGCCGTCCACAACCTGGAAGGAGTTTGTTGTGTAGTTCCGAAGTGCGACGGATTGGGCAAGACCCGGTCGTGCGACGGATGTCTCGACGGTAACTTTGTATGACCGCGTTGGCACCGCAGCAACGTTCGCAAAGACCTCGACGCTTGCGGCCAAACTGGTCGGATCGTTGAACATTGTCAAACGGTTATTGTCGCTCGAAAGAAGGGAGCTGAGGTCACCTTCAAACTCTTCTCCCGAGGTTACTACGTATCCAGCAGGCGTCGCCGGGGGATTCTTAGCGTCCAAGAAGTTTACGTAAAAGTCGCCGTCCGTCTCGAAGCAATAGAACTGCACCGTCCGAATCTTTACTCCTGAACTAATGGAAGTCTTGACGTAGGTTCTGGTCGCTCCCCCCCACGGCTTCATTTTAATCTCGATCGTTCCGATGGCTGTTTGGCGAACCTGGACATCAACTCGGACTCCAGGCGTCACCGGGATGTCGGTGAACACGTAACCCACGGAGTCAAGAATGCTGTAATTCTGTCCGTTCGACCCGTTAATCGTCACCATATCGCGACCAGGGTTTGACAGACTGGCACCTCGGATTTCGGCACCCATATCTCCACGAGAGTTTTGCTGGCCCGCGCCACCGCCTCCCGGCATCATGCTGAAACTTAGGATCTGTCCAACTTCAAGGTCGCTAAATAATCGACGTCGAGCATCGGCTCCTTCCGACCCGTCGGTTGCACTCCGCAATCCGAACTGCTGTGCCCCCATGTTAAATGAAGGACTTACGTTTGTAATCAGAGTCGTGCCGAAAAACGGCGGCGAGCCGTAACCACCGCGTTGCCAAGCGTTGAAGCCAAAGCCGCCATTCTTACCATTTGTCGCCGCAGTCTGATCGCCGGGAGGGGTACCAACTTGGATGTACTCCTGCCCGATCACATACGTGCTGTCCATTGCATCGTCTTTTGCGAACTGCGCTTGCGCTGACAGGGCCGCAAGAATGCCCCATGAAACCATCAATGCTTTTTTCATGCTGTTCTCCGTTCAAAATCAGTTGACCAAAGGTTTGGTCTAGACGCATTATAGCCGCCTTCGATCAGAATTTCAGCGCAAAATGATGAGAGCGCGAACAATTGCCAGGAAACCTCATCAGATCAGTTCCTATTCAACTCGCCCAACTTCAACCTCACTGACAGAATGTACGGTGGCTGCCCCTCATCCCAGTAGCCGTAGGTTGTCGCCACAATCGTGTCGTCAGGAAGTACCTCAACGCCGGGATACCCACAGTCCCAACTATCCTTGTTGTCCTTCAAGCGAACTCGGTATTGACCGTTCCCTCCATTCACCAGGTCGTCCCATGTCCCGACCCAGGCGACCCAGTCCCCTTTCCATTTCCCCTCAGGAGGCATATCTCGAAATGAGATAAAGATTCGACCATCTTTGGTGACCTTCGCGGTGTGCCGGTCTCCAGTCAAGGCAATTGGAAGGGCCCGCGGAACCGTCCATGACTTCCCCTCGTCGTGCGAGAAGATAACCTGTGAGTTGCGACGTCTGCTGTTCTCGCGCAAAAGGACGGCGAGTGTCTTACCGTCGGGAGAGCGAACGACCCCGGGTTCACAAAGGTGGTTGTCGCTTGATGCAAGCACTGCTTCCGGGAACGACCAAGTGAGTCCGCCGTCTCTAGAAACAGTCTTGTACAGGGTGAATACGCCGGTCTGCTGGCGAGTCTCCAAGAAGTAACGTCCATCGTCGTGGAACATCGCGAGGTAATCGCCATTGCGAAGGCGCTCAACAAATCCCATGACGACGATTCCACCCCAGTTGCCTGCTGGCTTCAGATCAGTCCAAGTTCTCCCATCATCCTCGCTGATGGCGGTGCGCGCGGGATAAAGTCCCGACCAAAGGAGCAACCGCTTTCTCTTGGTTTTCGGGTCGATCAACCGATGTATGGTTGGAGTCTCAAGGCTGGTCTCCCAACTCTTGGGGGTCGGGAGTCTCTCGCTCCAAGTCTTTCCCCCGTCCAAACTTCTCTTGAGCAAGATGGGTCCCTTGCCATGTCCCATCGGATACGCGACGAGAATGGTCTTCCCATCCTCCAGCAACACGGTCGTCGGATGTCCTAGGTATTGCCCCGACTGCCGATCAACAGTTACTTGCCGATCGCGATCCAAGTCCAGATCGAATTCAATGGGTCTGTTAGCGAGTAGGGCCGCAAAGATCACTCGTCCAGATTACTTCTTCACTGTCACTTCGCTAACGTAGTTCTTGCTGTCCCCTGTAACACCGTAGGCGACACCTTCAACCTTCATTTTGTCCAGTTGTGTTGGCACTGTTCCTTTCAAAAAGACCTTGCCTTCTTTTGCCTCAACCGAAACATTGCTCGCATCAAGCCCAGCGATGAGTTTGAAGCCAGCCTGGACTTTGGCCTTCAGAGCGGCATCGCTAAGGTCCTTCTCCGCTTCCTTCATGGCCTCGCGGCTTTTCTTGGCCGCATCGTCATAGGCGGATTTGGCAGCGGACCCAACGCCATCCGCAACCCGTTTGATGGCTACGGCGGCATCGCCCGATTTCTTGTGCACCTCAGCATCGCTCATTCCGCATCCACAAAGAACCAGGCCAACCACGATCAACAACGGCAACTTCATGCTATACCCATACGACGATCAGGTTCCAATCGCTTCACTGGAGGGCTCGAAGGCTGGTTAGTCGTTCGTCGGCTTCCAGCCACTGCTCGGTCAGGGAATCTCTTTGGGCCTTGGAAGACTCGTAATCAGCGGCAAGCGCCACCACATCGTCCGAGGGGCCCACTGCGGCCAAACGGTCTTCCAGAATGGTAATTTGGCTCTCAGCGGAAGCAACGTCGGATTCGAGCCGCTCCAGTTCTCGCTCAAGCCGAGAAATCTCTTTGCTCAGTTCACGCGGAGTCAGCCTTGGCGCTTGCGACGAAACCTGAGATATGGACTTCAGAGGACTGGAACTTACGCGACGAGAGGCAAACTCCCCGTAGTTTCCAGGATAGGTTTCAACGCCTTGGCGGCGGACGTTCAATGTTCGATTCGTGACTCGGTTAAGGAGCCACCGATCATGTGAAATGAGAATCAGCGTCCCTTTGAAGTCATTAAGAACCTCTCCCAAGGCGTCCCGAGAGTCCATATCAAGGTGATTGGTCGGCTCGTCCAAAACGAGCAAGTTCGGATTCAAGGTCGTCAACGTCGCCAAAACCAGTTTGTTCTTTTCACCACCGCTCAGCGTCTTGATCGGACGGAAGACATCATCTCCCACGATAAGGAACCTTCCCAGCAGGCTTCGCGCATCCCCAGGGCTGAGGTCGTAGTCCCAAACCAACGTATCCAGCGGCGACTTTTCTGGATCGAGATCAGCAACATCCTGCGCGAAATAGCCCATCTCCACATTTGCGCCCCACCGAATCGTTCCCGCCCAAGGTGACAAGTGTCCCAGCGCGAGTTTGATCAGCGTTGACTTTCCTGCGCCGTTCTCGCCAACCACACCCCAGCGTTCGCCGTTTTGGACATTCCACGAAACATCCTTAAGCAACGGCTCCTCGGTAAACCCAAAGGACAGATCTTTCACCTCGATGACAATGTCACCAGATCGTTTGGAGGGTCCAAAGGTCGCCTTCATGCCACGTTCGTCCCCCTTGACGATAACGCGATTCGCCTCAAGTTTCTGGAGTTGCTTGAGCCTTCCTCGGGCCTGTGCAGTGCGCTCACTGTTCATAAAGCGCCGCACATACTCGTCAAGTTTGTCCGCCTGTGCCTGTTGCTTCTTAGCGAGCCGCATGTTGGACTCACGCTCTTCTTCTTTCAACTTGAGGAACTTCTCGAAGGGACCAGGATAAGCCTTGACCTCCCCCTCACGCATGTCCAGAACTTTATCGCCCATCCCTTCCAGAAACGCTCGGTCATGTGACACGAGCAAGACAGCACCCGGATACGAACGAAGCCAACCTTCCAGCCACTCAGCGGCCTGAAGGTCGAGATGATTGGTCGGCTCGTCAAGAATCAACAGGTCAGGTTGTTCCAGCAAGAGTCGAGCTAGCGCGAGCCTCGTTTTCTCGCCTCCACTCAGGGCAGTTGTCGGTTTCGAGAACTCGGTTTCATCAAAACCCATCCGCTTCAGGACTGTCTGCAGGTCTCGCTCTGCGGAATAGCCCTCCAACTCGAGAAAATGCTCATGCACCGTCGCATATTCTTCGAGGTCCTCGACTGTGGCACCTTGCTCAAGCCTAGACTCCAGTTCGTCAAGCCTTGCCTTGAGCGCCAGTTGTTCGCTCACGACCTTCTCAACCTCTTCCAGAACGCTCACTCCTTTTTGAACTTGTTGTTCCTGCCGAAGGTAGCCGATCTTAGCCCCCCGTGCAAGCTGAACGTTGCCCGAATCAGCCTCATCTTGACCGGTAATAATCTTCAACAAGGTCGTCTTGCCACAACCGTTTCGCCCAAGCAAGAGAACTTTCTCCCTCCGCTCGATGCGGAAGGAGATATCGCTCAGGACGACATCCGTCCCAAAGGCTTTTCTAACCTTACTGACGCTTAGAAGCAACTTACTTCGTTATGGCCATAACGGTCACGTCAAAAACGTTGGGGCTTGATTTAATCTGAAGAGTTGCTTCGTTTGAGAGGTCCTTGTCGATTGAAATCTGTGCGATGGCGGCTCGGGCACCGCCCAAGACGATGTTTTCCATTTCCTGAACGTTCACCCCTTCGTCCTTGAGAACACTCAAAACGTGGGCCAAAACTCCCACTTTGTCCGCGTGACGAACCACGCAGAGGTGGCTGGCCGCTTCCCCGGCCTTTGCGACGTTCACAACGTTTGGAACCGTTCCATTCAGGAGATACTCTTTGACAATTCGAACAACTTCCGAAGCAACAGCCTCTTGGGCTTGTTCAGTTGATGCCCCGATATGGTGGGTGCAATAGACTCCAGGCTTGTTCTTCATAGAGCCTTCATACTCGCCTTCGCCAACCGTTGGCTCACCCTCAAAGACATCTAGCCCGCACCGAATGCCCTTAGCATCCACGGCTTGTTCCATTGCCGCTTGGTCAACGACCTCCGCCCGTGACGTATTGATGAAATACGCGCCCGGTTTCATCGCATTGAAAAACTCGGCTCCCAACATCCCCTTTGTGTCGGCGTTTAAGGACACATGGACGGAGACGACATCGCTCAGTTGGGCAAGTTCGGTCAGCGAAGACGCGCGTCCAATCCCCATGGCGGCGGCAGTATCTGCGGTCATCCAGCGGCTAAAAGCCACGACGTGCATACCAAACGCCTTGGCACGCTGAACCATCTCCTGGCCAATCTTTCCCATGCCAACGAGGCCCAAAGTCCGACCGTGAAGACCTTTCGCAACGCTGAAACCTTTCTTGTTCCACTTGCCCTCTCGAAGTTGTGAGACGTTATCAGGAATAAATCGATCGAGGGCGAGGATCAGTCCGAACGCAAGTTCAGCAACTGCTTGACTGTTCTTTCCTGGACAGTTGGTGACGTAAACGCCAAATCGGCTGGCAGCGTCCACGTCAATGGTGTTGTATCCTGCCCCTGCGCGAATGATTACCGAAAGCCGGCTGCCCTCAATCATCGGCGCCGTCACCTTGGTTGAACGAACGACAAGGACTTCGCAGCCCAGTTCATGGATTCGAGTTTGTAAGGCGTCGTCCTTTAGATCTGGCTCGTAAAAGACTTCAACTCCGAGACCCTTAAGCCCCTCCAATCCACTCTTTTCGAACTTGTCCGCAACCAGAACCTTCATGCCATGAGTTTACTTTGATCGTCCGGGGCTGTCGGTCTCATCGGAACCCTCGGTGGCCCGCAACCTGCAAGTTCCGCATTGAGGTGCCCGAAGAGACGTTTGAGTCGGCCATAAAGCCAAACGCGCACACCCTCCACCGGCTCGCGGCCCTTCCTTTGCCTGATTCCGTTCCGAAATTCCTGATGTTGCGGGCGGTCCGGCAGATCGAAACACGAACAAACTATCTCCCGCCACCGTCTCGGGAACTGGAAACGACGAGACGCAATCTCCCCGGGGCAGATTGCAGTCAGGAGAAGTCATGTCGCAAACTCCCGCGACGGAATTGCAATCTGGTGAAGCAAGTTTTCAATCTCCAGAGACGGCGTCGGAATCAGGAGAAGTCGTCTCGGCAGGTTGTATCTTGTTGCGATAAGGCGGCGTTTGCCCCTAACCGGCTTGCTCCGGCCCGAGGAATCGTCTTATCCCTTTGGCTTCGGCCCAGCAGCGGCAGCCTTCTTTTGCTCTTCCGCTCGCTTGAGCGCTTCTGCTCGTTCCTTAGCGAGGAAGGCATCAACGTCGGCGTTTCCTGCCCGCTTCTTCGGGTCGGTGCGACGCAGGAACGTGGTGCCATCCTTGTGCATCAGCACGGTTGCGTCATCCGAAAGGGTGTAGATCAGTTCGGGCGGCGCGATAGGTCGCTTCCCATTGACGTTCGTCGCCGTCATGGTGAACACGTTTCCTTCCACCTTGATCGTGCCCGATGAGAGCGATTTCAACTCAGTGCCATCCCCCTTTCGGTTGTACAGGTCAATCAGGAACGTGCCGTCCTTCTTGATGTCGAGGACGCCATGTGGCTTCTTGTCCGACGCCTTGAGAGTGCGAATGAAGGCTAACTGGTTTGCGTTGAACTGCAGGTCATAGCGGCCTTCTGCCTTTTCAAGCGGGGTCTTCTCCGGCGGGCCACTTTCGCCACATCCAACCACGAACACCAAAGCAACTAGAGCGAGCGAGTATTTCATTCGAGTTTAAACCTCTATGATCGTCGGCAGGACGAGAGGGCGGACGCTGGCTCGCTTGTGAACGAACCTTCGAATCGTATCTGACACGAGATGGCGAACTTTATCCACATCTCGAAGGTCATTGACGTCAAGCGCCCTCAAAGCATCCTCGACAACTTCAATTGTATCGTCAAGCGCGCCGTCTTCCGCATGCACCCCGCGGAATTGAATACTGGGTTGACCCACCAATTCCCCTCGCTCCGGATCAATCGCAACCGTGACCACAATCACCCCATCTCTGGCGACGTTGGTTCGGTCTCGGAGAACATCGTCTGGAACGCCAGTCGCCCCCGACGTATCGACGAGAACTCTGCCGCAAGGTTGTTGTTCCCCCAGATACGCCTTGGTATCGTCCAAACAGAGCGGAATCCCATCGTTCAACGTGAAGATTCGATGATCTGGGAAGCCCATGTCGAGCCCCATTTGTCGGTAAAGGTGTTGATGACGAGGTTCTCCATGAACCGGCGCGAGGTAGAACGGCCTCGTGAGGTTGATCATCATCTTCAACTCCTCACGGTAAGCGTGTCCGCTCACGTGGATCGGGGATTGTGAATCGTAAACGACCGTCGCACCCTGCCTGAACAGCCGGTTGATCGTGCGCCAGATGGCTGCCTCGTTCCCCGGAATCGGACGCGCGGAGTAAATGACCGTATCCCCTTCCCGCACCTGCAAACGCCCGTATTCCCCCTTCGACATTTGCACGAGCGCACTCATCGGCTCACCTTGGCTTCCTGTCGTGAGGATCATCAACTGCTCGGGCTTATAAAACTGCATCTCATCGAGGTTGATGCGAACTCCCTTGGGAATCTGAAGATATCCCATACGACTGCAAATCTCGATGTTCTGCTCCATTCGCCGCCCAACGACAGCGACCTTGCGACCCACTTCTGCGGCGACTGTATAAACCTGCTGCATCCGATGGATGTTCGAGGCGAACGTGGTCAGCATCACCCGTCCCGGCGCATGAGTCATGACGTGGCGGAGCCCATCACTTACGGCCGATTCTGTCGGCCCCCAACCCGGTCGCTCAATGTTGGTTGAATCGCTCAACAACACGAGAACGCCTTCTTTGCCCAGTTCGCCCAACCGCGCCATGTTCGTCAACTTCCCGTCAACTGGAGTGAAGTCAAACTTAAAATCGGAGGTGAACAACACAATCCCGTGCTGGGTCCGGACCGCCATCGCACAGGTATCTGGAATCGAGTGGGTCACGCGTACGGGCTCGACGCTTAGCGCACCCACCTGAATGATGTCCCCCGGCGCAAAAGTCTTCAGGGTCAAACTCCGAAAGTCGGTCTTCTCTTCGAGTTTGCTGCGAATCAGGGCATGAGTGAACTCTGTTGCATAAACAGGCACTTCGAGTTGGTTAAGGAGGTAGGGCAACGATCCCACATGGTCTTCGTGCGCATGGGTAAGAAAAACCCCCCGAACTTTGTCGCTGTTCTCAAGGAGGTACGTGAAATCGGGAATCACGATGTCGACGCCAGGCATTTCCTCATTGGGGAATGCAAGACCACAATCGATCACGATGATATCGTCATCTTGCCGAACAACGTAGCAGTTCTTTCCTATTTCCCCCACGCCGCCAAGGGCAAAGACTTCAACTAGCGCCATTCTTCCGCATAGGGTACCGGAAGGGGCAGTGTAAACTCTCAGGCCTTGGCCGAGTTCAGACTGTTTCGCAAGTTCGATCCCCGGCTTTCCCGAGAACTGAAAGCCCAGCGCAAGACCATTTTCAAGGGACTCGCTTGTGTGGCGGTTACTTCCCTTCTCACGTCGCTAACCATCCCCGTCGTGAAATGGATCGTCTCGGCGATTGAGCAAAAGAACCTAACGATGATCGGGTGGCTGGCGCTCGGAGTTGTGGGCCTGTTTGGGGTTAAGTACTGGTTCACGCGTGGACAGGCTTGGTATCTGTCCAAAGCCGCAAACCTAATGATCGCCGACCTGCGCGTGCGACTCTTCGACAAACTCCAACGCTTACCCGTGAGTTACTTCAACTCGAAGAGGTCCGGGGCCATTCAGAGTGTTCTCAGCAACGATGTTGGCGTGTATCAGAGCGCGGTAATGATCGTCCGCGACTCTATTGACGGTCCGATTAAGGCCATCGGAGCGATCGCTGCCGTCATCTTTATGAGTTGGCAACTTGCCATTGTTGCGCTTCTCTTTGTGCCGGTGCTCGCCTTCGTGATCCAACGCAACGGCAAGAAGATGAAAGCCGCGCAGGCAAAAGTCCAAGACGATTACGCTGAACTCCTCGCAATGACAAACGAGGCACTGCACGGAACCCGTGTTGTGCGAGCGTTTGGTGCCGAAGATCGGATGCGAGACATCTATCGCGATCACGTCAATCGGACCTTTGCCAGTTCGATGAAAGCCGTCGGGCGACTGGCGAGTCTTCGTCCGCTGGTCGAATTGATCGGGGCAGTCGCTCTCGCTCTCGTGATCTACCTTTGTGGCTATCTGAGCGTACGGACCGGCTTCAGTGTGGGAGACATGGCCGCACTGATCTACGCATTGGACGTGATCAACCAAGGCTTTCGAACGTTGGGTTATGCCAACAACACCTATCAACAAGTCATCGCCGCAACTGATCGAATCTACAGCGAGATACTTGATGTCCCAGAGGACTCGACTTCGGGAGGAGACCTTCCCGGGACGATTCAGGGTCGGATCGAATTCCAGAACGTGTCGTTCGAATACCCAGACGGCACCGAGGCGCTTAAGGACGTCAGTTTCGTCATTGAGCCTGGAACCTCGCTCGCGCTAGTTGGTCCGAGTGGAGCAGGAAAGAGCACGGTTGCCGACTTGCTACTCCGATTCTACGATCCAACCTCCGGACGAATCCTGTTGGACGGCCAAGACATTCGGGAGATTAACCCAACCGCTCTCCGGCACAAGATTGGTGTCGTACCTCAACAAACGTTCCTCTTTGCGGGAACGATTGCGGACAACATTCGCTTGGGTGCTCCGGAAGCCACTGATGACCAGATTCGTGCCGCAGCGGTAGCAGCCCACGCTGACAACTTCATCAACCAGTCCGCAGAAGGTTATGAGACTGAGATTGGTGAACAAGGGGTCGGTTTGAGCGGAGGGGAACGTCAGCGGGTCGCTATTGCGAGGGCCCTCGTTCGCCTTCCAAGCATCCTTCTCCTCGACGAGGCAACCAGTGCTCTTGATGCCGAATCAGAAAAGGCGGTGCAGGCGGCTCTTGACGAGATCATGAGGGGACGAACAACACTCTATATCGCTCATCGTCTCACAACCGCCGCGCGAGCCGACAACATCCTTATGCTCAGCAAGGGTGCGGTCCTGGAGTACGGGTCCCACCGTTCCCTTTTGGAGGCAAATGGGAACTACGCGGCAATGTATCGAGCCTTCAACTCGGGCTTGATCGATGAAGGTGGTGTGCTCTGATCCAACTGGAGGACCTTACGTGCGGCTATCCTGGCCGGTCAGTACTGGTTAACGCCAATCACACGTTTCCTGCTGGAAAGATTTCGGTCCTTCTAGGACCCAACGGAAGCGGCAAATCAACGCTGCTCAAAACGATCAGCCGCGTGATTCCTCCTATCCGCGGCAAAGTTAAGGTCAACCAACGGGAGTTATCCGATTACAGCGCGGACGAACTGGGGAGGACCCTGGCATTTGTGCCCCAAGAAGAGCAGTTTCACTTTCCCTTCACTTCCCGGCAAGTCGCCCTGATGGGTCGGTTACCGCACTCCCCTGGTTTCCGGGATTCAGCCGAAGATCATGCCGTTGTTGAACGCAGTATGCAGGCTGCAGATTGCTTGGACTTCGCCGATCGATCGGTACTGGAGTTAAGTGGTGGCGAGCGGCAACGGGTGTTGATCGCCCGAGCCTTGGCCCAAGAACCCAAGATACTACTTCTGGACGAACCAACCTCTCACCTTGATGTGGGGCATCAAGTGGCCCTGATTCACTTGCTGCGCGATCTGGCAAAAGGAGGAGCGACGGTCGTGGCCGCCGTTCACGATCTCAACTTAGCGTCAATGCTCGCCGAGGAGGCTCTCCTTATTCACGAACAAAAGATCGTTGTGACGGGAGCCGTTCGCCAAGTTCTGGCGTCAGAACACCTTGAGTCAGTTTATGGCATTCGGTTCACGCGAACCGAGCAACCGGATGGTATTCGCCTTTTCCCCAGCCTTTAAGCGACCGAGTTCCAGTAGCGCGTGAACACTTCGTGAACAAACTTCGCAATAACCGCTCGTTCTTCGTGAGTCTGCGGTGTGAACTTGAATCCAGCAATGTAGATATGCTCGCCTTCGGTCGATAACGTGCAATGACGCAGAATTCCAGGCATGTTGATTGGCCCGCCCTTGTCTTTCCCAATGCTGATGGTCAAAGGTGTGCCAACCGGAAGAGGCTTCTTCGAACGCAGTTGAACGCCGCCGAGGCCGATGTCCACCATCATGGCTTGGATCGACTCCTCGCCAGGAATGTGAACTACTGCACATTCTAGATAATCGAAACGCGGAAAGACGCGTTGATCGGGACCGTAGTTGCTTCCACCCATCTTGGTTTCATTGTCGGCATTTCTTCTCACGATTCTCTAGGTCATCAATTCGGTAGCCTATTTGGGCTTCATGCGAAGAAAACTGCCACCGGTACTAGGAATCTTCCTGACCGTTTTCATCGACCTGCTCAGTTTTGGCTTGGTCATTCCAGATATTCAATTGCGGGGCGATTCTCTCGGTGCCAGCGGAGCCATGCGTGGGCTACTCATCGCTTCGTTCAGCATTGCGCAACTTTTGACCGCCCCAATCCTCGGTCGGTGGAGCGACCAAATAGGCAGAAGAAAGATTCTGCTAATCACATGCGCACTCGCCTTCCTTTCGAACATCCTTTATGCGCACGCCACCATTGTCTGGATCATGCTCGCGGCGCGAGTGCTTCTCGGTATTGCGGGAGCAAACCTTGGCGTTGCCTATGCCTATATTGCCGACGTTACCAAGCCTGAAGACCGCGCCAAGAGCATGGGCCTCATCGGAGCAGCGTTCGGACTGGGGTTCATCTTCGGCCCCCCCGTCGGTGCCTTGCTAATCAAAGCGGCAAATGGGTCACCGATTCTCCTTGGGTACGTTGCGGCCGTTCTCTCGGCGATTAACTTCATCTATATCATTCTGTTTCTGGATGAAACCGTCCCGAAGGCCGAGTCCAACGAGCGCAAACCCACTCTCCACAACTTCGCAGTGGCATTCAAGACCCCTGGGTTGGCTCTCCTGCTCGTTCTGTTCTTTGTCAACAACTTCGGTTTTGCTAACTTGGAAAGCACCTGGTTCCTGCTAGCAGTGAAGGACTTCCAAATGACCCAGGAGCATGCTGCCTATGTCTTGGCCTTCGTCGGAGTGGTTTCTGCGCTGATGCAAGGGTGGATCATTCGCATTGTCACGCCAAGATTCGGCGAAGTCAAACTCTATCGTTTTGCCCTCCTGTGTCAGGTCCCTGCATTGGCTCTCGTCCCGTTCGCTCCGCCCTGGATTCCGATGCTGCTCGTCATCGTCCTACTTGGCATTGGCATGGGCCTGGGGCAACCGAGTCTTTCAAGCCTCATCTCCCGCATGGCACCGGCGTCCATGCGCGGCGGAGTGTTCGGCGTAACCCAAGGTTTGGGCGCGATGGCGCGCATTCTGGGGCCAATGATCGGCAACTTCTTGTTCGACATCCGACCGTACGCTCCCTACATGGCCGCCGCCGGAATCGTCGCCATTCCCATGCTGGGCGCGTGGAAAATCAAGGAGCCAGAGGACGAGTAACCAACTCGCCATAGCAGTATCCTTCTCGAACCTCCTCAATTCTAACCTCGGCAAACTGCCGCTGCAGACTCTTTGGTCCTGCGAAACGAACATCAAGGTAGTTGTCGGTCAATCCTTCAAGTAGCCCTTCCGGCGTTAACTTCCCCTCAACCAAGACTCGCAACGTTCGACCCAAGAACTGTTCGGCATGCAACTGCCGGGTGACAGCCCCAATCTGGCTCAAGACAACGCTTCTTCGCTGCTTTTCCTGCGGCGAGACGGGATCACCAAAGCGATCTGCCGGCGTGCCCCAACGGGGGCTGAATCGAAAGACGTGAACTTTGACAAAGCCCACTTCGCGGCAAACTTCTGCGGAGGACTCAAATCGGTCTTCAGTCTCGGTCGGAAATCCGACCAAAATGTCAGTGGACAGCGATAAACCGGGTACGAGCGCCTGGATCTCCTTGCATCGAGCAGTGTACGCAGCCTGGGTGTACTTCCGATTCATGTCCATGAGCACCTGATCGTTGCCACATTGAAGCGGAATGTGGAGGTGTGGCACCACCTTGCCTCCTAAAACAAGGTCAATCAAACGATTGGTAACTTGTCCGAGCTCAATACTACTGATGCGGATTCGCACCCCAGGGCCAACACTATCCGAGATCATGTCGACGAGTTCTTCAAAGTCGGGTCCACCGCTGCCCGAATCGGGACCGTAGGCCCCAATTAGAACACCGGTCAGCACAAGTTCGCGATAACCCAAGTCACGCAACTTCTCCGCCTCGGAGAGAACCTCCTCGGCGTGTCGAGAAACCATTCCAGGCCGTGTAAATGGGATGGAACAATAACTGCACATCGCATTACAGCCATCTTGCACCTTCAAGGTGGCTCGAGTGCGCCCCAAGGATAATCCAACAGCTCCCTCCGACACGTTTGTGATGGAAGGGCCAAGGTCGGGGAACTTCTGGCGAAACCGCTTAAACGTCTCCAACTTCTCCGGGTTCGGAACAACCAAATCCGCGCCCTCCAACGTTTCGCCCTTGTTAACCGCCATTTGCGCCGCGCAACCAGTAACCACAACCTTTGCATCTGGGTTGAGTCGGGAGGCTCGCCGGATCGTATAGCGGCTCTTGCTCTCGGCAATTGACGTCACGCTGCAGGAGTTGATCACGTAGACGTCCGCTGCAGAATCGAAAGGGACAACTTCGAACCCACCTTCCTCGAAGGACTCGAGAATGCGCTGAGTTTCATATTGGTTGACTTTGCAACCCAAAGTGGTGAATGCGGCTGTCGGCACGAACGGTTTTGAGTCTACTCAGTACGCTACAATTCAGGTTAATGCTCTTCGCACGGCCCCTCGCCAACCTCATCGCAGAACTCGAAAAACTGCCTGGCGTCGGCCCTAAGTCCGCCCAACGTCTGGCGTATCACCTGATCCGACAACCGGAGCACAACATCACGCAGTTGGCTAACGCCATTGTCGAAGCAAAACGACAACTGGGTTTCTGCGAGCTCTGCCAGAACGTTAGCGAGCATCAGCGTTGCGATGTCTGCAGCGATCCCAAACGGGACCCATCACTAATCTGCATCGTCGCAGAACCACGGGACATCGCTGCAATGGAACGTATCAATGAGTTCCACGGCTTCTATCATGTCCTGCATGGGCTACTCAGCCCAATGGACGGCATCGGCCCGGAGCAATTGCGAGTCAAAGAACTGCTAACCCGTCTCGAAGGCGATGTGAAAGAGGTTATTGTGGCGACGAATCCGACGCTGGAAGGCGACGCCACCGCGCTTTATCTGGCCAAGTTGATCAAGCCCCTTGGTATCAAAATCACTCGCCTCGCCCACGGCATGCCCGTGGGAGGGGAACTTGATTACGCAGACTCCGCCACACTCCTCAGCGCCCTGGAATACCGCCGCGAGATGTAAGGCCACTGCAACCCGTTGAGCCCGGAGGCGTAACTGCTTTGCGCATGGACTGGACCGACTTGTTCTACATCCTTGACCTTCATGACGCGGGGTGCCTCAAGTGGCTGAATCCAATTGCCCTCATCATCGCTGGCATCGGCTGGTACTACGTAAGCAAAATGCCAGCAACCCGAGCTCTGTCGGCACTCGACGTTATCTGGCTTATCCTGGTTCTCTGGCGCAACAATGAGGCTAACTGAGGCGAAAAAGTGGACTGGCTCGACCTACTTCCCTTTCTGAACGCTCCCGAGGCTCTGCGCTACAAGTGGATACCACCCTGTCTTCTGCTCGGCGGCGGCCTGTGTTGGTATTCCCAAACACAAAATCTCTGGACGATCGTTGTCCCAGCCATAGGATTTATCTGGCTGATTTTCACGCTATGGCACAGCGAGTGGACATGATTGAAGCAACCCCGTGCTCTCTATTCTCCTATTGAC
>CALMEF010000107.1 GCA_937862825.1 uncultured Armatimonadota bacterium
CCATGAAGTTCGAGTTCCGCTTTGATCTGCCTCCCGGGATAAAGGGGGGCCAGGTCGAGATTCCGATTTGGGTGCTAAACGCGGACGGTTCATTGCGAAACGAGGTCTTCCGGGTTCAGGTTGATCAGACCCAGCCAACCATGGAAGTGACGTGTCGGACCAAAGAGGGTGGCATCGAGGTGATTGCCGTCACTGAGAGGCAAGTTGCGAGGGTCGAGATTGCATTGGCTGATGGTCGAAGACTGTCACTTTCACGTAGTGAGGTTAGTGGAAAGTTTCGCTGGCGTGTCTTAGTTACGGGAGAGGTTAAAGGTGAATATGTGGTTATTGCGACCGATCTGGCCCACAACCGGGCGGAGGTCCGGCGATCGTTCTCGCCTTAGTCTTCGCCTATGGGGTTGCGAGGGTTGACGTCTGGGCAAACGTGACGTCGGTGACGTCGCTTGCTGTCAGCCGTGGCGTTACGTACGCTGGAACGACTGGTGGACTCTTAGCCTGGTCTGGCAAGGGTGTCAAGCACTATACGCGGGAAGATGGGTTGCCCGGCCTGAGGATTCGGCACGTTCAAGCCGTATCATCAGGGCTCCAAGTGAGAGCGGAGCAGTCGTCTCTGTTGAGAGACGGGGCGTTCTCAGACATCGCCGATTGGCTTCCTTCTCGCCTGACTCCTCCAAAGGAGGTCAGCCGTGCGCTTGGGCACGTTGCTTTCAAGGGCAAGACTTGGTGGATCGTCCCATTGCGGGGGCTAGTTCACCTCCAACGGGGAAGCCTCATTGACTTCCAGCCGAGGCTCCCGTCTCGTTTGGCAACATGTGCTGTGGTTGATCAAACAGGAAGTCTAGTCGTCGGAACGGCTGATCAAGGTGCATATCGGCTGACTGGATCTAGTTGGAAGCAGCTGCCTCTACCCCAACGGAGTCTGCCAAGGGAGGCCGTTTCACTGGTACCGGTCAAAACGAGGCTGTGGATTGCGCCGAGGCATGGGCGAGCGTTAGGCCTTCACAAGCGCACTGCTACTGGCACGCAGCAACCGTGGCGTCAGTCTGTCCTTTGGAACGGGAAAACCGTGGTAAGACGCGCCGATGGACGCCTTGTTGAGGTCACTGAGGAGGGGACTGAACGACCTCTCAATTTGAAACTCCCACGAACGACTGCTACGGCAATCTTCGTTGAGAAGAACTCGCTGTTCGTTGCCCAACAGGGCGGATGGAGTGAATTTGTTACAGGCCGACAACCTATTCATCGCTTCGATGTTGAGCCATTAAGGAGCCGACCAACTACGTCCATCCTTGTCACTAAGGATCACGTCCTTGTGGGTACGCAGAACAATGGCCTTGTTCGCGTTGAGCGGTCGACAGGAACCGTAAGCCACTTCCACGAAGCACACGGGCTTCGAGATGATTGGATCACTGCGCTTGAAGTTGACGAGTCCGGTAATCCACTGGTTGGCACATACGTTGGAGGCCTTCATGCTCTTCGGGGAGATCGTTGCGAGGTGGTTGGCTTACCTGATGGGTTTGTAACAAGACTTTTCCGAAGAGGTCAGCAGGTTTGGGTCGGGTCATTGAGCGGTGTTCGGTTATGGAGTGGCGGTTCGCTCACTGAACCAAACTGGAATAGGTGGATTGAGCCCGATGTGACCGACCTTACCACGATAGGTGACGACCTGTGGATTGCCGCTGGCGGTGCCTTATTTCGCCGTAAGTTGCCCTAGATTTGCCAGCAAACTCTGCGCGGCCAACACCGCTTCAGACATCGGTAAGCGGCTGGAATCGTCCCACAACTTCAACAATTTAGCCTCCTCTTCGAGTTCTCCGTAGCTGGTCACAAGGTCGTCGCGCGAGATTGGACATTCAGACCTCATTCCCGACTCGTCGCGAAGCCGAACCGTGACTGCTGAGATGAGCACTAGATCGCGCCAAGACGACTCCTTTAGCCCAAGGCCATGCATACAGCGGACAATTGATTCGAGCGAACCGGCGATTCCGGGCGTCTCATTCATTTCAACGCGCATTTGCAGGGCTTTCGCATGATTCTCGATGGCTTGAGGAAAGTCATGTGTGTCTTCATAACAGAGCCCCAAGTTGCCGAGGCAAATTGAGATGTGTCGTTTTAGCCCCTGATTGGCGAGACTGCTTAGAGCCTTGTTATACAACTCGATACCCCTTATCGGGTCATCCTCGGCCACATTGAGCGCCATGTTCAGTTCTGCTCGGGCCGCTCCCACATTGTCCCCAAGTGCTCGGAACATGGCGACTGCTTGTTCGTACAATGCTTTCACCTGCTCTCGTCTGGTGACCTCGTACGAGAACACATTGGCAAGGGCAAAAGTCGTTAGCAGTTGTAGTTCTTCGTCGTCCGTGGACTTGGCTAGATCAAAGGCCCTTTGAAGTATCGGTTGGGCCGAAGGGTAGTCACCAGTCAGGTATATGAGGATGCCAAGCGTCAGCCCGGCTCGCACTTGGGCAACCGGATCTGCTTGGTGTCGCTCCACTGATTCCATCACTGAACGACATGTCTGAAGCCCTTCTCGCATTCGCCCACGAAAGAGCCAGTACCTCCAAAAGCGAAGCACCATCTCGGCGGCGAGCGGTGGGTTGTCATTGATCGCATGACGGATTGCCAATCGCAAGTCAGGGTAGATGGGATCAACTTGCGCCATGGCCTCGGGCCTGTCTTCATAAATGCCCTTTCTGAGATCGGAAAGGGCCCGCCAAAACGTCTCGGTGTGGCGCTGCCTACGGAGGTCTGACTCGCCCATCTTGGTAAGGCGTTCAGCGCCGTATTGGCGGACTGTCTCAAGGAGTCCAAACCGTGTTTCGGATCCACTTTGGTCGGTGGTCAGGAGGCTTTTATCAGCAAGGGAGCTAAGGAGCTCAAACACCTCAACCTCATCAATACCTTCACCGGAGCAGGCCTGCTCGGCAAGGGACAAGGTCCACGGACCCGCAAAGACTGACACTCTTGCGAGTAGCAACTTTTCGTTATCGCTGAGCAGGTCGTAACTCCAGTCCACGAGGGCCCTCAGGGTTTGCTGTCTCGGAAGTGCGGTCCGGCTCCCGCTGGTGAGCAAGTTGAATCTTTGGTCCAATTTGCTTTCAATTTGCTCGATGGAGAGTGCCCGGGTGCGGGCTGCAGCGAGTTCAATGGCTAAGGGAATACCGTCCAACCGGTGGCAGAGCGAGGCAAGTGCGGGAGCATTTTGATTCGTTACATTAAAGTCGTTCTTGGCCATCAGCGCACGATCGATGAAGAGGCGAACTGATTCGAAGTGGGAGAGTGTTTCGGCAGTTTGTGCGATAGCGGGATCAGGCGTTGAGAGTGAGGGTATTCGATAGATGTGCTCGCCAAATATCCCAAGGGGCTCACGGCTACTGGCCAGTATTCGAGTCCGAGGGCATCGTCGTAGGATCAGGTCAACAAGTCGAGCCACTTCGGCAAGCACATGCTCGCAGTTGTCAATGATCAAGAGAAGTTCGAGATTCTCCAGTTTATCGACGATGAGTTGGCTGGTACTGGCACTTGACTCCGAAATCCCGAGAGTCGAGGCGATGGCCTGCGCAACGTGGGATGGGTCTGAAATCGGGGCTAACTCCACGAACCAAGCGCCGTCTTCGTAGCGTTCCAGTATCTCTGCAGCAGCCTGTAGGCTGATCCGGGTCTTTCCGGTCCCGCCCGAGCCTGTGAGAGTGACAAGCCGATCCTTCTGGATGGACTGCTTGATGTGGATGATCTCCTTCTCTCTACCGATGAATGTCGTGACTTGCTGTGGAAGGTTGTTTGGGAACGTGGTCAGGGAACGAAGCGGAGGGAAGTTGTCTGGTAAATCTGGATGAACGACTTGAAATACTTGCTCTGGCCGTTCGAGATCCTTGAGTTGATGTTGGCCGATGTCTCGAAGCGAGATCGGATTCGGCAACGAGTCACGAACGAGTTCGTACGAAGTCTGAGAGAGGACGATTTGTCCGCCATGGGCCGTTGAAAGCAGGCGGGCGACTCTGTTTAGAGGTGGCCCAAAATAGTCATCATCGCGGGATTCAACCGCACCCGTGTGGACTGCCATCCGGACCTTGATAGGTGTGGGCGTTGACCAAGACGCCTGCTTCAAGGCGAGTTGAATCGCCGTGGCGGTTTCTATGGCATTGCGTGCGACCGTGAATGCCACGCAAAACGAATCCCCCATGGTTTTGAACGTGAATCCGGCTCCTTCGACAATGTGCTTTCGAAGCGTAGCGTCGTGCAGGGCCAGCGCCTCCTGCATTTCTTTTGGGTGCGCCTCCCAAAGTTTGGTGCTTCCTTCGATATCTGAGAAGAGGAAGGTCACCGTCCCATTTGGCACACTTCCCTCAAGCATCCTCCTATCATGACATGAGGTCTTGTATCATGGTGACTGGTCTATCAACAATGCGAATGAATCTCAGGAGTACCGGGCCAAGATGACAGCCCTCGTTGCCTTACTTGCACTCTCGGTCAACCAAGGCCGAATTGACGTCAACTTGAACAGACCCGGAGCCAAGGTTCCCAAGGGTCTCTATGGCGTTTTTCTTGAGGAGATCAACAACTCTGGAGAAGGCGGACTTTATGCTGAACTGATTCAAAATCGCGGATTTGAGGACGCTTCGGCGCCTCAAGGTTGTCCGATTGTCGGTCGCGAATTGCACGCTCCGAAGAACCCGAGTTTCTGGGAAGGGCGTTCGAAGGATTTTCGAATGGAGTGGCCCTACGCTGGAAACGCCACTCCCGGCTGGAGACTCGAAGGTGTTGGAGTCTCAGTCGCTTTGACCGCGGACAGGCCGTTAAGCAAGGCAAGCCCCCATGCTGTACGTCTAAGTGTCGACAAGCCTGGTGGAAGTCTCGTGAACGAAGGATTCTGGGGCATGAACTTCGTTAAGGGCGAGAAGGTGCGTCTGTCCTTGTTCTTACTTAACGAATCTTTTGCCGGCGCGTTTGAGGCGAGGCTGCTCGGAGAAGACGGGACCTTGCTTGGAAGTCGGCGGTTTACCGTGCCCAGCAGCAAAGCGTGGTCAAAGGTGAATCTGGATATCACCGCGACGGGTTCCGATCCAAAGGGGCGGTTTGCTCTGGCTCCCCTTGGCCGGGGAGATGTCCTCGTCGATTTCGTTTCGTTGTTTCCGGCGAGAACATTCAAAAATCGTCCAAACGGCTTGCGACCCGACCTGGCTCAAATGATTGCGGATTTGAAGCCCGGGTTCATTCGCTGGCCGGGCGGGTGCGTGGTCGAGGGGATAACCGTGGAGACGCGCCCGCGCTGGGAGCAGACCTTGGGTCCTTTGGAGGATCGTGTGCCGACATTCATTCCCTGGGGCTACTGGGTGTCCAACGGCTTTGGCTATCACGAGTGGCTCCAGTTTTGTGAGGATATCGGAGCAGAGCCACTCTACGTGTTCAACGTTGGTGTTTCGTGTGCGTTCCGGAGCGGGACCTTTCTTCCCGATGAGGATCTGCCCGGGCTCATTCAAGACACGCTTGACGCCATAGAATATGCAATTGGTCCACCAACCTCAAAGTGGGGTGCGCTTCGGGCTAAAGCCGGTCACCCCAAGCCCTTCAACATGCGGGTTGTGGAGATCGGAAATGAGCAACAAGGCCCCAGATACGGTGCAAGGGTGAAGTTATTCACTGAGGCTATCAAGGCAAAGTATCCCCACCTCAAGGTCGCCTTGAGTTCGTGGATTTCGGGCATTGACCAACCAGCAATCGATGCCGCAGGAAGCCAGTTGGACATCGTTGATGAACATGCTTACCGTCCCGTGAACTGGGCGGTTCAGAACTTTGACAGTTTTGCGAAGTACTCCCGCGACGTACCTTGGAAGGTTTACATTGGCGAGTTTGCAACAAACTCGGGTGTTGGGCGGGGCAATATGTTGGCCACGGTTGGCGACGCTGCTTACATGATGAGCATGGAGAAGAATGCCGATCTCGTCACGATGGGTTCCTACGCACCACTACTGGAAAACACGAACAGGAGGCAGTGGGAAGTTAACTTGATTCACTTTGACAGTTCACGGGCTTACGGTCGGGCCTCGTACTATGCCTGCAAGATGTTTGCCGAAAATCTGCCTGAAGTCGGTTTGGAAACCAAGGTGGATTTTAGAGCGAGCGGCGAATCCCCAATTCGAGGACCAATCGGCCTCGGCTCTTACCTGACTCAGGCTGAGTTCAAGGACATCCGGCTCGAACAGAACGGAGTTACTCGGGATCTGAACAATTTTTCGGCATGGAAGCCGCGTAGCGGCAAGTGGGAAGTTCGTGACAATGTCTATGCTCAGACCGACCTTGGCTTTGACTGTTGGACTTACTTTGGCGATGGGTTTCAAGATGTCACCGTAACCCTGAAAGCAAGAAGTGTTAAAGGCGCAGAGGGCTTTGTCGTCTCGGCAGGGAATGCCGACGGTCGCAGGGTTCATTTCAATGTCGGTGGTTGGCAGAATCGTCAACATGGACTCGAGGTGGCTGGGCCCATTCGTCAAGTGAACGGCGGCGTTGAGCAAGGGCGTTGGTATGACGTCAAGTTGCAGACGATTGGGCGCAGGGTTCTTTGCTTCCTTGACGGACGGCTGATTTTCGACGAATCTCTACCACGCGTAGATCGGGTTCTGTCGGTCGCGGGAAAGGATTCCAATGGTGACGTAATTGTTAAGGTCCTCAACGCTTCAGATCAGCCTGCAGACCTGGACGTGGCGATTAGCGGAGGGTCCTTCGCAAGGGCAATCGTTACCGAACTTTCCGCGGATCAGCCAACTGCAGAAAACTCGTATGAGGCGCCGCGAAGAATCTTTCCGCGCGAATCTATCAGCACGGTTCGACAGAACCGTGTCACGCGGACTTTCCCCTCCTATTCTGTGACCATACTGAGGTTCAAATCACGATGATCAGTGTTCTTCTTGCCATTGCCGCCATGCCCCTTAACGACTATGCGATCAAACCGGTGCCTTTCACTGCGGTCAAGTTAACTGATAAGTTCTGGGCGCCCAAAATTGAAATCAATCGGACCGTGACGATTCCATTCGCATTTGAGCAATGTGAAAAGTCAAAGCGCGTGTACCACTTCGAGCGTGCGGCAAAGGTTCTCAAGGGCGAGGTTTTGGAGGACACCAAGCCTCCTGGATATCCGTTCGATGATACCGATGTGTACAAGGTTATCGAAGGTGCCGCTTATACATTGAGTGTAAACCGCGATCCCAAGTTAGAAGCCTACGTGGATTCTCTCATCGCAAAGATCCAGGCAGCGCAAGAACCTGATGGATACCTCTATACGACGCGCACCATCAATCCCGCTGCGCCACACCCTTGGGCTGGCAAAGAACGATGGGAGTTGGAACAGCATGACAGCCACGAGCTCTACAACCTCGGTCACATGATCGAGGCCGCTGTGGCCTACTATCAAGCGACAAAGAAGCGGCCGTTTCTCGATGTTGCCATCAAGAGCGCCGACCTTTTGGTTCGCACATTCGGACCTGGCAAAAAGCGAATTTGGGCGGGGCACCAAGTGATCGAAATGGCGCTCGTTAGGCTGTTTCGCGAGACTCAGAAGCGTGAGTACTTGAACCTGGCAAAGTTCTTTCTGGACTGCCGGGGCGGCAGTGGAGAGTATTGGCAGGCTCATAAGCCAGTTATTGAGCAGAAGGAGGCGGTTGGGCACGCGGTACGAGCGACGTACATGTACTCGGGCATGGCTGACGTCGCTGCGTTGACGGGTGATAAGGATTACCTATCGGCAATCGATACGATTTGGAACGATGTGGTCGGTCGCAAATACTACGTAACCGGAGGGATCGGAGCGACCGGCGCGGGCGAGGCATTCGGCAAGGCCTATGAACTGCCCAACATGAGCGCGTATTGCGAAACGTGCGCGCAAGTCGGTAATGACCTTTGGAATCATCGGATGTATCTCTTGCACGGGGATGCGAAGTATGTAGATGTTTTCGAGCGAACCTTATACAACGGGCTGATCTCTGGTGTATCGCTAGACGGGAAAGGATTCTTCTATCCGAACCCGCTTGAATCCATCGGTCAACACGCGAGGAGCCCGTGGTTTGGCGTTGCCTGCTGTCCGGGCAATGTCACTCGGTTCATGGCATCGCTACCAGGTTATTTCTATGCTCAAAGCGCTAACAACCTCTTCGTCAATCTGTTCGGTTCTGGTCGAGCGCAGATTCGCTTGGATTCGGGTCAGCAGGTTGAAATCCTTCAGGAAACAGAGTTTCCATGGGACGGCCGGGTTCGAATAACGGTAAACCCCACCAAATCTGGAAAGTTCGCCATCAACGTTCGTATTCCGGGTTGGGCCCGCAACGAGGCTGTGCCCTCCGATTTGTTTCACTTTGCCGACAACGTGCCTGCATTCCAAGTGAAGGTTGGAGGGAAACCTGTTTCAAGTTCAATGAAGAAGGGTTACTTCGTTATTGATCGAACATGGAAGGCAGGCGACCAGATTGAGTTGGACTTGCCCGTAGCCATCCGACGCATCATTTCCAACGAAAAGGTGCTTGCCAACAAGGGAAGGGTGGCTATTCAGCGCGGACCATTCGTGTACTGCGCGGAAGGGCCAGATAATGGTGATATGGTGCGAAACGTCCTGCTTGAGGACCCGGTTGAGCTAAGAGCGGTGCGACGAGACGACTTGCTCGGTGGAATCGTAACCATCACTGGAGGAGCAAAGGCTCTCTCGGGCCAGGATGACGGATCAGTTTCCGAAGAAAAGAAGACCCTAACGTTGATTCCGTATTACGCCTGGGCAAATCGGGGCCGATCAGAAATGTTGGTTTGGTTACCCCGACTCCGTGACGCAGCGAAGCCCACGCCTGTGCCAACTCCCGCTACCAAGGCAAAGGTAACGACTTCCGGCGGGACGACCCCACGAGCAATCAACGATGGGCTTGAGCCAGCATTCATGGGTGATGATTCGAACCCGTTCTTTCACTGGTGGCCAAAGAAAGGCACCGACGAGTGGATCGAGTACACCTTTTCCGAACCGACCACGGTCTCCGAGGCCGTTCTCTACTGGTTTGATGACACGGGTCGAGGTGAGTGCCGTGTTCCAGAATCCTGGAAACTATCGTTCAAGGATGGGGAAACTTGGAGGCCAGTCGAGTCAAAGGATGTCTTCGGCGTCATCAAGGATAAACCCAACAGAATCACGTTCACTCCGGTGAAGACGTCCGCAATGCGGCTAGACGTGAAGTTGCAGAAGGGGTGGTCAACAGGACTTTGGGAGTGGTCGCTCAAGTGATAGGCGCACTGATTGCTTGCTCGATGAGGATGATGGAACTACCCAAGATCGTTGCGACACCCTTTCCGCTTTCCGCCGTGAAACTCACGGGAGGAGAGTTCGAAACAAGCCATAGGGCGACGGCTACCTATTTGCTCGAACTGGAGCCCGCCCGCCTTTTGGCTGGATTCCGCGCAAACAGCGGCCTTGAGCCCGGGGCTGAGATATACGGAGGCTGGGAGACTGGTGGGCTGTCTGGGCATTCCTTGGGTCATTACTTGACCGCCTGCGCACAAGAGTTTGCCCGCTCCGGTGATCAGCGGTTTAAGGATCGGATCAACGTCATTGTTGAGGGACTTGCTGAATGTCAGCGCGCGCGTCCAGACGGTTTTCTGTGTGCGTTTAGATTTGATCGCCCTGGGCCAAACGGTGAAAAACCCGGCTTTGACCGCAAGCGACTTGACGCCATATGGGCCGAAGTAGCCGCCGGCAACTTACGGAGTGGCGGATTTGACTTGAATGGAATGTGGTCGCCTTGGTACGTCCACCACAAGGTCTTTGCGGGCCTCTTGGATGCGCACCTAATGACGCAAGGTAAAGGGGCACTTGAGGTTGCTGAGAAGTTTGGTGATTGGGCAATCAGCATAACGAAGAAACTCACCGAGGATCAGTGGCAAACCATGCTTGGAACCGAGTACGGGGGGATGAACGATGTGCTCGCCGAACTCTACGCGCGAACCAAGAAGGCAAAGTATTTGGACTTAGCGAGGAAGTTCTACGATAAGCGGGTTCTGGATCCACTTGCGGAAGGTCAGGACAATTTGGGTGGCAAGCATTCTAACACACAGATTCCCAAGTTGATCGGTTTGGCGCGACTTTACGAGTTGACTGGGGACAGCCGTGCTGCCACGACGGTAAGGTTCTTTTGGGAGCGCGTAGTCAATCATCACACCTATGCCATCGGGGGAAACAGCAACGGGGAGTATCTCGGCGCGCCGGACCAACTGGCAGAACGCATTTCAACAAACACCGCAGAGACTTGCAACACCTACAACATGCTGAAGTTGACGCGGCATCTATTTTCGTGGAATCCCTCGGCTCACCAGATGGACTTCTATGAGCGAGCCTACTTGAACCATATCTTGGCGTCGCAGCACCCGAAAACGGGCATGGTGACTTACTTCGTTCCCCTGGCGACCAACTCCTTCCGACGCTACAGCAACAAGTTCAATGACTTTACTTGTTGTCACGGATCGGGGATGGAAAATCATACGAAGCACGGTGACTCGATCTACTTCCACCAGGATGCCACGACCCTTTGGTTGAACCTCTTTATGCCAAGTGAGTTGACTTGGAAGGATGCGAACATCACCTTACGGCAGGAAACGCATTTCCCGAATACCGGGTCTGTCTCAGTCAGGATTGTCGAAGGCACCCACAAGTTTGACTTAAGGATCAGACATCCAAAATGGGCCTCTGACAGCCTTGAGTTTCGGGTCAACGGCAAGGTCGTCTCCACCTCCAATCAGCCTGGAACTTACGTTTCCATCAATAGGAACTGGAAGAAGGGTGACAACCTAACTTTCACCCTGCCTATGGAGTTGAGATTCGAACCGACGCCAGACAACGCCAAAAGAGGTGCCATTCTGTGCGGCCCAGTGGTTCTCGCTGCAGACCTTGGGGACGCACCACAGGGACGTCGCCGTGACTCCGCTGATATATTCAAAACCCCGGTGCTGGTCACAGGCGGCAAAGATGTCAAGGATTGGCTCGAGCCAGTTCCTGGTCAAGCTTTGCGATTTCGTTCGAAGGGGGTGATCAAGCCAAACGATCTCGAATTCGCTCCTTTCTTTGCCATGGTTGAAGATCGTTACGCCGTTTACTTCGACCAGTTTTCCGCTGAAGAGTGGGCTTCTACCGAGGCTCATTACCGCGCCGAAGAGGAAAGGCTTCGAGATTTGCAGTCACGAACGATTGATCAGATGATGATTGGCCAGATGCAACCCGAGCGCGACCATAACTTGACTCAAGAGCGCACCGATGTTCGCGAGCAGAATGAGCGGGGAACTCGTCAGCCGCTCGTAAACGGTTGGCTCGAGTTCGACATGAAGGTCGACACTGCCGCGCTGAACGAACTCGTCATGACGTATT
This sequence comes from uncultured Armatimonadota bacterium, assembly GCA_937862825.1. Lineage (GTDB taxonomy): Bacteria > Armatimonadota > Fimbriimonadia > Fimbriimonadales > Fimbriimonadaceae > CALMEF01. The sequence continues at coordinate 11,384 of CALMEF010000107.1, forward strand.
GGGGGAATGATCGTAATCGACCGGATTTTGTGATCAAGGTTGATGGAACAGTGATCGCCTCAGACGACCTTGAGGGAAGACCTCTCAACCGCTACTTTGACGTGATCTATCCGATCGCGGAGAATCTCACGAAGGGGAAGAATTCTGTGCGAATCCGGATCGAACCGAAGGCTGGCAAGGTCGGACCGACAACAGCGGGCGCGAGGACGGTCAGGAAGAAGCCCGACCAGGTGTGAACTTCGGAGTTCGTTTGTGGCCTATAATCGTTTGCGGTAACGGGCAACTAGTCCATTGCCGGTAAGGAAACAACGACAATGCAACGATACGCTTTTCTCTTGTACGGCTTGATGGGGTTGTTACTCGCGGGGTGTGGCAGTTCGGGCGGTGATCAGTCGGCTGGCACTACTGGACAACCCACAGCAGGGTCTCCTCCCGCAAAGAAGTTCACGCTTGGATTTGCTCAGGTTGGGGCAGAGAGTGGCTGGCGAACTGCAAACACGGAGAGCATCAAAGCCGAAGCCGCGGCTCGGGGTATTGAACTGAAGTTCGCGGATGCCCAGCAAAAGCAAGAGAATCAGATCAAGGCGATTCGCTCCTTTATCTCGCAGGGAGTTGACGTTATCGCCTTCTCCCCGGTGGTTGAGACCGGCTGGGGTCCAGTACTTCAAGAGGCGAAAAAGGCTGGAATTCCGGTGATTATTTCGGATCGTCGAGCGGACGTACCGGAAGATCTCTACACGACATTCATCGGTTCAGACTTCATCAAGGAAGGCGAAATGGCCGGCGAGTGGCTTGCCAAGGCGCTCAACGGGAAAGGCAAAGTTGCTGAGTTGACCGGCACACCTGGTAGCGCTCCAGCCAATGACCGAGCGAAGGGATTCCGGACAGCCATCGAAAAAACCCCGGGAGTTGAAATCGTCTTTTCCCAAACCGGCGACTTCACTCGAACAAAGGGCAAGGAAGTGATGGAAGCACTGTTGAAGAGCCCTGAGGGCGCATCTATCAATGCGGTCTATGCCCACAACGATGACATGGCCCTCGGCGCGATCCAGGCGATAGAGGAAGCGGGTAAGAAACCTGGCAAGGACATCATCATCATTTCCATTGATGGAATCAAAGATGCGTTCCAAGCCATGGTTGATGGAAAGTTAAACTGCACCGTAGAGTGCAATCCCTTACTGGGCCCGAACATCATGGACGCTGCCGAGAAACTCATGAAGGGTGAGACCTTGCAAAAGCGAACCGTCGTCGAAGATGGCATTTTCGATCAATCTGTGGCTTCGAAGGAGTTACCGAACCGAAAGTATTAATGCCCTCGCTACTTGAGTTAAGTGGGGTCAGCAAATCGTTTGTCGGCACGCATGCTCTTGTCGATGTTGACTTCGATTTGCAGTCTGGAGAGATCCATGCGCTTCTCGGCGAGAACGGTGCAGGGAAGAGTACGTTAATCAAGACCTTGACTGGGGTTTACCCACCGGACTCCGGCATGCTCATGCTAGCCGGAGCCCCCATCGCACCTAGGACGCCGGCGGAAGCGGTTCAGCACGGAATCAGCACGGTCTATCAAGAGGTTAACCTGCTCCCCAACCTAACGGTTATGGAGAACTTGGTCCTTGGACGCGAGCCAACTGGGCCACATGGGATTCGATGGCGGGAAATGCGCCGCCGGGCGGAAAGCGCGATGGCGAGGCTGGGCATTAGCGTTGATGTTCAGCAGCCTTTGGCCAGACTCTCCATCGCCATGCAACAAATGGTGGCAATTGCCAGGGCACTAGACGTCTCCGCCAAAGTCCTGATTCTTGACGAGCCGACCTCCAGCCTGGATGTGGATGAAGTTGAAAGCCTTTTTGGCGTGATGCGACAACTTAGGGATGAAGGACTGGGGATCATCTTCGTAACTCACTTCTTGGATCAGGTCTACGCGGTATCCGACCGAATCACCATCTTGCGGAACGGGAAGCGCGTCGGCACTTGGAAGACCCCCGAACTTGAGCGGCTGCAACTCGTTTCCGAGATGATAGGACGTGATGCCAGCAGCCTGGACCGCGAATCTGTTAACCAATCGCATAGCGTATCAAGCGACCTCAAGATTGCCACATCAGGGCTAGGAAGACGGGGAAGAGTGTCCAATGTCTCTCTTGAGCTGAGGGGTGGCGAGACACTGGGGTTGGCTGGGCTTCTAGGTTCCGGGCGAACCGAGACGGCAAGACTCCTGTTCGGCATTGACAACGCGGATCAGGGGACGTTGTCCGTAGGTCACCAGCGGGTGCGACGGTGGAATCCTCGCCGGGCGATTTCGCATGGACTCGGATACTGCTCAGAAGATCGGAAGAATGAGGGCATTTTCCCTGAGTTGACCATTCGCGAGAACATTGTAGTTTTGACTCAGGTCAAGCGCGGCTGGTTTAGGCCGATCAGTCGTAAGCAGCAACGCACGTTGGCTGAAGACTTGGTGCAGAGACTTCAGGTGACTCCTGGCGATATTGATCGTCCCATTCAGTTCTTGAGCGGTGGGAATCAGCAGAAAGTTCTTTTGGCGAGATGGCTTGCCGTCGAGCCAGACGTACTTATTCTCGATGAGCCAACGAGAGGGATTGATGTAGGTGCGAAGTTTGAGATTATGTCTCTCGTTGAGTCCCTTCGAGTTTCTGGTCGCTCCTTTGTATTTATCTCATCAGAACTCGCCGAGGTTGTCAAGTCCTGCACAAAGGTAGTGGTCATGAGGGATCGGCAACAAGTTGGCACCTTGAGTGGACCGGAGGTCAGCGAAGAGTCGATCGTTAAGGAGATTGCTGGCACGTGAAACGCACACCTGCGTGGGCATGGGCTGCCATCGCCCTCATGTTGGTGCTCGTTTTTAATGCTGTTTTTACACCGGGCTTCCTAGAAATCACCGTGCGTGATGGTCGGTTGTACGGGAGTCTCATAGACATCCTGAACCGTGCTGCTCCCGTGGGTCTATTAGCCCTGGGAATGACCCTGGTGATCGCTACGGGAGGTATTGATCTCTCCGTTGGAGCCGTGATGGCTATTGCAGGCACCGTTGCGGCGAACGCTGTCTCAAAGGGAGGCACGTTAGCCCAAGCGGTGGGTCCTGCGCTACTGGCAGGCGCTTTTAGTGGCTCGCGTAACGGGGTTTTCGTTTGGGGTTTGGAGGTTCAAACCACTTTCCCCACTTTTGTCTTTATGGTG
>CALMEF010000108.1 GCA_937862825.1 uncultured Armatimonadota bacterium
CCATATCGGCGAATCCTGATCCCCGCGGTTCTCTTCGGCGTCTTCTCGGCAGGGTTAAACTTCTTCCTGGCCGAACGCGTAATGCCCCCAGCAGAGGTTTCCAGCCGCAAGCTGATGCAGGAAGTCGCGATTTTGGCCGCGGCTCCCTCTGACTTTCGCTCGAACCTCACCCTCAATTTGAAGCGCTACTCGGTCAATATCGGGTTGGTCACGCGGGCGGATGGCGGTGATGGACTAGATCTACACCGGGTCATCATATACGAAAGGCCAGACGTAGATTCCACTTGGATATGGCGTGCTGAATCGGGTACCTACCGGCGTGGCGTTTGGCGGCTCGGAAATGCCGAGGTCTTCGTCATCAAGAAGGGAGAACTGAGTCAGTGGCAGCCTGGGAAGGAAGTAGTTATCAACGAGCCGATCGTCGTTGACAACATCATGGGGGACGCTTTGCCCGAGGGGCAGACGCTGACCCAACTTCAGGCAACCATCGACGAGGCAAAGCGAGTAGGGCGCGATACGACCGAAATGGAGGTCGCGTTCCATACACGCTACAGTCTCCCTGCCTCCTGCATCATCTTCGCTCTCCTTGGCCCGCTCTTCGCCATTCGTCTAGCCCCACGAGGAGCCTTCGTCGGCGTATTCCTCTCCGTGATCATCGTGATGCTTTACTACAACGCGTTCGTGGTCACAACCCAGGTGTTTGCCCCGAATCACTGGACCCCTCCGGCGGTCGCAGCCTGGCTCCCCAACATCATTTTTGGGCTCATTGGGCTGATCTACCTGAGGAAACTCGAGTGAGAAATAGCGCTGCCCTTCTGTTTCTCTCACTGTCCACCGTGGGGCAATGTCAGATGGCTGGTCTGGCCACTGGTGTCCGCGAGTTCGGGAACACACTGGATAGGGTTGGATTTTGGAAGGGCCAACAGCAAAAGCAAAATCCGCTCCAGCCGACCGGATTTCCAGGTCTGCCCCCACGGGATGGCTCTCTTCCACCTGGACTACCAGGACAGGATGAAGACCGACAACTGCGGATTCTCAGCGCCCCGAAGACCCGATATGAAAGCAAGAAGTTCTTCGCAGAAGGAGGAGTCCGAGTTCAGTACCGAGGTTACGACATCTTCTGCGACGCTTTGGAGGCAGATACCGAAACCGAAGTATTCGTTGGCAGCGGCAACGTGAAACTCATTGGCGCGGATTCGGTCATCAGCGGCGGTCAAATCCGCGTTGACTTCAAGCAAAAGTCATTTGAGGCCAAAGAGTCCGCCGCAGAACTTCGCCCATCGTTGCTTCGAAAGCGCGTTCTTGGTGACGTTTATACGACGGGGGCAACCATCTATGGAACCGAGCGAAGAATCTTCTGTGAGCACGGCTCTTTCACTACATGCAGTAAGGAGCACCCTCACTACGAGTTCGAGGCGGACAATGTGGACCTTCGACCTGGAAAACGGATCATCCTCAAAGACGTTCGTTTTCGGTTGTTTGACAAGACGATTCTTGCCCTACCGTACCTCTCTGTGCCACTTGAGGAACGCAGAGACCGCTACTTGCCCGAAGTTGGCCAGAGCCGGGACGAAGGCTACTACGCAAAATTCAAGTTCGGTATTCCGCTACATAAGGACAACCTTCTTGACACAAACTTAGACTATTTCACCAAACTGGGCGTTGGCCTTGGTGCAGGCTATGTATACGACAACTTGGGTTCAAGCGGCTTGATGAAAGTCTACGGTCTGCTCGGCCCGTTAAAGACCTTCACGATCAATCAGCAGCACTCAGGTTCCTTCCTTGGTGGGACCCTATCAACGAGTGGCAACCTGCAGAAGGCAACCTATTTCAACGCGCCTGAGAACCGAACTTGGGATTTTCGAGCGGGCTGGACACTCCCAACAAGAGGCGGGAGCACGCGACTTGGATTTGCCCAAAATCGAAACGAGTCAAGCGGATTCAGGTACGGCTTTGAATCGATCAGCTTTGGCGACTCTCGCCAGTGGAACTCACGATGGCGCAGTGATGTGGACCTTTCCCTACAGGAAACCAAAAGCGAGTTCACAAACGGTGGAACACAGCGAGAGCAACTTGATGTTCGGGTCAGGTCGCAATACGACCTCAAACGTGCAATGGCTGAGTTGGAGTATCTTCGCTCAATCCCTGTTGGAGACACGGCTAGTTTTTTCCCTGCGTCCGACCGAACCCCAGTGCTGAAACTATCAAGTGACTCTCGCAGATTGTTCGGCTCACGTGAGTTTTTCCTTCCTTTCAACGCCGAAACTTCGGTGGGCGAATACTTCGATCCGAGTTCCAAGACGAGAGTCTCGCGTGGACTCTTTGACCTGTCCGCAAACAAGGCCGATTCAGGACAATCAAGACTCGGTGGGTCGTTCAATGGACGATTTCGACAGAGCGTTTATAGCGACGACACCGCGCAATATATGCTTTCAATGAATAGCGGAGTTCAATATCGATTTGGCCAAAATAGATCCCTAAACTTAAACTATTCCTATTTGCGGCCCTACGGATATTCCCCACTCCAGCAAGATCGAACCGGCCAAACCAACTATCTGACCGCTGACGTTCGAATCTCGCCGATTCGAAACTTCACCGTTGCTGCGCAAACTGGTTATGACTTCCTCCTTGAGCGCGAAGAAGAGGTCGCTTGGCAGAGTGTCGGTGTCAGGGCTGAGTGGAAACCCAAAGACTGGTTTGTCATGAGAGGACTCTCAACTTACGATCCTGTGAGACATCTTTGGTCAAACTCAAGACTTGATTTCACGTGGAAAGCGGGGGATACGCTCATCGCAGCAGGAGCACGGTATGACGGCTCGCGACATACGTGGGGCAATGTAAACCTATACATCGACGGCCTAAAGGCAGGCAGATTCAAGGCCAGTGCTTTGCTAGCGTACAATGGATTTCTGAAAGAATTCGAAACGAGACAAGTCTCGCTAACCTACGATATGCACTGCGTCGAAGCAATCTTGGAGGTCCTTGACAGCCCGGTCGGATTCCGACCAGGCACCACATTTGGCTTCTACCTGCGACTTAAGGCTTTGCCATTCGAGACGCCGTTTGGCAGAAACCGTCGCGGAGCTCCGATCGGAATCGGAACAGGCCGCGACGGTTTCTGATTCAAGCGATCAGTTTAGGTTATCGCTTCATCGTAATCAGGTCTTGGAGCATCTCGTCAACCGTGGTAACAACTCGGGTGTTCGCTTGGAAACCTCTCTGTGTCACGATCAAGTCGGTGAACTCCGAACCGATGTCCACGTTGGACTGCTCGAGGAATCCGGGAGCAAGGCTTCCCCGACCCCTTGAACCAGCCTCACCAACCTCAGGGGCACCGGAGTTACCCGTGATCGTCCACAGGTTGCTGCCAATGTATTCCAGACCGGAAGGGTTCGAGAACACGGACGTCGCAATTCGACCAAGGGTTCTTGTCATTGAGTTGGTAAACGTCCCCGTGATCGTGCCATCCGCACCAATCGAGAATCCGTTTAGGGATCCGGGAGGGAATCCATTCTGCCCTGTTGATTGAAGGCTGAATGTGTCTCGATTTTGGGTGATCTGGCTGAAGTCCAAGTTGACATCAAAGTCCAACGCACCCGCGGAACCGGTCAAACTTGCCACACCAACTGTGTCACCGTTGATGATCCGCCCGTTTGCGTCAAAGTACATTGGCTCGTTGCCTGGGTCAGAGAAACTTCCGATCAGAGTCGTGCCCTCATAAGCCTCCCAATCCCAAGACGACGTTGCGCCAGGAGGAGGCGTACCACCGGGAGGAGCGGTTCGGTTAGTGATGTTCAGCGTAATGACGTGAGGAGCACCCAGTGAGTCATACACCGTGATCGTGGTTGTAGCCACGTCGGTTGGGGCTGCATCGCTCTTCAGGTTGCCTTTGAAGTTGGCACGGGTTGTCGCTTGGAGTGCTGTAACGGATCCAAATGGGATGTTGAGTTTGCTAGCCGGCGTAATCTGTTGGTTGGGGTTGATCTCACCTTCGCTGTCAGCCGTCCAGCCCATCACGTAGAGACCGGTCGTTCGATGTACAAGATCGCCATTCGCGTCCAAGTCAAATGATCCGTCCCGAGAATAGTAGGACTGGCTGTTGTCGCCGAGGATGAAGAAACCGCTTCCCTGCAAGGCGAGGTCAGTCGGTCTGTTGGTTGCGTTCAACGACCCTTGCTCGTGCATGATATCGGTACCAGCAACCATGACGCCCAAGCCGAACTGAACCGGGTTCGTTCCACCACGGTTGTCTCCTGGTCGAGTCGCTCCACGTACGGTCTGCGCAATCATCTGGTGAAAGTTCACCCGCGATCCTTTGAACGCTGTCGTGTTGACGTTGGCAAGGTTGTTGCCGATGATGTTCATTCGAGTTTGCTGAGCCTTAATACTCGCAACGCCCGCTAGCATAGCTTGT
>CALMEF010000109.1 GCA_937862825.1 uncultured Armatimonadota bacterium
GATCGCGATTGGGGTCGCCATGTCGGCGCAGATAGTCTTCCTTAGACTCAATATGATCGGCGAGGAAGATGTGGTCAACGTTGACATGCCCCCAAGGTCCGGCCATGTTATCCACGATCTGCAGGGTTGCCTCTGTTCCTTCAAACTCTGTGACATCCCAGGCTTCCCAGAGTAGAGCCTCATTGTTGATACCTGCTGCGGTCCGAACGACTTTGCCATCAACCATCAGATTTACGCAAGTTCGATTAGCGTGCGCACCGCCTCCAATCTTGAAGTTGAGGAACTTGCGGTCAATCGTGAAAGCGGGACTGGTTAACGTGCCCTTGGTGTCGTCTCCGCCCCGGTAGGTGTTGACGAGAGCCTTACCGACAAAGCCAGTCACTGGATTTTGATTGAGAAGTGTGCCACTGGCGGGGTCATTACCCAACGCTTCGCCAGCAGCCGTCCATTCGCCGTAACCGTTTTCGAAGTCGGCGAGCATGCGTTGAGGGCGATTTGATGGGGCAGACTTGTTGAACGGATCGGGTGCTGTGTCAGCAGTGTGGACGAAACCGTTCGTTAGCCACTTGGTAGTGCGTTTTGCGTCGGGCCGCGAGCGTGAGACGGCATTCTCTAGAACGGCCCCGACTTCGACCATGACGTCTCTCGAAGATGTATTGGTGATTTCCAGTTCGAAGATCGTGGCAGGGAGGGCCGAGTCCTTCGAGTTCAAGGGGATGAAGGGCGAGAAAGCACTCTGCGTGACCTTAACTGGGCAATCTTCGCGTGTGTATGTCGTGGTCCCGATCGGGTGCTCGCCTCGGAAGGTGACGGCAGGGAAGTCCTGCTTGTTTAGGTTGAAGGCTCTGCCGTTCACGTTGACGCTAATCTGAAACTCAACTGCGTCCGGGATTGGACGTTTCGCGTAACTGGTCAGGCCGTATCCAAAGAACTCGTGGTGGTTGAAGATCTCCCACCAACCGAGGGTGCCGTCGCCGCGAAGATAAAGCTGACCAGTGGCAATCCCGCCAACCGGCATGCCGATGGAGTCCAGTTCGTCGCCCTTCCAGATTTCCTTTGTTCCCCTTGCTGTAAGCGATTGAATCCACTTCTGGGGAAGGTTCTTGTTGGCTGGGATCGTGTGGCCTTGCCGGACGATGGAACCGTCATCAAACATGGCAAGAAGTCGACCTCCCATACTCGCACTCGCGGCGGTTCCGGCGATTTTGAGGACCCTTCGACGGCTGACGTCGTTCATGGTCGAAGGTTATCCTATGGCGACCCCAAAAATTGCGGGAACAAAACTACTTTTGTCGCTATCCTAGTTACCAGGAGGATTGAGGAATCCATGATCAGACATT
>CALMEF010000110.1 GCA_937862825.1 uncultured Armatimonadota bacterium
CACCTCGACGTTCGGTGGGAATCCTTTGGCTTGCGCTGCGGGCTTGGCAGCGATCGAGGTGATCGAGCGAGACGGCCTGGTGGAGCGATCTCGGGTTATGGGTGAGAAACTGGTGGCGGCCTTGAAGTCCGTGCAGGCGAATCATCCCGATTTGATCGCCGAGGTGAGGGGTCGAGGTTTGATGATCGGCGTTGAGTTCGCCATGGATGAGGTGGGCGAATTGGTAATCGCCCAGATATTGAAGCGCGGAATGTGCGCGGCTTACACCCTGAACAATCCAAGGGTGATGAGGTTCGAGCCTCCAATCATTATTGGTGAGGAGGAGATCACTTTTGCTACTGAGGTGTTCGGTGAGGCAGTCGCGGAAACGGCTGAGTTGCTCGCGATGATCGTCTAAACCGCCCAAACCTGTCGTAGAATGAAAGGTCTCGTCTCATTGGAGGCGGGGGATGGTGATTTATGAAAGGTCGAACCCTAGCCTTGCTTGGCATCCTGCTCGCGACTCCCTCGGTCCACGCACAGTCGATAACGGCGGTTTCATACGCATCCGGCTTTACCCTACCCATCCTGATGGTGCAGGATCCAACCAATCCAAGTGTGCAGTTCGTTGTGCAGCAACGGGGGCGAATACGCACTCTTGTGAACGGTGTCGTGCAGGCCACTGACTTCATATCTCTATCCGGTACTGTCAGTTCAACGGGAAGCGAACGGGGTCTTCTGGGAATGTGCTTCGATCCCAATTACGCGAATAACCGCTACTTCTACGTATCCTACCCCGCGGCGAGTGGAGGTGCGAGCACCATTCGGCGATATCAGCGAAACGCGATCAATCCGTTGCTCGCTGATACGGCGTCAGCCCATCCAATCATGACGGTATCGCAACCGTTTCAGAATCATAACGGTGGGACGATTCGCTTTGGTCAAGACGGGTATCTCTACTTCGGGCTCGGCGATGGGGGAGACAGTTACGACCCGGGTAATCGGGCACAAAACAAGAACGAGCTACTCGGGAAGTTACTTCGTATCGACATAAGTGGGGACGACTTTCCGGCAGACTCGTCGAAGAACTACCGAGTTCCGCCGTCCAACCCATTTGTTGGTGTCGATGGCGCGGACGAAGTTTGGTCGTGGGGACTGAGAAACCCATGGAAATGGTCGTTTGACGATCCGACGAAGTTGGGTAACGGCGGTCTGTACATCGCTGATGTCGGGCAAGACTTATGGGAAGAGATCAACTACATTCCACCTTCAGCGGCTGGCGGAAGGAACTTTGGCTGGCGTGCTCGCGAGGGATTCGTTTCTACCGGGCTGAGCGGGGGTGCACCACCTTACACGGATCCATTCCACGTCTATAGCCACTCGGACGGCATCTCAATAACTGGAGGATATGTCTATCGAGGCACGATGCTTGGAGACAACTTCGGAAAGTATTTTTTTGCGGACTTCGGTTTCCGCAGAGTCTGGGCTGCGGCGATGGCCTTTAACGGGTCGGGTGAGGCGATCACTCCCTCGTCGGTTGTGGAGCATACGGACGACTTGAACTTGCCTACAAATGGGACCATCTCCTCGATTGATGTGGACTCGAATGGTGAACTTTATCTGGTGACTTGGGATGCCGGACGAGTGTATAAATTGGTGCCCCTCAACGCGGCCTGGATTACGGACATTACGCCGTTGCTGTACACGCCGATCAATGGAGGTTTGCGACACACGCTCTCTGCGGACGGGCAGACTCTGCGAATGAATCCGCAGACGATCTATGACTTGCTGGATGAGAATCAGTCGCAGGCAGTTTTTGGATTCACGACGGATATGACAGCGGCTCCACTTATGGACATCACGTTGAGAGCCGCGTGTAACTCGCCGACCTTTGGAAGAGTGCAGGTACTTCTGAAAAACTGGAGTACAGGAAAGTTTGTTCCGATCACCACATTCGTTTTGGGAACGAGCCTCGCCAACTTCAGCGTCGCCAATGTATCTGCGGCCCCATATCGTAGAGCGTCTGACCAACGCATTGAGGTTATGCTCAGGAGTTACCACAATGCTCCGGCTGCGCTCGATCCTTTCGAAGTTCGCGTTGATCTGTTAAAGGTTCGACCCCACAACTAATCTGGTAGAATTCTATTTGCGCGGCGGATGTAGCTCAGGGGTTAGAGCGCCTGACTGTGGCTCAGGAGGCCGTGGGTTCAAGACCCATCTTCCGCCCCATCTTTTTCCCGATGCTTGATTTCGGAAACCCTCGGCGAGTGATCGCCATTTGCCGAGAGCACATCGGGGACATCGTCAACAGTACCGGAGCGCTTCGCGCCATTCGAACTCGGTTTCCCGATGCGCACATAGTGGCCGAAGTTGGTGAGCGTGCGGCCAGCGTTCTAAATGGTCTTGATTCGGTTGACGAGATTTGGTCTCGTCCCACACATCAAGGGCTGTTGGGAAAGGGATCGGCGATCCGTCGTATGGCGCGGGGCAACTTCGATCTTGCGATCATCCTTGATGACAGCAACACGCACATTCGCGCCGCGAAGTTGGCGGGAATCCCGCTTCGAGTAGGAATCTATAAAAGCAAGCACCGGGATTGGTACACGGCGTGCGTTGATCACCGAATGGACGAGCACGACCTTTTCGATCCTCTTGAGCGACTTGTGGCGTTGTTCGGGGACAAGAGTTTGCCGCCTCCAGAATTGGCGATCGAGCCAACTGAGAGTCGTGATATCGATGTCTTTCTTTGTGTGGGCGCGAGCGATCCGCGGAAGGCTTGGCCGTTGGAGAACTTTGAACGGCTGGCAACGTTGTTGCCCTCGGACCTTCGAGTCGGTCAACTTCTGGCGCCCGGTGAACCAAGTCTGACTAGTGTTGAAAGTGTCGCAACGGAGAGCGTCCAGTCGTCGGCCTTTCTTATGGCTTCAGCAAAGGCCGTTGTGGCCAACGACTCGGCAGCAGCCCACATCGCTGCCGCGTCAGGAGCCAAGGCCGTCGTGATTTATGGGCCTACTGATCCGGTTCGATTTGCACCATGGGGCAGCGGACACGTTCTGCTGAGGTCAAGTGAGGTGGCTTGTGACCTTATGACCACGGGTTGCCGCTGCGCGGACTTGCCTTGTGAGTCCATGCGCACAGTGACTCCTGAGCAAGTTGGTCAGGCGATACGCCAACTGGTATCCTCTTAGGGCCCTGGGCGAGTGGCGAAATTGGTAGACGCACTGGATTTAGGTTCCAGCGCCTAATAAGCGTGAGAGTTCGAGTCTCTCCTCGCCCACCACTTACTTACGATGGGACATTAACCCTATGGGTTGAGTACCAAGCTTGTTGGATGTATGCCGTCGGAGCCTCCACGCGTGTCCCGATGCGATTCCAGTAATGACCACAACAAGTGATGCCCGCGCAATCCAGACAGCTCGTGGGTCTTCCGAGAGTGCGGCGTGCGTAACGGGATCGTCGTAGAAACCAAAGTCTCCAAGCCAGGTGACGCTGAACCAGAGCGCCACCAATGAAAGGATAAACCTTCGATCGATCCTTGCTATCAGGAATCCTACCAGTCCGAGTAGCACTGAGTGAATCCATACCTGCTCAAGGGGTGTCATTTTGTCCATGACTTCGGCAAGGACAAGCAATGAACCAGTATTCATCCTCGACCCTAACTCGAATCCCTGAGTTGGTCCAATGCGGTCGTCCAGCCCGCCTTGAGATCCAGCATCTCTTCTTCGAAGGCAATGCGGTCGTGGGTGAGCGCGACCTGTATTTTGTCTGGACCCTTCTCAATGAGTTGGATTGCGACACGAGATCCAGGTGTGTGGCGCGGGTGCTCCCAGGTGAACTCAAAGCGCGCTCTTTCGCCGTAGGAGTTTGCTGGTGCGATCACGGGAACGCGCAAGACACGTCCCTTGTCGCCGTCCCCAGTTCGGTAGTGGCCACCTTCGCGGAGGTCAATTTCAGCATCGTGGGTAAACCACTTGTTCCACCCATCTGGAGATGCGATCAGAGCCAAGCACTCTTCAATCGGCCGATTTAGGGTGCGTGAAACGTTCACAGCAAACTTGCCGCCGGACCTCTGACCCGGTTTTCGAAGACCTTCTGCCTGCTCGAAGTCAATGACGATTTGCTGCGACCACCATGATCCGACACCATAGTCGTTTACCAAGATGCTCGCGGCGACCGTGTGCCCGATTGTCCCAACGTCCAAGGTTCGGAGTATCTCAAACCACTCGTCACGCGATTTGCCTGTTGCCTCAGCCACTCGTTCAGCCTTCTGCGATTCGCTTACGCTTTTGACCTTCATTTCTGCTCCAGAATCTCCTTCAGCATAGTGTCCTCCTCTTCGGGGTCGTACCCGAGCCAGGTTCTTTTGACCTTGCGGTCTTTGTCGATTGCCACAAAAAACGGGGCGCCAGGACTGTTCAGTGCTTTGCGCGCCTCCCCCTTAACGTCAATGAACATGTTGAACTTGTCGTAACGGCCAGGGATGGGGGACTTTGAGTCGAAGATGACGACAATGACGGGTAGTTTCGCCATGATCTTCCTGACCATTGGTGCGGCTTGAGCGCACACATAAGATTCTGGGTCCATCACGACGAGAACGGCTGCGGATTCCCCCAACAGGTCGTACAGTTCCAGATCGTTTCCTTTCCAGTTGCCTACTTTGTCTCCGGGCCGAATGGGGTCTGTTTCGCGGGCCAGCGAATCCTGAACGTATCCGAGTGGGATTTCGGTAGCGAAATCGGTTGCTTTGAGTTCGGAAGTCGAGTAATTCTTGAATAGCCAGACGGTATCTGATGCTCCGGTTTGGCTATCGACGGCATAGCGCATCTTGAGCATCCGACCCTCATCGTCAATCCAGGCTTCAACTGTTTGGGGAACGGGACCAGTCGAAGTCCCCGACAACCGGGTGGTCTTCGCGCCATCAATTTGCTCCTGATCAACGACTTTGTAGGTTAGTTGTCCCATCGCGAAACGCTTGAGGTCGCCAACCAAGAGTGCTACCGGAAAGGCAATGTCGGGTGCCTCAGAGATATGCGACGCTGGTGCTACCAAGTTGGGAATCGAGCCAATTTCCGCGTAAGTTCGATCGGTGTGCTCGATCTCCAGACCGCCTTCAAGGTTTTGAGTCCACGAGTAGTCTGCGAACGGCAGTTTGACGGTAAACGCAACATGCGATGGACGTTTGATGCGAAAAGCCCCCGTCCCCTTAACCGTTTCATTGTGGGTGAGTTCGAATTCGCAAGTCAGATTTGGGTTGGCTTGCATGAAGTTTGCAAACCGTTGGACAACTTGGTCTGCCGTTGGTGGTTTCAGGATGTACCAACCTGCCACTGCGAGTCCTGCAATTGGCAAGAGGGCACCCAACTTCCGTAAACTCACGCGTCGCGCCGGTAGGGCCGCGGAATGGGTCGCATTCACCTCCCTACCATACCGCAAGGCAGCCCCTTATCCTCCGCCGCGGCGGTTGAACAAGGTCGGCCTAATCTTGGTCAACGGTTTGCCAGGTTCCAAGCCCGGAACGTAGTACTCCACGTAACCGAGGTGCATTTCATCGTAAGTTTGAAGACCCCAGCGAACTGTTTTGCTCGGATCCGGATTGTGCGGGTTCTTGTCGCTGTTGTCGTACCACGCAATGAACTCAATCTTGCTACCCTTTGGAGCATCCTTTGGCTCTCGGTAGTTGTAGGCCAGTTGCCAGTTAAAGTCGTAGCGCGGGACATCAAGCAGTTTTTCCCGCTTACCGTCGGGGTGCACGAGGTCGTATCGGCAAGCCTTGCCACGCACATGCATGTGCGGCATTAACGCGGTGACCTTGGCATCAAAGGGAACGTTGACAGAGCCCTTTTGCTCGTGGTTGTCCGCATGCGGAGGAATCACGAGGCCAAAGTTAACGATTCCTGCTGTATGCATTTCATGCTTCGGTTTCCCCTTGGCAAAGACCAAACCGAGTCGAGTTTGATCCTCTGTGGCGGCCCCATTGGGAGTGTAATGAATCTGAAACCGCAGGCTGGAGCCAGCAGGCAGGAACTTTGCGAACCCATCCGGATAGATAAGCGAGTTACTTCCAGGAACATAGGCGGCAAAGAACCCGGAGACTTCTTCCAGCGGGTCTCTGAGGGCACCGGGCTTTTGGACAAAGATAAGGACGTGATGGACAACTTGTCGCGCGGTCGGTTGGACTTCGAGGCGCTGAACCCACTTATCCTCGCTGAGATTGGTTGGGATGACAACCTCCTGGTAGGGCATGATTCCATCCGACTTGACCTTGATAGGTCTGGGAATCTCGAACACGGCATCTGGCTTCCCAATCTTCCAGTCCGTATAAAAGTGCTTCTTCGTGGGTGCGTCCTTTGGGTCCCCTTCAGGCATCTCGCCGTCAAGCCACTTAAGGAGGGCGACTTTATCGGATTTTGAAAGGGACCGGTCGTTCTTCCATGGCGAATGTTCCTCTGCGTCTGCGGCGAACCAGGGGGGCATGATTCCCTTGTCAACGACATACTTGATCATGTCTGCGCGGCCCTTGACATCCTTGTAAGTTTCGAGGCTGAACGGTCCAACGGCTCCGGTCCGATGGCATTCGAGGCAGTTGTCTTGAATGATCCGGGAGATACGGGAGTGATACGTATCACCTGCTCCGGTCTTAGCAACTGACTTCTGAGGCAACAAGCACCCTGGGGCATAAGTTGCTGAGACTTCAACTTCGCGCCCAGCCAGGACGCTTTCCAACGCGTCCACCAGGAAGCGGTTTCTCGGTTTGTCCAGGGCGGCGCCGAGGGCGTATTGGTCGTCGATGGCTCCGCGATAGCGCAACGTCCGACTCCCATCAATCACAAAGACCTCAGCGGTGGTTTTGGCCTCAAAGTAGGCCGGCACGGTCGGGTCATCCACATAGGGGCCGGAAAGTTTCAGTTTTCGAACCGTATCGACCATATCCCGCTTGTCGTCGGTTTCCGAAGGATTGACGTAAACAAACTGAACGCCTTTGGTCTTGTATTCGGCTTCGAGTTTAGAAAGTGTCAGCCCGTATTTGGTGGTGATTGGGCACGTCGTTGAGGTGAGGGCAAGCACGACCGTCTTTCCACGGTAGTCGCTCAACATTCGGCTCCGGCCAGCAATGTCGGAAAGTTTAAAGTCCGGCACGAGTCTTCCCACGCCTAAGGGTCGCGCGTCGACCGGCTTCGCCATGCGGCCATCTTCAGCATCCCGATTCAGCCCTGCAACTCCAATGGCAGCGATGCCTGCGAAAAGAACGATCAGTTTCGTCATTGGTGGTCCCAACCTTGGTTATGATACGATTTGACGCTCCAAAACCGTTGCTAGTTTAGTCGAACCGGTATCCTCTTAACCTGAATGAGCCGCGAATTTCGACTGTACGACACGCTAACGCGCCAGGTCAAGCCTTTGACGCTGGCTGAACCCGGACACTTACGGTTCTACAGTTGTGGCCCTACCGTATACAGTTACGCTCACATTGGCAACTTCAGAACGTTCTTAACCGCCGACTTAATCTCGCGGACCGCTGAAGCCCTTGGATGGAAAGTCACTTACGTCAGCAACATCACCGATGTCGGACACCTCACCAGCGACGATCAGGACGGTGGGGAAGACCGAATGGAGAAGGGACTCAAGTCGAAAGAAGGTGAGCGGTTTGTCAATGTGTGGGACCTTGCCTCGTTTTACGCCAACTGCTTCAAGGAAGACTGGCGGCGACTGAATCTTCGCACCCCTTATGTGTGGCCCAAAGCAACTGAGCACATGCGTGAGCAGATTCACGCCATCGAACAACTCATTGATGCTGGGCATGCTTACGAGACGCCAACCGGCGTGTACTTCAACGTGGAGTCATTCAAGGACTATGGCAAGTTAAGCGGTAATCGCAATCGGGATGATCTGATGACCGCCGTGCGGGACATTGTTGTTGATGACAACAAACGGCACCCTGCCGACTTCGCTCTTTGGAAGAAGGACGATAAGCACTTGATGCAGTGGTACAGCCCTTGGGGTTGGGGTTTTCCGGGTTGGCATATCGAGTGCTCGGTCATGGCGATGCAGTATCTGGGCGAAACCCTGGATCTTCACGCAGGCGGCGAGGACTTGATTTTTCCGCATCATGAGTGTGAAATTGCCCAGTCTGAAGGGCTGACCGGCAAACCGTTTGCAAACCATTGGATCCACACTCGGTTTCTTCAGGTCAATGGCGAGAAGATGTCCAAGAGCCTTGGAAACTTCTTCACCGCACGAGATTTGGTTGACGAGAAGGGCGCGAACCCCTTGGCGGTTCGCTATGCGCTGATCAGCCAGAACTATGGCACGCCCCACAACTTCACCTTCGATCTGCTGTCTGATGCGACGAACAAGATCGAAAGATATGCTCTGTGCCGCCAGGTTGCGGAAGCGGCAGTTGCTGCGGGCCTTCCGGGTGAGGATCGCATCGGCGAGTCCTTGGAGGAACTCTATCAGGAGACGCTCGATGCAATGTGCGACAACCTCAATGTCTCGGTTGCCCTCGGCAAAGCGCTCGAGGGAACTCGGGTGATTTTGCGTGAGGAGGCAGCGATGAATGCGGCCATGGGGCGTGCTGCCACACGGTTCTTGGAACAGATCAACCAACTCCTGGGGATCGTCGAGAGTGACTATGACCTGCCATCAGAGGAGAAGCGAGTTGGTGTTGACGCGGATTGGGTTGAGGCGAAGATCGCTGAGAGGGCGGCGGCCAAGGCTGCGAAAGACTTCTCGCGAGCGGACGCGATACGAGAAGAACTGAGTTCTCAGGGGATCGAGTTGCGCGATTCTCCGGAAGGGACGACCTGGAAACTGAAGTCTGCCCAGTTTGCCTAGTATCCTGTTGAGCAGATGAGCACCACGACCGCGCCAATGATCACGCTGAAGGACGTCAAGGCCAACCCCAAGGTCAAGACCTTGATTGACGGTGCCAACGAGGTCATGAAGGCGATGGGCTATACCGAACATGGTCATCGCCATGTTCAGATGGTGAGCGATATCACACGCTACATCATGGAGCGCTTGGAAGTCGCGCCACGGGAGATTGAACTCGCCCGTATCGCGGCGTACCTTCACGACATCGGGAACGTGATCAACCGGCAGGACCATCCGATTTCGGGTGCGAACATCGCCTTCACGATCTTGAATGAAATGGGGATGGCGGTTGAGGAGATCGCGCCAATCCTCGGTGCCATTGGGAACCACGAGGAGTTGCTGGGGCTTCCGGTGAGCACCATGTCTGCGGCGGTCATCATAGCTGACAAGAGTGACGTCCACTTCTCTCGTGTTCAGAATCCAATTCTTGAGACCTTTGATATCCACGACCGCGTGAACTATGCAGTGCAGAAGTCTAGGGTCGAGATGAATCCCGACGCTAAGGTGATCCAGTTGGTGTTGGAGATTGATACGTCATACGCGACAGTGATGGAGTACTTCGAAATTTTCCTGACCCGCATGATCATGTGCCGGAAGAGCGCAGATACGATTGGATACTCGTTCCAGTTGAGCGTAAATGGGTTGAACTTGGGCTAGGCAAAAAGCCCGCCAAGCGGCACATTTGGCGTAAGTTGCTTGGCGAGCAGGCTAATTCTGATGTTGGGGTAACGATCTTCAGATATCTCAACGTTACCTTCATACAACTGCTCTGGAATCGACCAAGAACTGTAGCAAGGACCTTGGGCGTTGGTTGGTGTCGATCCAGTGAAGGCCAAATCCTTTAGTCCGTGCTGCATTCCCGAAATCGCGGAGGCCAAGAATCTGCCTTCTCCAAAGGCACCTGAACTCGTGTGGGCCCAACCGATCCAATATAGTCCCGGAGTGTCAATCCGAACCGGGTTTACCAGCAGGATGTCAAGGGACCAGTCAGCCCCGGCGATTGGCGGTGTAAGCACGTAGGGTGAGCCAAATCCTATCGGTACTGTATAGATATTGCCCGTGTTCAGATCGCAAGTGTCTGTATAGGGAATAACTCGGTCAGGAAAGTAACTGTCGGTATCGGCTGTTTGAACCCAGAATCGGGCATCAGTTCCTTCGCTTGGTAACGCCACTTCCATATCGCCATCGCTGTAGGCAGCCGACAAGTGGTAGCCGAACATCTCAATTGGCCACGGGATAAAGATCATGTGATAAGCGACTTTGACTGCCGAACCTGTCGCGATCGCACCATACGAATAGGTCGTCTCGGAGGGAGGGCGGTTACTTATCAGTTCGAAGTAGGGTTGATTCATTGCCTTTTACTCCTTAAGTGTTTGCGGTATCCAAGCACGATCCCTCCTGTCAAAAGGAATAAGGCACTGTTACCCTCAGGAACGATTTCAACCTTTGAAACGACAATTTCTTGAAGCGGCAACGGCAAGTAAAAGTAGACCTGCATGGAGTCGCACTCGCGAAGGTTTGCCGGGAAGATGTTGAAGTTGATTGTAAAGTTTTCACCCGGCGAAGGATTTCTTCCGTACTGAAAAGTCCGAACACCGTCCCTGTAAAGGTGTACGGCAACCTCCATCGGTGCCCCTACGAGACGATCAACATGGACGACGACCCTGCTCGATCCCAGCGGAAAGGGATTGTTGGGGTTGAAGGCATGGATCAAGGACCGCCCTGGCCCGGTGTTATTGATTTCGTCCCCGACTCCGTCATACTCCAACCGAACCATTGACCCGACCCCCGCGTCATTTCTGAGGGAGATTTGTCCACCGCCAATTGCCAAGTGAGCGGCACCGCCGCCACTATTTGAGAGTATCTCAGTTTCAACGTCTCGTTCGCCGCTTAGCAGTGAGGCATCAGTTTGATAATCGACAAACGTGCCAGATGTAAGCGTCTTAGAGTATGGGACCGTAAAGTTGTCAATGATCATGGCGTGTCCAAGGTAATGTAGCGAAGCCAAGGCAAGAGTTGCAACAGTTTTCTTCATAGCATCTAGTCTCCTTCATGTATTGAGTCAAGTAAGCCGAGGAGGTAGTACCTCCTCCGTAGCAAGTAGGTAACTGGCACCAGCGTAGGGCGTCAAAGTTGAAATGCCAGCCCGTTGTGAGAACGGGATTTCGGCGCTGTAGGTCTCTTCGTTGGTGGTACCCAAATCATCTGTGAATGCGCCGTAGCGGTCCGTGATTGCAGTAGAAGAAGTATCGCTCGCTGTATAAAGAATTACACGATCTACGGACATCTGCCGCAGTCTATCGAGATACTCAAGCCTTGCACGGCCTAACTCAAAGTAATTCAGTTTTCGCGATCGACTTGCTATCGTAGTGCTCATTCCAAGGTGAGTCGGCTGGACCCCAGCCTCACAAATGGTTATTCCTTCTGGTCGGCATGGCAACTGGTTGGTGTCTAGAAACGTTCTAACCTCGGCGAGCCTCCGAATGATTGCATTCTTATCGGAGGTGCTCTCAAGACGAAGGTCCCTCCCATTTACCGCACGATTTGCGAACAACCTCGCTCCGAGTGAGATACTACTGTCACTAAGCCCATAGTAGCAGTTGATTCCCCACGTTGGAGTCGGACTGGAACGATAGACCTCCAGCCAGTCATCTGCGTCGTCTAAGCAGGTCAATAACTCCTCGGCTAACCCGTTAGTGGACTGATCGAGCATGGCCGATGTGAAACTTGGGGCGACAATCGGCAGGCATCGAAAGTCAATCTGAGGAGCCTCAAGGCTCATGTACTCCGCAAATGTTGTGTAGTCCGTTGCACTTGGTGAGGGGTCGTTTGAGGGCGAATCCCAAGTTCCCTCGTCATACAGCGTTCCAGTTGTCCAGTAAGGATCAAGTTTGGGTGGCGCACCAGCGCCTCCGCGAGCAGGTTCATTCCACATTTCAACAGCGCAATACTGAAATGGGTCTAATCCCGCGGCTGCGTACCGATCAAACATGACACCAATGGCAGCCGACTTGATTTCAGCGGCCTTATCCACTAGCCCGTTGCCAACGCCCTTTGGAGGGCGCTTGTTGTGAGACCATGCTGTGGTCGTACCAGAGGCGAGCATTCTCCAAGCGTTGTTGTTTGGCGGGCCGTCACCGCCAATGCCAAGTTGGCATTTCAATCGCGCAGCAATGAGCAGATCAAAGATCAGGTTTAGGTTGTCAAAGTTTGGGCTGTTCGGGTCTACGGCGATGGCTGACCCATCCAGGTCTGACAGACCAATGTTAACACGAACCCCGGAGAACATCCTTCGGGTAGCAATCCATCCAACCTCTCTTGGCCACCGTTGAGAGTTAGCCACGGTTGCTGAGGCCATTCTGCACCACAGTTCAGCACTCAATGTGCATCTCCTTGCCTGGCCAAAGTCGCTGGCTCACACCGCCATTGTAAATCCAATATGAGAAGGATGATACAAGCAATTATACTAGAACTTTTAAAAACGCGGTGATGAGAATAGCGTGCCTATAGTCTTGTTCGTTGCGGAAGCGGATCACCAGAATGAGTTTCAACGCTCTTTGAACTTCGCTGGCTGTTTGCGACATGAGTCATCGCATTGTTGTCATACGATTGAACTGAAGTCCGCAATCCAGATGCTGAGTGAACTCCGCGATCCGAAACTCGTAACTCTCGCTGTACATCAACAGTCGAATCCATACCATGACTGCAATCTTGGCTGTGGCAGTTCTCGCTCAAACTCCTAAAGCAAACCACATGACCCTGGCGAAATACCCCGCTGGTTCGTTGGCCGTTGATACGACTGCGCCTGGGGGACATGGGACTAGCAACAACTACCCCAAGCCGATTGAACGTGGCGAGTTGAAGGGAAAGGGGCTCACCGCACTGTTACTTCCTTCCAAGCATGGTGTTGTCGTCTACGTCGGCAACGATCTTGGCGAGAGTTGGCTGCACGCCGCCGACGGGAACTTGCTTGGCTACTTGGAAGCCAAAAACTCCAAAGGTGAGTGGGCTCCGATTGAGTACCACCCGTGGTACACGTGCGGGAACAGTTATCATAACGTTCAACTGCCGGCTGGCAAATCTTGGGCCTTTTTCTCTCCCATGCTCTATGGAAACTTTCGAACCCAGATTCGGTGGCAATTGGCCGGGCCAGGGCCCGACTTGATCTCGAATGAGATTCAATGGGATCTGAATCCTGAGCGACTTACACTGCCGAGTGACCTGGCGAAGACCCACTTCATCGAAATGGGGTGGAAGGTGCCGACGCTTCGACCGAAGCAGTTGTAGTAGGCTCCTACGGCTTGCGTGCGACCCAAATCTCTTCGCTTGGCCACCGTGTTGCGAAGTCGCGGCGCATATAGGAGTCGAAGCGACTCTCTTCATCGCCTTCGGGTGCCTGCAACTCAATTAAGTTCTCGACCTCGAAGCCGTTGGCTCGCAACAGCCGGATGCGGTCGCCATAACCGAGGTGGAACTCGACAGACTCGTCGTCACCCCATTCGAAACGGTGTATTCCGAAGTAAGGGCGCTGCAGCGTCGTGGTCACCTGACCCACGGGCGGCATGCACAGCATCGAAATTGTGCCGTTGGTCAGAAAGACAAGCCGACCGCCAGGGCGAAGCAAGCGAGCGCATTCGGGGATCCACTTGTAAGGATCGCACCAGATGCTTGCGCCGTACTCGCTAAATACGAAGTCGAACGAGCCATCTTCGAACGGTGTGCTTTCGGCGTTGCCTTGATGGAGGGGGAACTTGATGCCGAACTCTTCTTGAAAGGCACGTGCCGAGTCGAGTTGGGCAGGAGTGAGGTCAATTCCAGTAACGTTTGCACCTCGTCGAGCGAACCATGAGCCGAAGTAGGCGGTTCCGCATCCGGCTTCAAGAATGTCAAGGCCTTTGAGAGCATTGAGGTCGCCAAGGGCTTGAATATCCGACTCTTTGATTCCCCAGATTCCCCACGATATGTCGTCGGTCGCCCAAGACTCCCGGCCCGCCTTGTTGAACTCTTCAGCCCATCGGGTCCAAGCGCTTTGGTTAACGGCAAGGTAGTCGCTCATGCCATCACCGCATCCAAGAGTTTCTCCGGTCCAAACCGAATGGGGTCGGTCACCGGTAATCCGGTTTCTTCTTCAGTTCGCTTGACCCAGTCCTTCGCGTCCTGTTCGTTGTAATCCATGGTGTTCAAAGCGATGGCGGCTGACTTTGGCCGAGGGAATGTACCCAGTGCTTCGCCGAGGTCCTCATAGAGTCGCATGTAATCGCGGAGCGGAGGAACAGCAAACTCGGTCTGCCGTCGAAGCGTCGTCATTCCCGCTCTGTGACATAGGATCAAATGTGTCGGCATTGTGCCTCTCAGCAGGGGGAGGTTTGACGTGCTCCCCGGATGGATAAGGGCGCCTTGTCCTTCGACGATAACAAGGTCCGCGTCCTTCACGGCCATCACCTCGCGTTCGACGGCACCGCCGGCGAAGTCAACGCGAATCGCGTCAAGGGGTATTCCTTGGCCCATGATTGTGATCCCAATTTGACCCGTGGCCACGAACTCAGCATTGATTCCTTTGGAACGAGCCAGACGATGAATCTCAAGGCCAGCCGTCATCTTCCCAATGGCCATATCGGTGCCAATCATCAGCACGCGACGGTTCGTCAAGTGGCGCGCTGCGCCTTGTGCCGGTTGTAGTCCTGAGGGTTCAATGCGGATGTCCCAAATCCACTGGACATCCGCAAGTGCAGGGAACTTTGGTGCGAGTAAGTCGTGGAGGCCGTTGAGAACGCACATCCCGGATTCAATCGCCGAGTTGATGCTTGGCATCCACTCCATCGGAATCAAACCACCTGGGGGGGCAATTCCGAGGACAAACACATCCGCTCCGAGTGCCTTGGCCTCGGCAACCGAGGCTACTACGGGACAGTCGCGAGGGGTGAGGACGAGGTCTTGTACGTGTTGCCCAGCATAGGCGGAATCGATACAACAGGTGACCTCGTTCGGGCTGTATCGCAGGATGCCGAGCGCCATCTTGTTAATCTCGCTGACGAGATTCCCCTCGGTGAACAAGGCAAGTTTCTGATCTCTTCGTAGCATCAGTTCACCAAGTAAGCGCCATGGCCAGGGACATTGCGAGGCACGACACAACCGTCCACAAAATCCAGTCCAGCGGCGGGGTCTGGGTTCAAATTTAACTGCGAATCAAGGTCAATGTAATCAAACAAAGACCCGATTGCTGCACCCGCGGCAATCGCCACCGAAGACTCTCCCATACATCCGATCATCGTTTTCAGGCCGTGTGCCCTCGCGGTCGCGACGATGCGCAGGGCTTCGGTGATGCCTCCGCATTTCATGAGTTTCAAGTTCACTCCATCCACGCAGTTGGCGACCTTCACGACGTCTTGCGAGACCCGGCACGACTCGTCAACAAAAATCGGCATCGGCCTTCCCTCAAACAGGTGGGGCAGGCCGTCCTCGCTGCCTTCCGGTAAGGGCTGTTCGCAGTAGTCGACACCTTGGTCGGCTAGCCACACCAACATCGACTTGGCTTGATCGACCGTCCATCCGCCGTTCGCGTCAACGCGAATCTTGACGTTGTACGGAGTAGAAGATTCCTTGGCAGCAAGGAGATTTTCTTTGTCTGACTCGATTCCATTGGGCGAACCAAGTTTGACCTTTAGCGACTTGCCACCGGTTCGGGTGAGGATTTCGGGGACTCGCTCGCGAATCACTTCTGGCGGATTGATGCCAATCGTCACGCTTGTGGGAACACTCTTTGGGCTCAATCCGAGGAGCCGATAGAGGGGCATTCCCGCCTGCTTTGCGAGCAAGTCCCAGAGCGCAGTGTCAAGCCCGGCAAGTGCGGTTGGGTCCATACCTTCTGATCGCGCAATATCGTAGACTTCATGGACCGCCAAGCCACTAATTCGCGCGGCAATGGACTCAATTTGTGGGATTGCGATGTTCGCCAGGATGTCGTCGTAACCCGTTCCAGGGGCGCACTCTCCAACTCCAGTGTGCTCACCGTCCGAGGCAAAGACGAACAGGTTCTTCGACCCCGTGCTAATGCCGCGGCTGATCGCAAGGGGATAAAGTTTGGTGAGTTCGACGATTTGGTGCGTGATCCGCATCGCGAAAGAGGCTACCAGGTTACTTCGCCGAACTGCGAGTAGTCCAAGGTGTCGTAGAGTTGCGCCCGCGTCCGCATCTTGTCCATCCACCCCGCCTGGGTTCCAGTCGCCAGCAACTCGGCATAGAACTCCTCCACAGATTTGAGCATCACACGGAGGGCAGTAACGGGGAAGATGACCATCTGATAGCCAAGTTCATCAAACTGCGAAGCCGAAATCAACGGGGTCTTCCCGAACTCGGTCATGTTGGCAAGCAGTGGACCCGGTACTTCGGCCCGGAACTGAGCAAACTCCTCGATCGAAAGCAGGCCCTCAGGGAAAATGGCGTCAGCACCTGCCTCCACATAGCGATTTGCGCGCCGAATGGCTCCTTCCATTCCCTCGTTACTCCTCGAATCCGTTCGCGCGATCAACACAAACGAAGGGTCACGCTTGACACTGACTCCGGCCCGAATCCGAGACACCATCTGCTCACAGGAAATAATCGCCTTGCCGTCCAGGTGACCGCACCGCTTAGGCGAGACTTGGTCTTCCAAGTGGATGCCAGCAAGGCCGGCTCGCTCCATTTCAATCACGGTCCGTACGACGTTCCACTCTTCACCAAATCCTGTATCAGCGTCGCAGATCATGGGAACTGGGGCAACTTGGCACGCTCGGGATGCCACTCCTGCAATCTCGTCGAGGCTGATGAGGGCGATGTCCGGCATGCCCAAAAGATTGTTCGTGATCGCACCGCCGCTCAGATAAACCGCCTTTGCTCCTTGCTTGTAGGCGGCCAAGGCCGAAAGCGGGCTGAAGGCGCCGGGCATGGAGACGATGCCGTTTTCCCATTGGTCACGTAGCAACTTGCCCGGGCTTTGGAGCGGTGGATGGATCATAGGGAGATTATAGCGGCGAACCCGGAGTAGAATCTAACTAGAGCAATCGAGTTGCCCGCAGGGGGAGCCGCAAAGAGCGGCTGAGAGTTCTACGTGACGTAGATGACCCTAGGAACCTGATCCGGTTAGTACCGGCGTAGGAATGCGGAAGCGCCTGGAGCCCAGGATGCCTTCGCAGAAACGTGATGGCACCCGCTGGCTCACAGGACATAACATGCAAAGAAAACGAATCGGGTTCACGCTCATTGAACTTCTCGTCGTCATCGCGATCATCGCCATTTTGGCGGCGATCCTCTTTCCAGTTTTTGCTCAGGCCAAAGAGGCGGCCAAGAAGACCGCTTGCGTTTCCAACAGTCGCCAGATTGGCATGGCCGTGAATATGTACGTCCAAGACGCTGATGGGACGATGCCGATCTTCTATGCTTACAACAGTCAGCCTGCCGCTGGACAGCCGGGGCACAAGGGAGTTGAAGTCCTGTTGCTGCCCTACTGCAAGAACAAGGAAGTCTTCAAAAGTCCCCTCGACGCAGGCGGGCCGTACACGAGCATAGACGTGCCCGGCGCAGACACTTATTGGAAGGCCTATGGCAGTTCCTACCGCTTCACACAGTGTATGTACACGGTCGCGGCAGGAGAGTCATCCTCAAACAACACCCCTTATGACTTCTCGCGTGTGGTGAATGAGTCGAGTATCGAGTACTCAGCCGAAACGCGGATCATGCGTCTTGAGATGTTTCCATTCTTTAGTCGGACCGTTGATACTGGTTGCGCTCGATATGGCTACGACTGTGACGGGCCATACAACTACTACAAGAAGTGGGGCTCGACGGGAGGCAGCATGATCTTCGCTGATGGACACGCCAAGCACATTTCGAACGCTGGCCAGTTTGACGACACGAGGATCAACCCAATCGGGAACAAGTCTGGAGAAGCAACGACGGATCCCAACGCGTGGTCGGGGACTTGGTATTCACTTTGTGACTAGATCAAAACAGCCCCCCGCCACGGTGATGGGGCGAGGGGCCGGGTTCGACTTTGGTTTTCGAGGTGGTGGCGAAAACGCTCCACTCGCCGCCTGGGCTGCGCTGTGAACGCTCTTCCTCGCGCCTCGCCAATGGTAGACGCCACCATACTTGTTTGTGGAGCGTGAAGATTTCTGTGTGGTTTCTCTAGGTTTTCACGAGGCGAGAGGGCGTTTAGGTTCAAATTTCGCTCAATCGTCTGCAAACTTGTGACGCGCGATTACAAACTTGTCACGCGCGATTACAAACTTCTGTCGCGCGATTGCAAACTTCTCACACGCGATTACAAACTTCTGTCGCGCGATTGCAAACTTCTGACGCGCGATTGCAAACTTCTGTCGCGCGATTGCAAACTTCTGACGCGCGATTGCAAACTTCTCTCACGCGATTGCAAACTTGTGACGCGCGATTGCACTTTTCTCACACAAAATTGCAGACGCGCGAGGGAAATGTGCAGACAACTCGGAGAAACACGCGCTTTTCTCCCGTTTGCGTGCAAACAAACAGTAGACGAGTGGCGACTTACAGGTCCACCCGCCAGGCTCGCTGCAACTCGTCGTAGTTCAGTGACTTGGCGTGCAAGTCGCCGAAAAGGACGTTATAGCGATACTCACGGATCTTTTCCAGATAGGTCGCGATGTTATCGGTTTCACGTAAGGCGCTCTTTGTGCCGTGCCAATGCCCCGCACCATCCATCAGGACGTTAACATCCGACGGCAACTGAAAGCTCGAACTTGTGAAGAAGCGGAACGCAATCTCGGTCCGGAAGAAGTAACTGGAACCGTAAACGGACTGCAATGTCGGGGAAGTGCGCAGCGGAATCGGGAAACTGTTGTCCAAGACGTACGTTCCGGTGTCGGCAGGGCAGAGGAACAGCGGCTTGTTTTTACAATAGGGCTGTAGGGCCTCATGAAGCATTGGCATGTAGGGGATTCGCGCCTGCCACTCGGGTTGGCCGTTCCAGATTTCGGGAGCAAACTTGTCCGCTGCATCGACTGCGTGGGGGAATACATCGTCATGATCGGTCATGTACAATCCGATCGCCATACCGACTTGGCGTAAGTTGGCCATACACGCGGTTTTCTTTGCCGAGGCTTTTGCTCGGGCGAAGACGGGGAAAATGATAGCGGCAAGGATGGCGATGATGGCAATAACCACCAACAACTCCACCATCGTGAATGCCCGCCTCAGACGCATATACGCTAGGATACGACAAGACGAGCATGATTGGTGTCACCAATGTTGACCTTGGTCGAGTTGATTGAGCGCTTTCTTGCGGATGAGCCGCGGCCCGTCGCTTCTGTACATTACGCTCTGAACCAATGTCCGAACTGTGGGACACCGTGTGACAGCACGAAATCCCCGTATTGCGGCAATCAGTGCCGTGAGGAATCTGCTTTTGTTCGCCAGTTTCGCCGCGCTTTAGCAAGTGGACCCCTCGATGAGGAGCGCAAGGAGTCTATGGGGCAGGAACTGTGGCACGTGTTGGGAGGAGGCTTCCCCGAGCGATTGAAGCAAGTCCCGCCTCGGGTGAGGCAGCAAGTTCTAGGGCGTCATGAAGGTCGGTGCGAACAGTGCGAGCAACCTGCCTCGGAAATCGACCACATTCGAACTGCGTGCAACCGTCCGATCAACTTGATGCCAGTGTGCGTGGAGTGCCGAAAGACGGTGGAGTTGTCTGAGGGCGCATTGGCGACGTTTGTTGGCTCTTGGGGAAGGCTGCGAGACCGGGCCTTCGCGTTAGAGGCCGTTTTGCAATGCGATGACCCAGGTCTTTGGGATTGGCGCGAGTTCTTGAATCGTCGGAAGGCTGGTTAGGCCGAAATCATATACACGATGTCAGTTTCCACATTGGTCGGAAACACTCTAAGCATATGCCATGAAACGGTTCGGGTTGGAAGGCTCGGAAGTATCTCTGAAGCAAACTGCTCCGAATAGAAGTGTACGAATAGGCTCGCCGACTTTGAAAATGTCAAGACTTCCCCCATGAATCGGAGGACCTCATCACATATTCCGGGTTCAAAGGAGTTACTGCTTTGCTTCATATCAGCCAAAGCCCGGTTAATTTTCGATTCGCTCCAGCCTTGCTGTCGACAGCGTTCCACGTACTTGTCAGCTTCTTCCTCCGTTGGCCCAAAACGTCTTCGTCGGACGAGCGAACAGGAGCACCCTCCTGTGGTCAAGGTAAATGGTGCATATCCGCTTGCAAGAACTCGATTGGTACCGAAGTTCCGTGAGGGACTGATTGCAAACCCGGTGCCCATGCTTGTACGAACCCTTTCAGCATGTATTTCGGGGACACCAAAAGTGATCAGGTAGCACATTTAGAGCCTCAGTGCCTCAAGGATCGGAGTGGCTGGCCCGGGCTCCTCTAGAAGGCGTTCATCGAATATACCGCCGCTACCTTCCACGAGTGGGTCATATGCGAATCTAAGCCCTTCGCCACCAACCACGGGCAGAGCAACGATGTCGAAGCAAACCCTTGCCCGGACCAGGCCATTCACGTAGTTGCTCGCTTGCTTGAGTATCCAAATCGCTTCTTCCGTCATGCCTGCTCCGGCTATTTTGGGAAGGATGGCGGGCGCAGCGACTACCCTCGGCGCACGGTTGCGACCGTCTTCGATGGCGCTCGCAGGGAAGGTGAGCCCCTTTGCTGAGTTCAGACGCCGTTGGCTGAATCCGCAGAGATAGGAGAGGCCGAGGAGATCTACGACATCGGTTACGACAAGGACGGGATAACCAAGCCGCACTTGAAGGTTCGGAACGACTGGTCGAAAGCCATGGCTGTGCGGCCAGAGCACATTGATTGGTGGCAGTCCTTCGTCACTTCGCTTCCGGTTGAACTCAGCGTCTTGGAGAAGGTTCACCGAATCTTCGATGTAACGCGTTAGCAAAGTGTCGCCCTCTCCTGTTGGCAGGGCATCACGGAAGGTATGTTCCGATAGTCGGGCGGGAGGCGTGGTCCGAAGGTCAATTGAACCGTTTTCCCAGACAAGCGCGCCCATGCCGGGGAAGTCGGGGAGCGCGGTGATTGTCCGTGAGTTCAGTCGTCTCGCGACCTGCTCCAACTCTGGGATCAATCCGAAACCTGGGATTGAAAGTTGGTCGTGAACCAGCGAAAGTGCATCCAGTGCGAAGTGGACGGATTGCTCCGGCGGATCTTGCTTCATCGCTGCAACCCTCAGGGGCCCCTCTGCCACTTCAGTTCGAAGGAATAGGTTGGACCAATGGCCATTCCAGGTCACCCTTTCCACATGCCCTATGGAGCCGAGTTCAGATAAGCCGCTGGCACCGAGCCACGAACGATCATCAACGGGGCGAACAGCCCCGGCCAAAATCAGGATCAAACGATTGCGAAGGATGCTCAAAGTTTTACCGGGACGCGCGAAAAGAAGACGATTTTTTGACAGTTTACGAAAAAAATTGCACCGTTTCGACCGTTTCTGGGCTATTGTATAGGTAGATGGGCATGACTTGCCCCCCGCCTTGGGAGTGACTTTTACATTGAGAAATTCTAGGAAGAGCGCATTTACGCTCATTGAACTCTTGGTGGTTATCGCGATTATCGCGATTCTTGCCGCCATCCTTTTCCCTGTCTTCGCACAGGCCAAAGAGGCCGCGAAGAAGACCCAGTGCATCAGCAATCAGAAGCAAATCATTCTGAGCACCCTCATGTACGTGGGCGACAATGACTCGCAATATCCGTTCGGAATCAACGGCGAGCGAGCGTCAAACACCGTATATTTCGTTCACGATTTGACTGCTCCGTATCGAAAGAATGCTGACATCCTCGGGTGCCCAAGTTATCGTGGGTCCGCCAAGGGCCAAGATTACACCGGTCCGGATTGGCGCACGAACAACTTTGGTGAGAGCCTTTTCCGCTGGATTCGAACCCGATGTTCGACTTGTAAGCCTGCCGGTACGTTCCGATACAACGCTTTCACGTTTAACCTTGGTCTGTTTGGTCTGGTAACCACCAACGCTCCTGCTGGTCTCGTTTCACGAAACTACCAGCCGATGGGAGAGTCAGGCGTTCCACTACCGGCAGATACCATTGCCTACACGGACGGCTACTTCCCGCGAAACTACAACCTGACCGAATCAACGGGTGGATGGATTGATTATTGGTTCAAGTGGGAGATTTGGCCCCGTCACAACGAGGGCATGGTCTTTGCCTTTGCTGACGGTCACTCCAAGTTCTACCGATATAACGGTCTGCCGAAGGGTGGACGTATTCCTACCACTTGTACGAACTACACGGAGACTGCTGGTCGTCCGAACTACTACGACTGGGTGATCCGAGTACCTGCGACGAAACTGCGATCGTGCGGTATTGACAAGTATCCGAATCGCGAGCGCGATTTCGAGTGCGTTGGCCATCCTGGCACGAGTCCAAACTTTGGGGACATGCATGGCGTTCCTGAGACTTGCGTCGGCGACGTCAACAATCTCTAAGGCCGTCGTATCCAAAACCCCTTGGCCAACTTGGTCAAGGGGTTTTCTTTTCACCGTTTGTTAACCAAGATGGTCTACAATAGGACTCTTTATGATGCAGGCGACCGCTCCGGCAGTTGAGATTGGCCCACCAAAGATTGTTGCTGAGCGCGTCAACTTCTACTACGGGGCATTCCAGGCGCTCAAGCACATTGAGTTAGAGATTCCCGCAAACCGAGTGACGGCGTTCATCGGCCCGTCTGGCTGTGGTAAGTCTACTTTCTTGCGATGTCTGAACCGGATGAACGACCTGATCGACGGCACAAGACTTGAAGGGCGAGTCGCGATTGATGGTACTGATATTTACAGCCCAGAGGTTGACGTCGTTGAGTTGCGCAAGCACGTTGGGATGGTTTTTCAAAAGCCAAACCCGTTTCCGATGTCGATTTACGATAACATCGCCTATGGTCCGCGAATCCACGGGATAAGGGGTCGTTCAGAACTTGACCACATTGTTGAGGACTGCCTGAAGAAGGCCGCACTTTGGGAGGAAGTCAAGGATAAACTCCACCAGAGTGCACTCGCGATATCGGGAGGGCAACAACAACGACTTTGTATTGCCCGAACCATGGCGGTTGATCCGCGGATTATCTTGATGGACGAGCCTTGCTCAGCGCTCGACCCGATTGCTACGTCGCGGATTGAGGACTTGATTTTCGAACTGAAGCAAGAGTTCACGATCATCATCGTCACTCACAACATGCAACAGGCTCAGCGGGCCAGTGATTACACGGCCTTCTTTATGCTCGGCGAACTCATTGAACACAATGCGACGAGCGAGATTTTCCTCCGCCCGCAGAAGAAGCAAACGGAGGATTACATTTCCGGTCGCTTTGGCTAGTTGGACTTGAGCCGACGGCGTGCAACAAGTAGATAAGCGGCGCCTAGTCCCAGGACCAAGATCGTTCCGGGTTCAGGCACTAACGATTCGCCACCACCAGAAAAGTCGAAGTCAAGCATGTAACCGACTCCATTCTGCTCCTGAAAGTCGAAAGACAGGTCGAAGTCGCCGTTTGAGGAGAGTGCTAATGCAACCGGACCTGAAGAACCCAAGGACGGCTCAAATCCTGCCCAACGACCCTCGCCAACCGACTCAACAACAACGCCGCCAACCTTGCGAAACTCAAGGAATCCTCCTTCATTGACCATAACGTCGCTGCCGATCTGAATGCGAAAGTAGGCATCATTGGCGTCCACTTGAAGAAGTCCATCCGCAAAGGTTGAAGTTCCAGCGCCGTCAATCTCAAGGGTTGTGTCGAACAATGTCGAAGTTCTGCGAGCGTTTGTCACGAGGTCTAACATTGAGACTGTCACCGGGTCCCTGACTAGTGACTTACTCCCGAAAACCGAGTCGGTCTGCCAGTTTGGGCTCCACTGAAGGCCACCCTGCACATGGTAAGTTCCGATTCTGGCCTTCAGAGTTGATGCGGAGTACGAGGTCGCGGTCCGGCCGTTAACATTCGTGAAGAATGCTCCACCCCACGTTTTATGGAAGCCCGAGCCCGTTGAGTTCAGGCTGAACTGGGCGTTCGAGTTTGCGTTCGCGCCATTTACGCTTGCCGAAACCTGGCGCAATCCAGAGCCGCCGTTCGTAAAGTTAGCGTTACTGTAATCGTTGCTAACTTGATTGCCATTTGTTCTATTTCTGGCAATCGCCTGCAATCCCCAAGACCAGTTGGCTTGAAATTGCTGGCCCGCAGATGGATTCACCGCAATGTTGAATCCGTGTTGGACCGAATATGTCTGGCCCGAAGCATAAGCCACGAGCAGCGTTGAAATGTTGACTAATAGTAACTTCCTCACAATATCCTCCATAGGCAAGTTTAACAGGAAACTCTTCGAATATCGACTTGGTTTCGTGTCAAAGTCAGACCCAATGCAAAGTTCCCTAACATTTGAACGAGGAAGGATGGTTGACCTAGTCCATGATGACTCTCACTATGCCCCAACCGTCCAGATGAAACTGGTTTCGAGTATAAGTAGGGCATGCTCAGCCTACTTGCGGCAGTAGCCCTCATTCAACCCTCCATTGAACGTGATCGCTTTGGTGTGCCGAACATCAAGGCAGCGACCGAGGCCGAGGGGTTCTTTTTGGCGGGGTATGCGGTTGCTGAAGATCGGCTGTGGCAGATGGAGAACAGCCGGCGACTGGCCCGAGGAAAAATGTCCGAAGTGTTTGGCCCCGCTTTCGTGGGTTCAGATCGAGAAGTCCTCCTGTCGAGTTACACCGATTCTGAGTTAGAGGCGCAGATCAATAATGCAGGTCGTCGGGTGCGGAGCGCGTTTGAGCAATATGCTCGCGGAGTGAATGCCTACATTTCCGATGCGACGGCGAAGGGGACCCTTCCACAAGGCTACAAAGAAAACGGCTTTGTCCCGGAGCCTTGGTCTCCGCTGGACTCGGCTGCGATCGGTGTGCGGATGTTACAACTGTTTGGTCGTGGCGGAGCCGGTGAGATTCGAAACTGGGCCCTATATCAGTATTTGCAAGGCCGTGCGAACCTGAAGGGAAGGGCGCTGGACGTCATGGATGACTTTGCGTGGTTTAACGATTCTCGCTCGATTCCAACAGTTAGCCCTAAGGACGATAAAGTCGTCAAGCCGAACTTTAATCTCCCTGCGCGGGCGGATTCCGAGGCTCATCTTGCATCACTGCCAAAAGTTGGGCTGCTTGAATTGCTGCCGGGTGTACGACTTGCGAGCAACGAACAGTCCACTCTGGTTGCGGAGTCTGTGGCCGCGCCCCACCGGTTCGGAAGTTACGCGATTCTGGTTAGCAAGAAGCGGTCAGCCAGTGGCGTTCCGCTTCTTCTCTCGGGCCCCCAGATGGGCCACCGCCAGCCGAGTGTTGTCCACGAAATGTCGATCGAGACGCCGACTTACATGGCGGTCGGCATGGACATTCCGGGTGTGCCCGGAATTGTCGTTGGCCATACGAAGCACCTCGCTTGGGGATTGACCAGCGGCGTGGCCGATACGGACGACATCTTCTACAGCAAACTTGAAGGCGAGTCAACCTATCGAGTGGGAGACAGGGTGTTGCCGCTTGAGGCTATTGAGCGCACCTTACGAGTGAAAGGCGCGACGGAACAGAAAGTCACGCAGCTGCGAACCCAGTTTGGCCCCATCGTGATCAAATCGTCCAACGGCTTTCTCTTTTCGAGGCGATCGAGTTATCGCGGGAAGGAGTTGGAGTTTTACCGTTTGGGATTTGGGATTGTCGAAGCGAAGAACCTAGAAGCCGCATTCGAGTCATCTCGCGGCGTCCCGATGAACTTCAATCTCTTTGTAGCCGACAAAGAGAAGATAGGTTATCGCTACGTTGGCGCCATACCTATTCGGGCCAAGGGTGCGGATCCTCGCTTTCCCACGCCGGGTGAGCCCAGGTTCGAGTGGCAGGGAATGGTTTCCTTTGAAAGCATGCCGGCCGTGATCGAACCATCCTCCGGGCTTCTCGCTAACTGGAACAACAAGCCCGCTTCGTGGTGGCCGAACCTTGACACCCCCGCTTGGGGCTCGGTCTTTCGCAACGAGAGTTTGCTCGACTCAATTCCCCCGGGCACCCTAGGTACGGACGATTTGGAGCGTGCGATTTGGTCCATTGCGAGGATGGATTCGGACGCTAAGGCTTTTCTACCAATTGTGCGGCGGTCACTCAAGGACTCGAGTTCTGACCCGCGTCAGGAGGCGGTTCGCCAACTTATCGTTGGCCACGATGGCTCAGCATTTGAAGGATCTGCAAGCGCCAAGGCTTGGTCAACATTCTTCGATGCACTTCGAGAAGAAGTCTTCTTAGGAACAACAGGGAACTTCATTTCGATGGACAACTTTCGGCTTGCAGCACAGCCATCCGTTATGTTGGCCGCGCTCGAAGGTCGAACGAGAATCAAGTACCTCGCTGGCAGGACCGTTGGGAGCGTGGTCCAAGCGGCTCTTTTGAAGGCGACGGATCGTCTGTCCGGCAATGGACAGGGCGTTAATGAGTGGTCGTTTGCTCCCGGCGGCATCGAGGTAAAGGGACAACCAAGCATTCCCTATTCGAACCGAGGAACGATGATCCAGATTGTTGAGTTGTTCTCTACCCCGAGGGGGCGAAACATCGTCTCACCAGGTGTTGCTGAGGCAGGCGAGCACTCGCAAGACCAAGTGCCCCTGGCGCGGGCATGGCAATATAAGCCAATGAAGGCGCTGAAGTAGTGAAGGCCCGATCAGGTCCTTTCAATCAAGATTGGACCGATCGGACAGGCTCAATAAGCCTTTGCGAATACGACGCGTTGTGCACTAGGTTTGCCCGTCAAAATACACTGACCCGGTTTCGCATCGTCCGGGTGCAAAGGCTCAAGCGGAATGCAGCGAATCGTCGCCTTGGTCCGGTTACTGATCTCGTTCTCGGTTTCAGAGGTTCCGTCCCAGTGCGCGAGCACGAAGCCTGCTCCACCTTCACCTGCGAACATCTTTTCGAACTCGTCCCACGTATCAACCCGATGCGTATTCGCTTCTCGGAACTCAAGCGCCCGCTGGTAGATCGCGTGCTGTTGATCTGTGAGAAGTTTCAGAATGGCTTCGGACGCCTCGGCAAGAGGAACCGACGCTTTCTCTCCTGAATCTCGACGTGCGAGAACGCAAGTTCCTGCTTCGAGATCCTTTGGCCCGACTTCCACACGGATACAAGCTCCCTTTAACTCCCACTCATTGAATTTGAACCCGGGGGATTCCTTCTCCCGGTCATCAATCTTGGTGCGCACTTTTGCTCCACCCCAGCCTGAACCCTTAAGTTGCGTCTCTATGTCCTTGCAGGCTCCGACCGTTTTTGACCTCGTTTCTTCGTCGCGGCCCATGGGGACGAAGACCACCTGAACGGGAGCCAGGCGCGGCGGAATCACCAAGCCCTTGTCATCTGAGTGCGCCATGATCAGGGTTCCGATCAGACGAGTGGACACCCCCCACGACGTTGCGTACACATGTTCTAACTTGCCTTCTCGAGACTGGAAGGTGACATCAAATGCCTTGGCAAAATTCTGGCCAAGGTGGTGCGAGGTGCCCGCCTGGATGCAGCGTAGGTCTTGTGTGAGTGCTTCGATGCAGTAAGTGTGATCAGCGCCCGCGAACTTCTCATTTTCGGTTTTTATCCCGCGTAGAACGGGTACCGCCATCCATTCTTCCGCGAACTTGGCATAGCACTCGTGCAGAATCGTTAGCGACTCTTGTTCGGCTTCCTCGTAGGTCGCGTGAGCCGTGTGCCCCTCCTGCCAAAGAAACTCCGCAGTGCGTAAGAACAGGCGCGTTCGAAGTTCCCAACGCACAACGTTTGCCCACTGGTTAATGAGGATCGGGAGGTCGCGGTAGGACTGAATCCACTTGCCATACATATGCCAGATCACCGTCTCGCTGGTTGGGCGGATAATGAGTTCCTCCTCCAACTTCGCGTCGGGATCAGCAATCAGACCCTTGCCGTTTGGATTTGGCTTGAGTCGATGGTGGGTGACAACCGCGCACTCCTTCGCAAAGCCCTCAACATGTTCGGCCTCTTTTTCGAAGAACGACTTCGGTATGAAGAGGGGGAAGTACGCGTTTTCGTGTCCAGTTTCCTTGAACATCTCGTCAAGGGCACCTTGCATCAACTCCCAAAGTCGGTACCCGTGAGGCTTGATGGCCATACATCCTCGCACGGGGGAATAGTCCGCCAGTTCCTGAGCCAACTGGTTGTACCATTCCGCATAGTTTTCGCTTCTGGGTGTAAGAGCCATAGGGCTGGAATTATATCGGAGTGAGTGAAGTTGATCGCGACTATCCCTGCGGGCCGCTGTAGGTACATGGGAGGTTGATGAGTGCAGAAACCCCTGCGAAGGTATCCTTCTGAGTCAACGCATGGGCATTTCGAACTGGAAGGACGCTAACAAGGTCGTTGTTATCGGAGCAGGGACGATGGGAAGCGGAATCGCGGCCCATCTCTCCAACATAGGCTTTTCGGTCAGTCTGCTCGACCTTACTGATGAGAGCGTCAGCGCTGCTTTTGAGAGAGCACGGAAAGCCCGCCCGCCTCATTTCTACACGAATGATGCTGCCGACATGGTTCGGTTGGGAAGTATTGAGAAGAACTTAGATTGGGTTCGCGAGGCAGATTGGGTTTGCGAGGCCATTGTTGAAAAACTCGACCTAAAGCAGGCTCTGTTCGCACAGGTTGAGCCGCTCCTGCGTGACGACGCAATGATTTCGACCAACACGAGCGGGCTACAAATTGAACTGCTTGCTGAAGGAAGAAGTGAGTCGTTCCGCAAGCGATTTATCGGGACGCACTTCTTCAATCCACCGCGCTATCTCAAGTTACTGGAGTTGATTCCTACCTCGCATAGCGATCCAGAGGTCGTGCAGGCGATGGCCTCGTTTCTTGAGGATCGCGTCGCTCGTCGGGTTGTAGTCGCAAAGGACACCCCTGGCTTTATTGCCAACCGATTTGGGATGTGGGCGATGTTCCACGCGATTCACTCTGCCGAGAAGCTTCATCTGACCGTTGAACAGGTTGACGCGATTACAGGACCATTTCTCGGTCGGCCTCGCAGTGGCTCGTTCCGATTAAACGACATCGTTGGCCTGGACATCATGCAGGATATCGCCAACAACTTGATCTCTCGATGCCCCCACGATCCTCACTTGGCGGCACTTCAGACTCCGAAGACGATGTCGTTCCTGCTTGAGAAAGGATGGATCGGAGACAAGTCTGGTCACGGCTACTACAAGAAAGAAGGCAAGGAACTGGTTAGTCTTGATCTAAACACGTTTGCCTATCGGGAACGACAAGATGCGCGGATTCCCAGCCTAGAGGAAGTCGCCAAAAGGCCCTTGGGTGAGAGGGTGGCAGCGGCACTGGACCTGCGGGACGAGGCTGGTGAATTTTTGAGATCGCACCTGGTGCCTGTTCTCCAATACGCAAACTATCTAAAGGAAGAAATCAGCCACAACGTCCAAGATTTCGACCGTGTGATGATGTGGGGATTCGGCTGGGAGATGGGACCGTTTGCCATGATTGACGCGATTGGCAAAGAGCGGCTAGGGATTGCTGACGGACCGTTTTATCAATCAGGAGACGTGCGCGGCTTCGACGGAACTTACTTCAAGCCTAAGTCTGAACCCCAGTTTCGAGCGATCCGTGAGTACCCGATGTTGCAAGCAGGTGATGGCTACAACCTTCGTGACCTTGGCGATGGGGTAACGGCCGTTTCACTGACCACCAAGATGGGGACGATCAATCCAGCCTTGATTGAGTCTTTGACTTCGCTCATCGAGGCTGGAAGCCTTGAGCGTTTTGTTTTGACTGGGGAGGCCCGTAGCTTTTCGGCAGGATTCGATCTGACCTTCTTTGCACAAAAGATTGAACAACAGGACTGGAAGGGTATTGACGCTGGGCTGCAGAAGCTTCAAAATCTTGCGTTGTTGCTGACGCAGCAGAAAGCGGTCGCCGCAACCTTTGGTTTTACGTTCGGGGCTGGCTATGAACTTGCGGCCTCATGTCCAGTTGTTGTCGCTAGAGCTGAAGGCACACTTGGCTTGCCCGAGGCAAAGGTAGGTCTGATTCCTGGTGGAGCGGGCACCGTACTCATGCGCTTGCGGGCTCAGGATGGGGGGGCCAAAGAGCTTTGTGATCGAGCTATCCAACTTATGCAGGGGACCATTGGCTCGAATGCTGACGACTCGCGGCGCTTGTTGTACATGAGATCCACCGACATCACGTCGTATCACCCCGATCGCTTGCTCCATGACGCAAGGCTCGCCGCACTAACCGTCGAGCCCCGACCGCATCCGGTATGGGTTCCGACTATTGGTCCGTTGATTGGCATGATTGACCGTGCTCAAGATGGTTTGAAGGCTAAGGGCGAGATCAGCGATCATGACGAACTTATCGGTGACAAGATCAAGCAAGTGTTCTCAAAGCCCGCGTCACTCGCCGATGCCCTCGCCCTTGAAAGGGAAGTGTTTGTTGACCTCTGCCAAAAGTCGCTCACGTTGGCTCGGATCAAGCATATGCTGGAAACAGGAAAGCCGCTGCGGAACTAGCCCGGACTTCGGGCTCTATGGGCCTTTATGCCCACGTATAATTACTATGATTGAGATCACCTGTTGACAAAGAGTCCGGGGGGGGGGGGGTACAAGTCTCGCATGCACCCAATAGTAGCAGTACTTACGATTGCCATAGCACCCCTCTCTGATTGGATTACCGACGGAGGAGCGACTCACAACTATCTCAACAACATAACTACGAGTTGGGAGGACTTTCGCTCTGTTAGTAACTTTTCGACCGTTCCAGTTCAGATAGAGTCCGCTGAAGCAATCTTTAGCCGGACACGTTCAGTCACTGGTTCTTCGAACAACGGCCCACCCTGGTCGGAAAAGTTTGCCACTATTGCTGACCCAGGTACCAATGCTTCCATATCGGTAACAACGCCTAGAACAAATGAGGGTAACCTTGCCGGATTGACAAAGCGGACTTGGCGTATTCGGTACACGTATGAGGAGGGTAAACAGCAATGGAAGCATGTACCAACCAACGAAGTCGTTAGCCGACTTCGCAACTGGCACACGAATCATGACGTCACCGCTCATGATGACCAACTTCAGCAAGGCGGTGGCGGTGGCAACTAATGTTTCTAGTCCGTCTCATGTTTGCAAGTCTGTTACCTGGCACTTCAGGAATTCTTTACGTCCACACTAGCGACATTTCGGAAGAGCATCAGATTTTGCTGAAGCCCTCAACATGGCCCAAACTTGAGGAGAAGTGTAAAGAACTCAAGTGCAACTTGACGACGGAAGGTGACCTCGCAATAGTTTGGCCTAAAGATCTCTTGGGACTTGAGGATGCGCCGAAGTTCCGCACTGACCTTAAAAAACTGCTCGATGAAATAGACCCGGGAAAGATTGTTGATATGAACACCATCAGCAAGGAGTCCAAGGACTTTGTGAAGTCTTTTCTGAAGAGGCAGAACTACCCTCAATATCACCAAGTGATGCCCGATTCGTTCCCTTTCATACTGGACAATAGGGTCAGCATGAGTTTGAGGGTTGGGGGCAAGGTAGTCGACTCTCTCGGCGTGAGCGGAGACTCGCCTCCATACGACGATAAGTTCTTTGCGTTTGAGCCGAAGCCAACTTCACAAGAGGACCCTGAGAAGTTGCCGATGGTACCTCCGACGTGGGGTGTTCGTTTCACCTTTGAGGGTCAGCCGTATCATCGAGTCAAGCGCACAGAAGTCATTCAAATGGTCTCGACACGATTGGCCAAATTGACTCGAGATGCAGCGATGGAGTATGACAAATTGGTTACTGAGGCTTCGCAGAAGCTAATGGGCGATAGTGCTCCCGAGAAAGGCATGGCTTACAACGATCTGTCCCCGAGGGCTAAACAGTCATTGCGGAACTCCATCGTGAACCGAATGATTGAGTTTGGTTTCAAAACCGAGCGAGAAGTTGATGCCTTCTTGAAAGATGCGGTGGTGGACCGCTCAGTTCCGAAAATCTATCTGACCATTGGCGTCAGGCATAGCGATGGTTCAAAGACCGGGCATGGCATCGAGTTTGTTCCGCCGCACTAAACTTCGAACAAGCCGCCCAGGTTCTTTTTGGGTTCTGCAACGCCCAGGTGCCGATAGGCATTGGCGGTGGCACAGCGTCCCCTTGGCGTTCATTGAATTAAGCCCTGCTGCAACAAGTAGGGCTCGTAGACATCTTCAATCGTTCCAGCATCTTCACCAGTGCTCGCCGCCGAGGTCTCCAACCCAGGTGGGCCACCCTCGTACTTCTCGTTGAGAGTCTTCACGAGCAAGCCGCAGCTAAACTAGTGCCTGGGCGCAAAAGTCCCACTATTCTTTGGTTGCCCGTAGTACTCGGGTTGTTGTAACTTGCCACGTTCAAGCGGAACCTTTTCCCGGACGTCGCTTGGTCGGTTTGCCTTCACGCGACCATCATTTCGGTCCGCCTCAACTCGCCATGAGACCTCGATGTTCGGCGCGCTGGTCATGATCAGGAACCGATTTTCCCTGATCTTCCGCCCCACCTTAGCCTGAACGAACTCCTCAGTCTCCAGATCATCTACGACCGTAAGTTGATATTTGAAGTTCGTGTTGATTTCAGCGAAGTACTCTGGCAACTCAACCCAGGCCCGTCCCTTCTCGTCGGTGGTGACGTTTCCGCTGTAGAAGTTCTGGGGGAACGGCGACTCTGCTGAATAGTGCAACAGATACTTGTTGTAGGGGTCGAGGGGATGATCGATTCGGAATGGCTTGAGCCCGCTCGCACCCAGGTCACCATTCGCGAAGATCGCATATCCAGAGGTCGCCGTATCCACCTGAGCAAATACTCCGTAAGGTGAAGCCCCAGAGGCTGTGGCGTCAACAATGGCGTAAACTGCCCGGCCATCCCGGCTATCGCAATAGAAGTAGCCAG
The DNA here is from genome assembly GCA_937862825.1 of uncultured Armatimonadota bacterium. Taxonomy (GTDB): domain Bacteria; phylum Armatimonadota; class Fimbriimonadia; order Fimbriimonadales; family Fimbriimonadaceae; genus CALMEF01. Next base: position 32,797 of record CALMEF010000110.1, read on the forward strand.
CGGTAGTCTGACCAACGTTCGCATTTGTTCTACCAAACACTCCGATACCTGACTGCGAGCCCGTTTCACCCATTACGCCAACCGGCTGACCTGTGTCCGTGGTCGTAGAGGCAAAGCCGTAGACCCCTCGCCCTGATGCAGAGGCCGAAACTCCGTACACGCCAAATGAAGAACCCGTTGATGTGTTTGTGGACTCGCCAAAAACTCCTCGGCCCGTGGTCGTAAAGGATGTGCCGTAGACTCCATGGTGGCCCGTTGAGAAAATACCTTGACCAGTTGAACTTTCGGAGACGAACAAGCCGGCGAGTCCGGTTCCGGTGTTGGATGTGTTCAGCCCGTAAACGCCAATCCCGTCCGGGCTTTGTACCTCGCCTGCTAGCGCGGTCGGCGCCCCAGTTTGCGAGTTAGCCGAGCCAAAAACGCCGTAGCCACTTGTGCTACGCGTTCGGCCATAGACGCCAAAGTTCGAACCCGTGACAGAGTTGGCGAGACCTTGTACCCCGTACCCTGTTGGACTTTCGCTCTGTCCGAAGACGCCGGAACCAAAGCCCGTCAAGGCCAATGAGAAGCCACCGACTCCGCGCCCTGCATCGCTTGCCGCAGACCCATAGACGCCGTGATTTGTGCCGGTTGCTGACAGACTCTGACCGGTCACACCTCGACCCACAACGCTAAATGATTCGCCGAAGACACCCGACGTAGAGCCACTCGTTGAGGTTGCCTGGCCAGCGACCGCATAGCCCGAGTTGCTGGCGTGGCTGAAGAAACCAGCCACTGAAGAGGTTGTGGTGGAAGTGTTTTGTACGGTGAGCACTGACGTGCCAGCAACTGAACCAACCAATGAAAGTGGTACCGGAACTGACGTTAGGAAAGAACTGGCGTCAAGTCCATCCAACTTGTCGGCGTTAAGGTTTGTTACAAGCCCTGTGGACGTCACATTGAATGGGCGTGTGGCATTAGAAAAGGAACTGATTGCACTGAACGTCTTCGTACCGCTAAAGGTCTGCGTACCAGAAAGCAGGGCCACATTTGCAGAAAGCAGCGAGTCGGCGAACGTGCCTGAGACAATGGCGGACGCAGAATGCGTGTGTGCCGCCAAGGCAAACCCCGTTGAGTCAATACCATCAAGGAGTGTGGCGTTAACTGAGGTTACTCCCGAGCCTCCGCCTACAAACTGGCCAGCGCGGATCGATCCTGATAGGTTTGCATGACCGGCTTGGGAAACGCCCGGGGTTACAGGTTGAAGGCGAACGAGGGCTCCGGATTGTCCGCTACTTGCTGAGGAAGCGAACGCAAGGACAGTGATCCCGATGGCGAACGTAAGAACAGTAGATTTCGACTCCATGATGCCGACCTAAATTGTAGTTCAGGTCTGCGACATTCGGGTACCTGGTTTCTAACCTTCGAACAAGCCGCCCAGGTTCTTTTTGGGCTCGGGGATGTTGAGGTGACGATACGCGTTTGCGGTGGCGCAGCGTCCGCGAGGTGTTCGCTGAATGAGGCCCTGCTGCAACAGGTAGGGCTCATACACATCCTCTATCGTTCCAGAGTCCTCGCCTGTGCTAGCAGCGAGTGTCTCCAGACCAGTTGGGCCGCCGTCGTACTTCTCAATAAGGGTTTTGAGGAGCATGCGATCAACCCGGTCGAGGCCGAGGTGGTCGACCTCAAGTGAATCTAGCGCCTTGTCAGCGGAAGCGGAGGTGATGGACTCCAACCCATCGACTTGGGCGAAGTCCCTGACCCTACGAAGCAAGCGATTCGCGATTCGAGGAGTACCACGAGCCCGACGTGCAATCTCCAGGGCGCCGTCCTTATCAATCGCGTAGCCAAGAATTCCAGCCGATCGGCAGATGATCTCAAAGAGGTCATCCACATCGTAGTACTGGAAGTGCGAGACAATGCCGAAACGATCTCGAAGTGGACCGGTGAGTAGCCCTTGACGCGTGGTCGCGCCAACCACGGTGAACTCTGGGAGATCCAGTCTAATGGACCTCGCGGCAGGCCCCTTCCCAATGAGGATATCCACTTTGCGATCCTCCATGGCGGGATAAAGTATCTCCTCGACTGGGCGGCTCAAGCGGTGACCGGGCTCAAGATTCGTCAGGATTCCGACCAAGTCGCCCGGACGCTCGATGGCCGGTCCGCTGGTCACGTGAATCGTGGCCCCCATTTCAATCGCCACGATGTGGGCAATTGTTGTTTTGCCGAGTCCTGGAGGTCCGTAGAGCAAAAGGTGATCCAATACTTCGCATCGGCCTTGGGCGGCTCGAAGGAACACGTCAAGGTTCTGTTTGAGTTTGGGTTGACCAATAAACTCTCCAAGGCGCTTTGGACGGAGCGACAGTTCAGCAGAAGCGTCCAGCGCGACCTGTTCGGGCACCACCTCTTCGTTTTGTCTCATCGTGCCAGACCTCGAAGGGCGATCTTAAGTTGCTCTTCAACCGAGTCCGCTTCGCCACGCGCCTGCTCGGCGGCAACTTCAGCCTCCTGTCGGCGATAGCCGAGGGCGAGGAGGGCGCCCACCAACTCATCGGAGGCTCTTCCTGCGTGCTGCCGACCGCCCACGGCGGCGGCCACTCGGCGGCCAAAGTTCTCCTCCTTGATTTTATCCTTGAGTTCCAAGATGAGACGTTCGGCAAGCCGTGGCCCCACGCCGCTGGCACGGGAAAGCGTTCGTGAGTCCCCCGACTCAATAGCAACCGCTACAGCATCTTCGCCAAGCCCCAAGAGGGCCATCGCTACCTTCGGACCACAGCCTTTGACCGTCATTAAGAGGTCAAACATGCGGCGTTGAAACAAGTTCAAGAAGCCATACAGGGAGGCATCGTCTTCGCGGTAGATCGCTCGGATGTAAAGCGTTACTGGCTCTCCGGGCAAGGGGAGTTGAACGAAGACGCTTTCTGGCAGAGCGACCTCGTACCCGACGCCGTTGACGTCAATGATGGCAAACGATGCTTCAACATCCGCGACAACGCCTTCGAGCCTGGCTATCACAGGATCAGGTTACCCTATGTCTACTGGTTATTAAACCTAGCATCCGAATGCTGTCAAATGATGGGAAAACGCTGTAGAATTTCAATTGCTGGCCTTTCCAGCATGACCCAAAGGAGGGACCATTCACCATGAAGTTTGCCACGAAACTGAACGCTACACTTATCGTATCTGCCCTGGCCATCTCCGGGGCAATCGCCCAGAACCCAGAGTTCAAGCACCTCAAGTCGATACCTTTAGGCACCCTGTTTGATGGTGCCAACACCTTAGGAGTAGGTACCGACGCAGCGGATGTCGCGTTCGACGGCACCAACGCTTACGTCGTCGGCTACGCAACGGGAGCATCAGGCTCGTCAAGTACACACGGTGTGATCAAGATCGACAACCTCCTTGGCAACCACAACGTGGGAGCCTCTGCCCTGCTTCAAGTTGCAGGAGCGGGGAATAACGGCATGTCGATGATTGAATTCACGAACAACGCCTTGTATGTTGGAACCGGTCTGATGATCAACAATAGCGAGGCTCTCTGCGGAATTCGTAAGTTCGACACCAGCGGCAACCTTGATGTCACCTGGGCTGGCGACGGAGTCGTTTCTCCGGCGGATTGCAGCAGTAGTACGCGTCTGGACGCCATTTCGGTTGACCCAGGTTGGGGCGGATCTCCCGTGTCTATCGGTGTCGTCGCCCGGGCCCGAGGATTCTTGTTCCGCCGCGATGTGCTTAACGGGTTCGATAATGGGAATGCCCAATGGTCGACGGTCATCAACTCCAATACGTGGCGCGACGTTGCGTTCGACGCGAATGGCAACAGTTGGTATCGAGCCCAGAACGATGTTCTCTTTGCCGAGCGCATTGCTGCAAACGGGAACCCGTCGTTCAATGCGATGGTAAATCTAGTCGATAACACCTCACAGGAGAACGTCAATCAAAACGTGGCCTATGTTCCTGGTAACGGGAGCCTATTCGGCTCCTTCCTATGCTACAACAACCGATCTTCTGGGCAAAACTTTGTCAACGTGGTGTCCACGACAGGCGCGCCCATCAGCCAGTTGAACGGCGCTGAAGGAGGCATCGGTACCGCCTTCACAAATACTCTGTTGAACTTCAAGGGAATCGAAGTCGGAGGCAAGTCGTACCTACTCGTCGTTAACGCCAGCGCCAGTGATCGACTTGAGGTCTATGCGGTTGGTCGCTATGCGACAATTGGTGGTTACACCGTCCTTGAAGGCGAGGAGTTTGAAGGTGGTCTCACCAACTTGCTTTCCAGTGACGACGCCTACGTGTCGGTCTTCAATGATCCGACAACCTTGGCTGCACGAGTTGAAGTCTCGGCAACGGCTCCGGTCTCTTCGGCGAGCCGCGTTGAAGTCGCTGTAGAGTCCAGCGTTGATCGCCCCGGCCTTTCGTTGGGTGTGTTCCTCTATAACTTCGTTTCAGGAGCTCCTGTGTTCTTGGGTGGAAACACGGCAACTCCGACGGACTCAGTTCTCTCGGCTGGACGCGACAATCCGCAGGAATTCATTGGTTCGGGCAATGAGATTCGCGTGAGGCTCAACTGGGCACCGATCAACGATGAAGACCCATCACAGGATGGCTGGCTTCACAAGATTGACCAAGTTCAGGTCTTCTTGCAGTAAGGAAGTTGGGTACGGGAGTCGAGAAACTTCTTGACTCCCCTGAGCATTCCCGGCAATCGTGCCGATACTACCGATGAGGGCGGTCTTCGCCCTCTCGGTCTATGAAGACGCTACAGCAGGTTCTCAAGCACTCCGATCTACTTCTCGGCGTTGGCCTTTTGGTCATCGTCGCGATGCTCATCCTGCCGCTCCCGCATTGGATGCTGGACGCCTGTTTGGTTGTTGCCATTGCCTCCAGCGTGGTCATTTTGCTGACGAGCGTCAACGTGAAAGACCCGCTTGAGTTCAGCGTGTTTCCGAGCCTTCTGCTCGTTACCACCCTTTTTCGGCTAGCGCTAAGTATCGCGGCGACCAAACTGATTCTGGGTTCAGGTCAGGCTGGTCAGGTAATCGAGACGTTCGGAAACTTCGTCATGGGCGGCGACCCTGTCGTCGGCTTTGTGGCGTTCTTGATCCTTGTTATCGTTCAGTTCATCGTCATTACCAACGGTGCAGGGCGCGTCAGCGAAGTCGTTGCCCGATTCACCTTGGATGCGATGCCTGGAAAGCAGATGGCGATTGACGCCGATCTCGCCGCGGGACTGATTGACGACACCGAAGCCAAAGAACGAAGACTGAAGATCAAGAAGGAAGCCGACTTTTACGGTGCGATGGACGGCGCGTCCAAGTTTGTTAAGGGCGACGCGATCGCGGCTATCCTCATCATTGCAATCAACATTCTCGGTGGCTTCGTCGTCGGATTCATGCGTGGTGGCGGCGATGCCATGACCATTCTGAAAACCTATTCGTTGCTTTCAGTTGGTGAAGGTTTGGTGTCGCAGTTGCCTGCTCTTCTCATCTCGACTGCTAGCGGTCTTATGGTCACCCGGGCGGGGCAGGACCGGTCAATGGCCGGTGAAGTCACGCAGCAGTTGATGGCACAACCCAAGGCCATTCAATACGCCGGAGGGGCCATTGCTGCGATGGGCCTTATCCCTGGTTTTCCAGAGACAATTTTCTTTGCCGCTGGTGGATTCTGCTTTGTACTCTCAAGGTTTTTGATTGACGCAGCCAAGACCGAAGAAGCGGCGGTCAAAGCGGCCGAGCAACAGAAGAAACAAGCACCTCCCCCAAGTGGCCCCGAAGCCGTGTTACCCCTTCTGGCAGTTGACCCGATTGAAATAGAGATCGGCTATGGGCTGACCAAACTCGCTGACCCGCGTGCGGGAGGCGACCTATCGGATCGTGTTACCGCGACGCGAAGGCAGGTCGCACTCGAACTCGGATTCGTTATGCCGACGGTTCGTATCCGCGATTCCGTCCACCTCCAATCCACCGAATATCTCATCAAAGTTCGTGGCGAGGAAGTGGTTCGATCTTTCCTCCAACCTGGAATGCTGCTTGCAGTAAACAGTGGCGTAGCGCTTGCGCCGCTCGGTGGTATTGCCACCACCGACCCGGTGTTCGGGTTGGACGCCCTATGGATCGAAGCGGGCAACCGTGAGAGCGCCGAGCGCAGCGGCTACACCGTGATCGAACCTACCGCTGTTCTCTCCACTCACCTTTGTGAGACTGTAAAGGCGCACGCCGCGGAATTGCTCAGCCGGCAAGACGTCCAACAACTTCTTGACAACGCCAAACAGCAAAATGAGGCGGTCGTCTCGGAACTTGTTCCAAACATCCTCCAGATCGGCGATATCCAAAAGGTCCTTCAGCACTTGCTGCAAGAGCGAATTCCGATCCGCGACATGGTCACGATTCTGGAGACCATGGCTGACTACGGTGGTCGCGTAAAGGACCCCGACCAACTTGGCGAACTTGTGCGCGCCTCCATTGCACGGACGATCACCCGCCAGTACGTTGATGGCGACAGAAAGGTGCACTGCATCACTCTTGATCCAGTCTTGGAGCGCGCTCTGACCGACAGCCTGAAGATGACGAGTTTTGGATCGGCCCTGTTGCCCGACACTCAAACCCAGCAAGCACTCTTGGAGTCGGTTCACCAACAGCAGTCATCGGCATTAGGGGCTGGATATCAGGCCGTTCTGTTGTGTGGCAACCAATTGCGCTTACCCCTTCGTCGGCTCCTAGAGAAGCATGGAACGAACTTGCCGGTCCTCGCGTTCAACGAGATCGCTGCAGGCGTCGATGTCGAGTTTGTGGGCCAAGTTCGAGCAATGGCGGCTTAGAAGCGCCACAACTAGGAGATCACCAATACCGAGTCCGCCGCCAGGTTCTGGGTGATCCCAAGGCGAATCACCTTGCCCTCCCTTTCAAACGGCACCGACCTTGACTCAACCTTAACACTCTTAACGTCGGTCAACGAGGTGGATATTGATCGCAGACGAAGGCGACCATACTTCAGAGTCAAACGCATCTCGCGATCCGTCTGCTCGATCGTCCCCCAGCCTTCTGCGGTAGTGAACACCGACTTGAACGGCAACATTCTGGGTGCGAAACCGATGTGCCTAGCCGGGCCGTCGTATTCAAAGCCAGCCAAGGCAGTCAACACTCCCCAAGAGGCCAACGCCCTCGCGTAGTGGTCGCTACACTCGACTTCGTTGTACGGATTGCGCTTCGCCGGGTGGTAGCGATCATGAATGGCCTTGCAGATTGCCAAACCTTCTTCGCCCATGCCCTCCCAAATCATGTGTCCGGCGACTTGATACTCGATGCCGGTCCAGACCTCGTCACGGTAGCGAACAGGTTCCTTCTGGCGCCCACCCGTGGGCCAGGTGCAAATGAATAGACCGCCCTCGCCCGGCACTGCGAAGGGCCGCTCCGGGCCCCAAGTCTTGTTGTGAGGGCCGACATCCGCCGTCCAGTTATACTTCCAGATCGATTCGAGAGCGGTCCGCACGTGCCGCTGAGGATAGAGGTGCCCAAGGCCGACTTGATGCGCCCAGCCTTGACCGAAGAGTTGATCGCTGAGGCAGCCCGGCCCATACTGATGCTCCTTTACTTCGACCTGATCAACTTCTTGGACGAAGTACTCGCCATTCCAAAGGTGTTGCATGGTCACCTTCTGACCTCGTTCAAAGCGCGTCCTACATTGTTTGGCGAACTCGACGTCCTTCATCAGTTTCGCCATCTCTTCGCCAGCCCGCAGGGCGGCGAGATATAGCGCTCCGACAAAAGTATTCGCACCCTCGAAGTTGATGTCGTATGTGTTGTGCTGGGAGTCGACGATGACGCCATCCTCGTTCGGATCATGATTCATCGAGAACTGAAGCGACTTCTTGATCTTGGGCCAGTTTGACTTGAGGAAGGAACTATCCTTAGAGCACAAGTGCTCTCGATACGCTTTCAGAATCGTGCCGCATTGGCCGTCGGCGGCGTACTGGCGGTCGCTGCGGAATCCTACCAAGCCAGTGTTGGCATCGAATCCCTCACCGAAGTCTTGCCGCTCGCGGATGTTGCGCTGGATGTCGGGGAAGAGCCTCGCCAAGGCGTGTTCATAGTTCCAAACATGGGTGCACGTTCCCGCACAGCAGACCACGCCCTCCCAAGCCCAGAATCTTCCATTCCCCCACCACTCCGTCGTACCCGTGGCTAGGTTCGAAGCGGTGGAGTGGATTCGGTCGAGGAGCCAGTAGGGAAGTGTCGAGTCGTAGTAGGTGTCACGCCAAAGTCTCGTGTCGCGGCTAAGTCGCTTTTGGTTCTTGACCACATAGT
>CALMEF010000111.1 GCA_937862825.1 uncultured Armatimonadota bacterium
ATCCAAATTGATCAGGGCCCAGGGTATTCGAGTGATCGGCGCCTGTTGGATTCCCTGGCTCTTAAGGTTCGCACTTCGTAAGGTCAAAGCAACCAGCCCGGGATCAACGCTGAGAATTGGCTCAACTTGAGAAGGTCGAGAATTCGGAGTACTCAAAACTCGCGAGACCAGGTTGACCGTATTCGGCAACACGGGAGCGCACCATGCCCGGGATACGAGCAAGGACAGGCGCTCAAAAGACAGTTCAACGCGCGGTGTCTCCGACATCTAACGTTCATAGTTGGCAGATTTCTGTACTGTCCTTGCTGGTAAAAATGGCGTTTCTACAAGAACCCTCCATTAAGGACCGATTAAACGATGCCAGGTATCCAGCGAATCTTTACGATCTCTTAGCATTCGAAAGGTTCTATAGGCTTCTCGTTTTCCCTTGGGAGTCACGAATGAAGAAAGCCTTTACCCTGATTGAACTGCTCGTTGTGATCGCGATCATCGCGATCCTCGCCGCCATCCTCTTCCCCGTCTTTGCCCAAGCAAAGATGGCTGCCAAGAAGACTGCCGACCTCAGCAACGGCAAACAACTCGGGATCGGTCTTCAACTCTACTTGCAGGACACCGACGGTACCTACCCGCCAAGCAACCATCGGCTTGGTGATGGCGCCCAAGAAATGCACTGGTCGTGGATGATGCTCCCCTACGTCAAAAATGAGGCTGTCTTTGTAAGTCCAGCCGACAAGATTGGTGGATGGGCACCAGGCTGTTTCAACGAGAGCAACAACAACCGGGGCTTCGGCTGGCCGTCGATTCAGGAAAATGGCTGTGCGCAGCAGGGATATCCTGCAGGGGTCTACACTCTACAAGTCGCTCGCATTTCTTACGTCGCGAACCAGTCAATCATTGGTCGAAAGCGGGAGACCCTGGACACCGCTAACGTAGTTGGGGAGTCGATGCTTGACGATCCAAGCGGAACCATCGTCATCGCGCCCGCAACTGAGGCAAAGAACTGTATGCGAAAAGCAGTGGGTGGTGAGTACCGCTCCTATCGCCCAGCCTTCGGTATTGGTACGCGCAATCAACGACCAATTTCGGGATCAAGCCTTCCGACAGCGGGCGACCTCCCGCTGGAAGCGTTGCGAACGACGACTCTCAACGCCGTGTTCAACTGTGAGACGATTGCCAATCCAGCCAGCGTTCCAGACTTTACGCTTCGCTACACCGCACGCGGTCGTTTTGGGAAGGGAAACAACTACATCTTCACGGACATGAGCGCCAAGTACCGCGACACCTACCGCACTTTCCTTCCGGATCAGTTTGCCTGGGGCAAGAAAGCCTATAGTCTCGGTGGGGCGACCGTTGTGAACCCCGATACCGGACTCCCGCTGGAGTAGGCATCTCTCTGAAAGGTCTAAACGTGTTGCGGGCTTGAGATCCCGCAACACGTTTTACTTTCACTGATTTACCGACACGGAGCCCAAGCCTGCAACCGAGACACGCTCGGAGACTGTCGCTGCAACGCTTGCCGCGCTCTCAGAGTTCAGCCAGCCAACCTGCAGGACGTATGCTACCTGATCAGGGTCAGGTCCATTGATCTCGCCATATTCGCCGTCCACTGTGACCGTAAAGGCTTCCCCACAGCGCTCACGTAACTTACTGAGTAAGTCATCAATCTCTGGTTCCAGAGTGCTGACATCAGACGAACTTGATGTACCCACGTACAAGTTGCCGAACTGGTCGGTTGCTTCCCACTTCACAGCAAGAAAGTGTACGCGAAAACGGGTTAGAATGGGAGGGTGAGTTTGGCAAAGACAGGCGCATCCTACCTGGTGTTAACCGCACTCGCCTTGTTTTTGGTCGCACCGTTCGCATGGATGCTCCTGGTTTCTCTCCATCCGAGCAACGCCCCCATACCAACGCTAGACCGCCTAATTCCCGAGATCTTCCACTGGGAGAACTACCGAATTGTGTTCTTTAATGAAAACCTGCCGGTCTCCAGGTTCCTTTTGAACTCAGTCTTCGTGGCAACAACCGTGGTCGCCGTTCAGTTGGTCTTCACCAGCATGGCAGGATTCGCCTTCTCTCGATTGGCCTTTCGCGGCAAGGAGTTCGTCTTTGCACTGTTCCTGGGCTCCATGATGTTTGCCGGTCCCGTCACTCAGATTCCCGTGTACCTGATTATTCGAAACCTCGGATGGCTGGATACCTATTGGGCACTGATTATCCCAGGGGTGAGTTCAGCCTTTAACGTGTTCTTGTTTCGGCAGTTTTTCACCGCTATCCCACGGGAACTCGACGAAGCCGCGCGGATGGATGGCGCATCAACTCTGCAAGTCTACGGAACTGTTATCGTCCCGCTCAGCAAGGCTGCCTTTGCGACGGCGGGTGCCTTCACGTTCTTTGGCGTTTGGACCGATTTCTTTGGTCCGCTCATCTATACAAACTCGACGGAGATGCGAACCCTTGAAGTAGGACTATCCGTATTCAAGAACTCCTACGGAACGTCGAACTGGCCGCTTCAAATGACCGCGGCGGTGATCGTCATGCTGCCCTTGCTTCTCGTCTTCCTTGCCGCGCAACGATTCTTTGTCCGCGGCGTCGTGATGGGTTCGATCAAGTAGCGTCGCCAGCGACGCCGAGGGTCTTCTCAACCATCTCGCGGAGTTTCGCCCCTTCGGCAGGAAGTTCAACGGTCTCGCTCATCCCATCGCTCTCTTGCTTCTTTGCCCCTTGCAGGTTCAACTTGATCTTGCGCCCGAGGTGCCGCTCAAAGCACTCATTTACGGCACCAACCCGCTTGGGGTTCTCCTTGATCCAATCAAGTTCGTGGTTACGCTCAAACTCAACCGAAATCTCGTCGTCGGAGGCTTTGAGAACGCGGGTATGAGCCAACTTCATCGCCATCAATTTGGACAAGCCTGATAATTCTTTGACCGTCGCTACCCACGACTCCGAGGCATGGTCCAACACGGGGTCTCCGGTTTTCTCCGGCTTTGGCTCGCGAACAACTTCAGGCGCTGGACTTGGGGTTGGAGGTGTTGTTGGCGCTGCTTCGTTCTTGGCACTTGGCACGGGGGGCTTTACGGGAACCTGCGCCACCGCCTGGACCCGTGGGGCTTCAACCTTCGGGGGATTCAGTTTGGAACCCAAACTCAGCAACTCGGCCTCCAGCCAGATTCTGGGCAGTGAGATGTCTCGCACTGACTTATGGGCGTCAGAAACCGCTCCACGCAAGGCCAAAAGGTGATCCCTTCCGATTTTCGCGACCATTTCCGAGGCCAATGCCTCACGAGAAGCGTCGCCAACAAACCCAGTCTCGACCCCATACGCAACGCGGGTCAAATCGGAGAGTCGGTAAACCATGGACTCGACGATTGAGCGGGGGTCTCTGCCAAGCCGTGCAAATTCCCCGAGGCGCTCCATAACGACCTGCGCATTGCTTTTCACAACCGCTTCCAGCAACTGATCAATGGCTTCGTCAGAGATCAGGCCTAGTTGATCGTAAACACCCTGAAGGGTGACCTTGTTCTCACTTCCGAGAATCGCCTGTTCCAAGAGCGTCAAAGCATCCCGAAATCCCCCATCAGCCATTTGAGCAATCGCACCCAAGGCGGCTGGCTCCACCTCGACGCCCTCCTGCCCGGCAACGTAGGTTAGACGCGATACCAGAGTCTGGATGGAGGCGCGATGGAACTCAAACTTTTGGCACCGAGACCGAATCGTCGGAGGGACCTTGTTGTACTCCGTCGTGGCAAGCACGAAGATGATGTGTGCCGGCGGCTCCTCAATCGTCTTCAGGAGGGCATCGAAGGCCTTTGGCGAAAGATCGTGGACCTCGTCAATGATGAAAACTTTGAAGCGGGCTTGGGCAGGCTGATAATCGACTGCGCTGACAATAGTCTCTCGAACATCATCGACCCCAGATTCGCTCGCGGCGTCGAACTCAAGGACGTCAATGCAGGAGCCCTCAGTAATGGAAACGCAGATGTCGCACTCGTTGCAGGGCTCAACTGACGGCCCTCTTTCGCAACAAAGCGCCTTGGCCAACAAACGGGCAGACGAAGTCTTGCCAGTCCCTCTGGGGCCAGTAAAGAGGTAGGAGTGAGCGATGCGACCCGACTCGATTCCGTTTTGAAGCGTCTTGACGACATGCCCCTGGCCGATGAGATCGGAAAACGACTGACTCCGATACTTACGATAGAGCGAGACGTGTGCCAAGGGGACTCCAAAGCCGGGAATAGTGCGTCGCACAGCGGTTCGACTTATCGTTGCTACCTTCCGGTCCTAGCGAGGTTCACCGGCCGTCTGCCGCGCAGTTCCCGGCAGGGAAATTGTAGCACTTCGGTCAAGCCGTAAACCCGGCAGGGTGCCAGAAGTTTATTCACAAGCGAATCTTAGCCGCGCTAACTGGCAACGGGAACGCCGTTGTCATCCAAAACCGGCATTGCAGCGAGAATCTGCTGGGCATCGACTGGATTCTCAACCGGCTGATCAACGACGATTCGCCCGTCTTTGAACCGGATGATCCGCTTGCAGTGATTGGCGATATCCTCTTCGTGGGTCACGATAATCACCGTTTTTCCATGGCGATTCAAGTCTTGGAAGAGGGCCATGATCTCCTCAGACGTTCGAGAGTCAAGATTCCCAGTGGGCTCGTCACCCATGATGACGACCGGGTCGGTTACGATGGCCCGAGCAATGGCAACCCGCTGCTGCTGTCCTCCGGAGAGTTCATTGGGCTTGTGGTCAATCCGTTGGCCAAGTCCAACCTTCTCCAAGGCTGCCTTGGCTTTTTCATAGCGGTCCTTGACTCCGGCGTACATGAGCGGCAGTTCAACATTCTTGATAGCCGAGGTGCGCGGAAGGAGATTGAACGTTTGAAAAACGAATCCGAGATACTTGTTTCGAATCTCGGCAAGTTGATTGTCGTTGAGATTACTGACGTGTTGCCCGTTGAGAACATATCCTCCCGTGGTCGGTCGGTCAAGGCATCCAATCATGTTCATAAAGGTGGACTTACCTGATCCACTGGGGCCCATGATGGCGACAAACTCACCTTCGTTGATCGTGACGCTGACATTTCGCAACGCATGGACAACCATCTCACCCATGACGTAATCTTTGGTGAGGCCGGAGACTTCGATAATGGGTTTCATGGGCTGGAGATTCTCAATAAAGAACGCTGATTAACCGTAAATCGTTTCAGGCACGGGACTTTACCGCAACGATCTCGGCTACGGTAGGCGTGAACAGAATCGTCTTCTCGTCCTTCTCCATTGCATAGAACTCGGCCATGAACTTGTCAACTTCATTCTGAGTTAACGCGCCTGCCTCAACGAGACGTGGAGCATGGCTTTCAATAAACGTCTTTGGCCACTGCCACATGAACTCGTTGGGTCGGATCAAGTAGTTCAGGGGTTTGACGGAGTCGATCCTGAACCCGGCGTCGATAAGCAAACTCGGGAGGACTCTGGCGACATTGGGGGTTCCACCCGAACGAACCCAGTTCGAGACCACTGCGGAAACAAACTTCTGATGGGTCGAGGTTTCCGGCGTAATTGTCCATCCTTCGTAGTCGAGATAGTCATGAAAGATGACCTTCCCTCCTTGGCGCAATGCTCCAGCAATGTTGTTAACCAACTTCTTGGGATCGGGCACAAAGGAAGCCACCCAACGGCACCAGGCAAAGTCGAATCCAGCGATGCCCATGCCAGGATCCATCAGGTCACGTTCGACAAACTCAACCCAAGGGAACTCCGCACAGCGCTCATGTGCCTGATCGAGGAAACGTGCTGATCGCTCAAAGGCAATCACCCGCCCCCTTGACCCCACAATTTGAGCCAGATCGGCGGTCGCATGACCCGGACCACATCCTACATCGAGAACTTTCGATCCTGCGGTGATGCCCGCCTGTCTCCAAACGGTGAGCACTTCTGGACGCCAAACACGATGCTGGAGCCCCAGTCGTTCATCCTCGATGGCGTCTGTTCCAAGGACATAGTCGCGTTCTGCCACGAAAGGACGTTACCCGGATGCTTCAGAATCTCAGTGTGGATGAGGTGATGTTAAGGGCTTTGGCTTTGGCGCAAGGCCTCAAACCAACGGCATCGAACATCTCGCGAGTGGCAGCGACCGTCGGCCCTGAGGCGGCTCGTTGGGCGTTTACGCAGACAGAGTTGAGGGAACGAGCACGAGACCGATTTGCGAAAGCCGATTCCATGCTGTTCGACCGGGATGGCTTGGAAATGTCATCCCACGAACGGGTCGCAACCTATCATGCCTCATTGTTTCCTCCCGGCGTACTGGTCGCCGATCTCACAGTAGGTATCGGCGCCGATCTCATTGCGCTTGCCAAACGCGGCCCCTCCATCGGGTTCGAGGTGGATCAGACACGTGCCCTCTTGGCAACTCACAACCTAAAAGTCCATGAGGCAGAGGCACCTGTTCGTGTCGCCGACTCACTGTCTGAGGATTGGCCGTTCCTCTATGCTCTTGCCGATCCCGCACGCCGATCTGGAGGTCGTAAGAGGCTTGATCCTGCCGATTATCAACCCAATTTGGAAACGCTGGTCGAACGGATGTCCAAGTTACGACTTGGCGTCATCAAACTGAGCCCCATGATGCCTGATGAGGCACTCCGCGAACTTGGAGGAGCGGTCCAGTTTGTTTCCTTTGGGGGCGAGTGCAGAGAGTCCCTTGTGGTGTTGGGATCTGAGGTGCAGATTGACAATCCCGTTGCCGTCCATATTGAATCGCGATCAACACTCTCTGCGTCATCGGAGGGTTTCTCAGCGCCTCTTCCCAGAAGTTGGTTCTATGAAGCCGATCCTGCTGCGATTCGGGTTGGTGGGCTTGGCACCCTTTGCAAGGAACACTCTCTTGACCTTCTCGGCGACTCGAATGGTTACCTGACGGGCGACGAGAGCGTGGATTCACCCTGGCTTAGGCGGTATGAGGTTCTGTATTGCGGAACGGGGGATATCGCTGCAACCAAGCGAGAACTGAGAGATCGCAACTGCGCGACTCCAGACGTGAAAACTCGCGGAAAGGGCCTCAACTCTGAAGCCCTTCGGAAACAATGGCGGTTGAACGGATCAGAGCACGTTCAGGTTGCGGTCTACCGAGTCGGGCCCAAGATCAAGCACGCGATCCTTCGTCGGTCATAGTTTCTCGCAACGGAACCCCTCGCCATAGGCTGCCCCGATCTTCTCGCCATCTCGTTCCGCCCTTGATTCGACGAGATTGATGATGCCTTCGAGGCGGTCACCATAGAACTGGCTCTTGTGGATTGCCAGAAGATCCTTCTTCGTTTCCCAAGTGTCGGAGATGTCGATCACGAAGTTTGGGGACCCTGTGGAGAACCGCATCAACCACCCTTCCCAGCCTTTCTCCTTCAACACGTCCTCGACGGCGTCCCCGGAGCGACGATGATCTTGGTGACTCATCCGAGGGGGAAAGAGGCCGTCAAACGAGAGCACGAAATCCGGTTTGAAGGCTTGGATCTCCTTCCAGATGGCTTCGCGGACTTCCGAAGTGTTTCTTAGCCGTCCATCAGGAAACGAAAGATAGACAGGCTTGGCTCCCCACGTTCCCGAAGCCTTATCCTGTTCCGCGCGTCGAGTCGCTCGGTTTTCATCGGCCTCTTCAAACGGGTAGTAACCCTTGTCACCATCGGTGACAACAATGTGGTGCATGATTGCTCCCTGCCTGTGAAGGATGGTTGCACTTGCGCCGATGTAAAACTCGCTGTCATCAGGATGGGCGGTGACCACGACAATCCTTGGCGTCCCGGTTAAGATCTTCGGATCAACCGGCGAATAGGGCAGTCCATCTCGCGGAAACCAATCGAACTCCCAGGGTTGCCATTGGGTTAACGCCCAGAATGTCCCGATGAGCGCGGAATAAACCGTGACTCGACGGGCCTTTCGCTTGGTCGGGTCAGCACTCATCCTTCAATTAACCTACCCAAGTAAACTACGGTGGTCTTGGCCAGAAACGTCTCGATTTGGGTGGTGCTTAGCGCGACTCTAACACTTGTGCTGTCTGTAATCGCCTTGGGGCCGAGACTTTCGGCGGAGGAAAAGAACAAGGCAGTCACCCTTCTTGCGGAAGCAGAAGCGATTGAGGATTTAGCCGTCGAATCCGGAACCTCATTTGAGGATGCCCTTGCACGGCTGAAAGCCAAGGGGCTTGGTGGGGTTGCCGTCTCTGAGTCAACCGTGGCGGGGCTGATAAGCCGCGGCTACGTCAACTACCGCAGTGTGTCGGCTGACCGGACCGAACTTTGGGGCAACGCCTCGGACATCGCCCGCATAAGCCGGGGTTTTGAAGTGCGATATGGGGGCTCTGCGAAACGACCTAGAGCTACCCAGATCATCCTCCCCTTACCTCCGTCCAAGGCCCGAGAGCTTTCGATCGGCCTTGATCCAGTTCAATGCAAGCAGATCATGGCTGCCGATTTGACGGTGGTTGCACGTGTCGCCAACTTCGTTGGATCAGAACCAGCGTCCATTAACCGTACCCTCGAGTGGGCATCGGAGAACGGTGCCACGGCGCTGCTTCCTTTGGGCGACCAGGTTCTTGGCCGCCGCGACAACATGAAGATGGTTGCCTTGGCACTGCGACAACTTGGTATGGCCTATTGTTCGCCAGAGTTTTCGAAACTCGGTGGCGACCAGAACATGTTGGAGTTCGCTCCTGATAACGTCATTCGACTGCATGCGGCTCAAGCAGCCGAACTTGATAAGTTGCCCCTCGCCGATGCGGTCGAGCGATACGTTCGGGCGGCAAAAGAGCGCAACATGCGAATGCTTCTGCTCAGGCCAATTGCGTTGTCGAGCCCTTCCCCACTCGATTCGTTCGGTGAGTTTGTCGGCAAGGTCAATGAGGGTCTGACTGCAGAAGGGCTTGCGATCGGTCGTGCCCGGCCCTTTTCTGAGTTCCAATCGCCAGTTCCATCGATTGCGATTGCCGCAGTAAGTGTTCCCGTCATCTGGTTTGTTCTTACCTCCGTGTTGGCGTCGTTTCCCTGGTGGACGGGAATCATCGCAGCCTTGCTCACCTTGGCCTCCCTCAAGTTGCCGTTTATCGGGGCGATCTGCTACCCCGTTCTTGGCTTTATCCTCATCGATCGGGTCCGACTGCGCTCCATCTGGATTTCGTTCCTCATCATTGCGCTTTGTGCCATTACTGGAGGTCTAGCAATTGCGGCAACACACTCTGGGGTCGCTTACACGGTTCGCGCGGACCAGTTCACGGGCGTAAAAGCGGCTCACTTCGCTCCCCTGCTCCTGATTGCGACCTTTTGGCTCAGTCGTCTGACCAATATGCGAAGTGGGTTGGACGCGCCAGTTTCTTGGCGTCAGGCATTGACAACCCTCGTTGTGCTGGGCGCCCTGGTCTTCATGGCAGCCAGAACGGGCAACGATAACCCGGCAGCGGTAAGTGGTTTCGAACTCAAGTTGCGATCCGTGCTTGATTCGATTCTTCTCGTTCGGCCGCGCACGAAGGAGTTCATGATTGGTCATCCATTGCTGTTCGTGGGCCTCGGCTTGCTGATCGCATTTTGGAACGGGCGGACTCGGTTGGCACCAGGGTGGATAGCCTTAATGCTTACCGCGGGCGCAATCGGCACGACGAGCATTGTGAACACGTTCTGCCATTTCCACACTCCGATCACGTTAAGCCTCATGCGGGTTCTGGTTGGCTTGATTTCGGGCGGTATAATCGGCGCGCTAGCCTGGTTCTTCATTCGTCCGTGGTTAGTTCGAGGGGTCAGATAAATGCCCAGTCTCTTGCTCGCAGGCCACTTCGGATGTGGCAATTTAGGCGACGATGCCATCCTGAATGGCTTCGCTGAAGCCGTGATACGTCAGGGCTTTGACGTGACCGCGATGAGCGGTGCTCCAGAAGAGACCTTCCGGAACTTCGGCTATCCAAGCATCCCGAGAAAGGACTCCGATTCATACACCAGGGCACTTGCAACCTGTGATGCTGTCGTTTTCGCTGGTGGAAGCATTTTCCAAGATGTCACGAGCATGCGAAGCGCAGTCTATTACGCCACGATGATCAAGAGGGCGAAGAAGGCTGGTAAACCAGTGTTCTTGGTTGGTCAGGGCGTTGGCCCACTCAATCGCTTTTTGTCCAAGCGTGCGGCCGCATCAGCATTCATGTTAGCGGACGCGATTGTGGTGCGTGACCCCGCTTCGGCCCAGGCGCTGAAGGCGCTTGGAGTGAACCGGCCGATCCGGATTGGCGCGGATCCCGCTTTCTTAATGCCACCCGCCAAGGTGGAAGATTCGCAGTACGGCGTGGGAGACCGAAAGACCATTGGGATTGCCCCCAGGGTCTTTGGCAAAGGGATCAAAGAGGTCACGACAATTTTTGGTGAGTTCGCGCGGAGCCTGTTTCAGTCGAACTATATGCCGGTGATGATCGCCATGGATCGAAACGAAGACGGTCCGGTGATCCAAGCCATCTCAGATTCCCAGGGCGGAAAGATTCCCGACCTTAGAAAGTTGCCGACTCCGAGCCAACTCGTTGCTCGGATCGCTCGGATGGACGCCGTCGTTTCTGTACGCTTGCACGGGTCGGTCTTGGCCACTTGCGCGGGTACCCCCTCACTGGCCATCGCCTATGACCCGAAGGTTGCCGCATTTGCAAAGTTGCTTGAACTGAACCCGGCGATTCCGGTTGAGGGTCTGACTTCGGCTCGGCTTTTTGAGAACTTCCAGTCATTCATGAAGGCACGTGATCGTAACTTGCAAATCATTGAGCGACGCAAAGCCGAACTCACAAGATTGGCTGAAGTGAACGTCGAGACAGTCGTTGAGAGTCTAAAGGGTGTTGCTGCGGCCCGATAGGGCTGGCATGAATCGCCAAATGTGCTTGAAATCGCTTGCCATACTCTCGCTGGCCACGGTTCTATCTGTGTCCGCTCATGCCCAGACTTGGTGGGTGAAGAAGTACATCTTCGATGCGATCACGCTAAATGGGCGGCGCGAACTTGGGCTTCACTTCCACTCGGTGGATGGCGACCGAGACACATTCAACCTCCTGAACTACTATGGGCAAGGCGAAAAGCGATTCACGGACACGGGAAGCGTCGACATTGTCGGAACCAACTTATTCGGTGTAGTCAATTTTCGATCCACAATCACGGACAGCAGATTTCGAGATCCCCAGCAGCAGCGCTTCAGTCTGGATTACACGAAGGGTCGAGTCCGCGCCAACCTAGGGGACATTTGGGGTTCACTGCTGAACACCAACCGCTACGCGAGCCTTAGCCGCTCGATGCGTGGAGGACAGGTTCAGGTCAACTCGGGGCCGCTGACCGTGAAAGTTCTTCGGAGCGAGGCAAAGGGGAGCGCGAGGACCATCTCGATTCAAGGCACGAACTCGTCGGGCCCCTACTACCTGCAGAGCAATCAACTCGTCGCTGATTCTGAGCAGGTTCAAGTTGACGGGATCGACATGGTTCTGGGCACCGACTACCTCATCAACTATGAGGTTGGTTACATCTCCTTCATCAACCGGGTGATCGCCCCGACCAGTACAATCGTGGTGACCTACGAGGCGTTTGGGTTCAATGCGACGCCAGGTGTCATCCAGGGAGCGGGGGCTCGCCTTAACCTCGGAAACAAGGGGCAGTATGGAGCCCTCGGGCTCACCGCGATGGAGCAGAAGGTTCGCGGAAGTGGGGGGCTCAGCACAAGGCTGGAACAGTTCGAAGGGTTCGGCGCACCAAGCACGCCCTACTTCTTGCAGTTTGAACCGATCAGAACTCGGCCGATTACCATTCGGGTGGATGGAGTTCTGCAAGTCGAGGGAATCGACTACCGATTCGATGCGGTGAACCCAAGCATCTTCTACTTCAATCGCTTCATGCCAGCGACAAGCAGCATCGACGTCATCTACACGCCAAAGCCAACGCAAACCGTTGACGGTGACCGAAGGGTGATCGGCGTGGACTACTCCATCCCACTTGGACGCTATGGAACGGCCATTTACAGCCAAGCAACTGGCGAACTGTTGAGCGATGTCAATCCACTGAAGGGCACAGCGCGCGGAGTTTCAGCGACGGCTCGATACAGGGGAATCCGGCTCAGCGGATCAGTTGACGATATTCCTGAGGATTACGTGGCGGTGGAAACTCGAGGTTTCCGCAGGAACGAGCGATCGACCCGGTTAACCCTTGAAGGCGAGGGTCGGTTCAACTATGGGGCTAGTTATCAGAATAGCCGGATCGCGTTACGGCGCGTGGATAACGATGGGAATATCTCGTTTTCCCCTGCTCGTACGACCGTTGCCGAGGCCAACGTTGGTCGAAGTTCGATTGGAAATTGGAGTTGGAGCCTGGAACAGAAGCGGTACACGAGCAAGTCGCTAACCAATGAGAGCAAACTCGACTCAACGTCTGCTAGTATGAGTTCCACAAACAAACGGCTCTCCACCAACTTTGGCCTGGAGCGACAGAGCGGATTCGGGACCAGCGCCGGTAGCCGGACGAACATTGAACTGAACTCATTGGTCGCAGGTGCCAGTTACTTGGTGGGGAAAGGGTTGTCGGTGTCCACGCGTAACACCCTTTCTGGAATCAAGGCGAACAGTGATAGCGGGACCGGTCGAGACCTCTCCTTTGCTCTGACTTACGATCCCAACCCGAGCACATCAATCCAGGCAAGTTATGCGGACAGCGACAGCGGGAAGATCGCGACGCTAAGTCAGTTCCAGATTGGCAGCGGGCTGGGATTTGACGGTAACGGGTTCAGTGGTGCCGGAAACCCAGCCTTCAATACTGGAGGGATCAATCAACGCGTTCTTCGGCTGTTTGGTCGACACCGTTTGAACGAACGCGTGAACCTCGACGCCAGGATCATCCAATCGCGAGCCTTTGGATCCGTAACTTCCAACTCGGATACGACCATTTACGGGGCGGGGGCCACCATTGATTTTGGAGACAATACCAATCTGGGCGTCACGTTGGACCGGTCGACGACTCGATTCTTGGACACGCCCATTCGTTCCGAGGTCACTTCGATGGACGTGTTTTTGGACGGGTCGCCCGAGGGACGACTTTCCTATCGTTTTGGGTTGAACTCGTCGTTGAATGGAGGTGGCAGTGCGTTCGCGCAGGACAGTCCCTACCTTTCCGCGGGCTTGACCTATCGCTTTGCGGCCCGGCAGGCCGTCAGCCTTTCGGTATTGGGAGGACGCCTGACTGGCTATCTGCCCCAGGATGAAGCGCAGGCAAGTTTGACTTATCAGTACCAAATCTATCGCAACATTGCTTTGGCCGCCAGTTATCGTTGGAGACGCTTAACCAATCGGGACCCAGCATCTTCGTTCGTCGGATACCGATCAAACAGCTTCGACCTTGAGTTAACTTTCGACTTTGGCCGTTAAGTTGAGTCCGTACTCAAGCACAACGCGCCGAACTTCAGCCACGCTCCATGCCTGCCAGGGACAGCCTCCAGGAGTTTGGGGGGCATGGCCGTCGTAAACCTCGGCGATGCCGTTGATCCCGTAATTATCAAGCATCTGAGGCACCTGGGCAAGTACACGCTCAACCTCCGCCCGGTCATGAAGAGTCTTCATCACGGCGTCGCAATAGGGGCCGAGGAGCCAGGGCCAAACGGTACCTTGATGGTAAGCGGCATCAAGTTCCTGGAGGGCTCCTTTGAATCTGCCACGGTATCCAGCGCATTCGGGAGCCAAGGTTCGGAGGCCGTATGGCGTCAACAATTTCTCGCGAATCACTGCCAGTGCTCTCGACGCGTTGTCGGTGTTTGCGGGGGCAAATGGCAGGCTCATCGCGATCAACTGATTCGGACGGAGCGAAGCGTCATCGGGGTCTGCCGTGTCTAGGTAGTAGCCCAGTTTCTCGTTCCAAAATTTGAGTTCAAAGTTCGCCTCCGCATGTTCTGCAAGGCCGGCGAACTGTGCAGGGTCCTGGCCCAAGCGAGTCGACAACCATTGTGCAACGCGAAGAGCATTGATCCACAGTCCGTTGATCTCAACTGGTTTGCCATGACGGGGAGTGACCACCCACTCGCCGATTTTCGCATCCATCCAAGTCAGTTGGGTTCCCTCGGTTCCTTGGGTCAATAGACCTGACTTTGGGTCTACGGCGATTCCGTAATGCGTTCCTGCGACGTGGTGGCAAACGAGTTCTTCAACTGCTGATGCCATTTCGGCGGCAAACTCTTGGTCCCAGTTTCGGCTCAGGCTCTGGTAGATGGCGTTTACGAACCACAACGAGGCATCGGCGGTGTTGTATTCGGCAAGGCCAGTCTCCACGGTACGGTTCGGGATGATTCCGCGTGACATATGAGAAGCATAGCCACGAAGGACAGCGCGTTCAAACTGGCTGTTTCCAAGGTCTCGCGTCAGACCCGGCAAGGCGATCATCGTGTCTCGTCCCCAATCGGTGAACCAAGGATAGCCAGCGATGATGGACTTCCGTCGTGGTCGATCAAGGAGAAACAAATCAGCGGCGTGGTTGAGTCTCTCAAGGGTGTCTTCAGGGTAGGTCTCGCTGAGTTCCCACGGTTCTTCAGCGACTTCTGCCGTTGCAAGCAAAATGGCTCGTTCACCTGGTGCCAACTCGTAGGACAGCTCGCAGGGACAGAAAAGGTCGCCTCTGGATGAGAGACCGCGCTCGGTCTCTCGTTCGTGTTCAAAGCGATAGTACCAACCTTGAAATGGCTCTCGGCGCGCGGCCGGGTGGAGCAACTGCAGGGGCAGGCTTTGGGCCGTAATCACGGTTTGGTCGTGCCCAAACTCAAGGCCACTCGGATAGTTCACGTCCTGGGAGAAGTCGCCGTGATAAAACTTGTGGCATACAAGCGGTCGGAGGGAGAGTCGGATTGGCTTGGTCCCCAGGTTCGTGTACTCAACTTGAGCGGAGTTGCGCCCCTTCCGTAGCCCCAACCGCTTTTGGACTTTGATGTCTTGAACCTCGTGAATCCATTCTTGGGTCGCTCCGCTTCGGAAGGCCTTCAGGTTTCGATACCCATCTGGGTGAATCGCCCCGTTGTAGCGATTGGTTGACAGTCCAACGACGTCGCCAGAGGTTTGGGCAAAGGCTTCAACGTTCGCCAACAGAACGACACGGTGAAGCGAGTCATTGACGCATGCGACCAGGTGCCCATGGTAGCGGCGAGTGTTTGCCCCGGAAACGGTGCCCATCGCATATCCACCGATTCCGTTGGTGCACAGCCATTCGCGTGCGGAGAGGGCTTCGAATGAGCGCGGCTCAGACTTCAACATGCTGTGCCCTTCAACGAATCTGACTGCTTTACTTGTTTCCGAAACGAACTCTTGGGGAACAACATGAATGAAAACCTGGCAAGACAATGACGTACCAAGAAGCCAAATCCGTTGTCGGAACCTATGTTCGGTTGATCGTTGAGTCCCATCGCGGTCCAACCACCGAGCGCGTCCATGTCTTTAATATCGGCATGGCGCCCCGCCTTGGTCCATGCTTGTTTACCGATCATGGGGAAATTCGCCTGGACAAGGTCTTGCGATTTGAAGCGATTCGTCAAAACGCAGCCTGAAAAAATTCTTTGTTGACTTTTTTCGTTTTCGCTGGCTTATTAGTGTGAGAACAGAAAAAGTCATTGAATCCGGCTGTCAAACCATCCGGTCTTTCGCCAAGCCTCGATTCGCTTGCGAGTTCGTTCGATGTAGATCGGGGTCATCGCCCTAAAGTCGGCATTCTCGTTCCCAAGCAGATCGCAAGCGAGCAGCAGGGCACGGCCTACAACCAGGGCCTCGAACTGCGCCCTCGTTAGTCCGTACGACTCCAAGGGGCGTCCGATCCCTTTCCACATCGCGGCTTCGACGCTCTCGGCGTTGATCTTGCTTCGCATGTAGAACATGGACTGGGCAATATCTAAAATGGGCCACGCCATCAGACTGTCGTCGAAATCGAAGACGCTAATCTCGCCCTTGTGGAGTTTTACGTTGCCGAGGTGGACGTCGAAATGGCAAATGATCCTTGGCTGATTTCGCAGGGTATCCATTGCCGCTTGGGCTTCATCCAAGGCATCGGTCCAGAACGGCTCGTTGGGCAGACGCCAAGGAAGGGAGTCGAGCACGTTCTCCAGAATGGGTCTTGAAGTGCATGGCGGGAACTGGAAGGAGGCAGCGTGGTCGTGAAGATCCGTCAATAGTTTGCCGACCTTCTCAGAACTTTCGACTCCGATCCGCCGTGAGAGGTGTCGTCCGGGAAGCCAGCGGTAAAGGACGCAGTGAAACGTCCTCCCCAGTTCTTGGCAGTTGACCTGAGCGAAGTGCTTACCCTCAGTGGTTCTCTGGGGGGTTGGAACGGGGAGGTCGGTTTCGCGGGCGAGGGCTTCGATCCATGCGACCTCGCCGGCAATGTCGTGTTCCGTGCGCTTCGATCCGACGTTGATGCGCAGAGCGAAATCACCGGATGACGTTGAAACTCGAAAGGTGGTGTTGTAGCCGTGATAAGCTAGGGACACGTTTGCTTCATCGAGGTTGAACTCGGGGAGGGCCCGCTTCGCGATGGAACGGAGCGCACGGAGTTGCGCGGCTTTGGGGAGGTCTGCGTAGGCTGGCATGGACTCAGGACTCTAGTTTAACCCTTGGGCCCTCTTTGGTCCGAAGGCGTCTCAAATCAGTCCGCTCCGAAATCGGTCTATGGTTTGCGACGAGATTTTAGAAAGATCGCACCGAGCCCAAGTGTAAGAGCGGCAAGGGTTCCTGGTTCGGGGACAGAGTTGACTGCCATCCACGGTCGCCAAGCGCCATTCCGGCTTCCCCAGCCAACAATCGTTCGGCCATCGTTGGAGATGGCGGTTGCATAGTTGAGGTCGTAGCCGTTCAGGTCGTTCCCGTCCGCGATAAGCATTTCGGCAATATTCACGAACCCGCCCGCCTCCGTCCAAAGAAAGGGGATGTTCCGGCGACCCGGTGTTCTTGCCGAACCGGTAATGAACTGACCGTTGCGGCTGAGCGCCGAAAGGTGGGTCTGCTCTTCACCAGGGAATTTTCCGAGAACTTCCATCTGTCCAAGGGCATTCCAACGGACAAGTTGAAAGTCATAGTAGGAGTTTAAGCCTCCGTAGCCATAGATGTGTTGCCCGTCACCGCTAATCTTGATACTCCCGCTAAGAAAGCCCTCCAAACGCTGGTAGCCACTGTCACGGCGGTACAAGTAGGGAATGAGGTTGCTCGATTGAACAGTAATCGTGTTGCCGTCGTCGGTGACTCCAAAGGCCTGGGCGTTGTAGACGTCGGGTTCATCAGGCAGAGGTAAAACGGTGAGGTTGCCCTCTGAGTCCCAATAGGCCGGGAGGCGAGAATCCTCAAATTCGTCATACCAAACCCGTCCAACCGCGTGTTTGCCATCTGCAGACGAGGCTACGGCGTCGGCGTGGTCCCTCACGCTATTCTTACCCATCAAGTAGATAGAATTTCCTATCCACCTACTTGCGCGACGAGATGTGCCGTCTAGGGCATTTCCTGTGGCAATCTTACCATTAGCGCTGAGTGCTAATATGTGCGTTCTTAATCCTTCGCCCACGCTATCAACAAGTTGATAGCCTGATCCCATAGTATATCTGAAACCATATCTTCCGCTACTGCCCCCAATAACCGATCCGTTCGTCGAGACGCTGGTGAATCCATTGATCTCTCGATCGCTTGCATAAGGATCGGGACTAAGAAACTGCCAAGAGCCAAAGGCGTTAGATGACATGAGGGTTAGTGAGAAAACTAGTACTCTCATCCGAGTTTCCTCCACTCGACAAAGTCAATACTGTGGAGCCAGCCATCCAAGGACGGATCCTCGTCGTTAATCGGGGAGAACTGAATCCTTGCTTTGACTTTGTGATTCGAGTCAAAGAAACCTAGGGCATCGCTGACCCGAGTCGTCGTTGCCGTGGTGTCCACCAGGGGGGCTGTAGCGCCGACTCCGTTTACCCATGAACTGGTCGAAAACTTGTAAAGTTGGTGAAGGTATGCTAGACCGGCTCTGGCAACCGAAAGTTCTACCGTGAACCTTAACTGGTTGGCCGTACTTACCGTAAACTGTCCCTCAACTTCTATTTCGCATTCAAGTGAGGTGTTATCATTGAATGCCGAATAACGTTCGTTATCTGATGAACTCACACTTGTCTCATCACCTTCAAATTCTTCGCCAACCGTTGTAACGATAGAGAATGGACTGACCGCGACGAACGGCTTCAAGACAAACCCACGCGTGTGGGTGCCAGTATGAACGTTTCCAACAATCGTCGAACCATCAGCCGAGATACCAGTTGCCTCTCGCAGTGTATATCCGCTCGGAACAACGGCAACGTCGTTTAGATCGATCACGTTGCCATCTGGAGTCCAGATGAACGCGTGGTTGCCGCTCGTTGTGGTTGGTTCGTAATATCCGACCACAATATCTCCAGAATCGTCAACTGCAGTAGCCCTTGATGGAATCGATGAAATGATCTCTGTGAACGTTCCACCAGCATAACGTAGGGCTCGCGAGCCGCCACCGGATGGAGTGAGCCACCCGACGATTACGCTCCCATCATAGTTGGCGTCTAGTGCTCGAGAGGAGAAGTTGGGAACGTTAGACGCGACACTGACTTCCCATTGCCCTAGAATTTCAGTCCACGAGCAGAAGCGAGAACCACTATCTGTCGATGCGAAGCCCACTATAACCAATCCATTACCGGAAATGCCATATGCGGAGCGCGACGCTTGTAAGTCAGAACCTGCAGTCTCTAGGTCAACGATACCCCCGCCCGAGGTCCATACCCAGCCACGTAAACGCGTATTACCGGTCTCCCTCGCCCACCCGACTATCACTGAACCACTGTGGCTCATGCCGTGAGCAATGTCACGATCACTATCCGGAAGAGTTCCGAGATCGGTCGGCGAAGACGACGAGGCCGACCAAAGTTGCGCCTGTTCAAGGCTTGACGAATAGAGGAATCCACTGAAGGCAGAGTTCGTCATTGCATACACATAGCCTTGACCACTTGAGGATGTTAGTTGAGATGGCGTTCCCGAACTGTTCCACCAGACTGGCCATATGTTGCTTGAGTTCGAGGTTCCTCCGTACCTAGAGCCGTCCGGGCTTACGGCAAATCCATTTGACTGAGACTGACCTGACAAGGGAGACAGTTCGAGGAATGTTTGCGCGCTCGCGAATGACGCGCATCCTAAGATTATTGCGAGTATCGTTCTTCGCATATGAACATTGTATCGTAGTCTGCCTGCTCGTGCAAATGTTCGTCGCAAGTTGTCGTTCCTCCCGCAAATTCTTGCGGCCAGAGTCACCGTGGCTATCTCTCCGTGGCCCACCTGTGCAATTCACTGGGCGAACCGACAATAATTGAGGAGTCATTGATGCGGTCAGCGCCGACCGCTGCGTCAGCGTGCCCACCATGAAGCATCCGAAGTACACCCAGTCGTTTGAGGTCATTTACGACCTTCCCGAGTCCATTCGCGCCCTCCGCAAGTTGGCGTACAACTTCCGTTGGACGTGGCATCACGAGACGCGAGCATTGTTTCGTGAACTGGATCGAGACCTTTGGGACGCTTCAGATCACAATCCTGTTGCCTTAATGGCTTCGATTCCCAAGGAAGTTTTGGAAAAGAAGGCCAAGGACGCTGGATTCCTTTCGAAACTGAAAGAATGCGCGGCTGACCTCGATGCCTATCTAACCGGTAGCAACTGGTTTGACTCAACCTACGCTGGCGAGCGCGACAAGCACCTGATTGCTTACTTCTGCGCCGAGTTTGGAATTTCCGAGGGCTTGCCGATTTACTCTGGCGGCCTTGGAGTTTTGGCCGGCGACCATCTGAAGGCGGCGAGCGACCTCGGTCTCCCTCTGGTGGGAGTCGGGTTGCTGTACTCCAGAGGCTACTTCAAGCAGTATTTGTCGCCCGACAACTGGCAGCAGGAGCATTATCCGCAATACGACTTCTACCAAATGCCCTTGGCGTTGGAGCGAGGCGAAGACGGACATCCGCTGCGAATCAGTGTGGAGTTCCCAGACCGCACGGTGACTTGCCAGATTTGGCGCGCAGAGGTCGGACGTATCCGGCTGTTCCTGCTTGACTCGAACGTCCTTGAGAACACCGCGGTGGACCAGGGGATCACTGACACGCTCTACGGTGGCGACGAGGAGATGCGCATGCGCCAGGAGATGATCTTGGGCATGGGTGGATTGCGCGCCCTCCAGGCACTAGGCTTGAAGCCGACGGCTTGCCACATGAATGAGGGTCATGCGGCCTTCTTGTCGTTGGAGCGAATTCGCGAGTTCATGCAGCGGCACGGAACCGATTTTCGGACCGCTCGGCAGGCGGTGGTTAGCGGCAACGTGTTCACGACGCACACGCCAGTTCCGGCAGGATTCGATGTGTTTCACCCCGATTTGCTTGAGCGTTATTTGAGCACGACGGCAGCGAAAATTGGGGAGCCTTTCCCAGGGTTCTTGCGACTCGGTCGATTTGATCCAGACAATCAGGGAGAGGCGTTCAACATGGCCGTACTTGCGATGGAGAATGCCAACTACGTTAACGGTGTTTCCAAATTGCATGCTGAGGTCAGCAGGGGCTTGTTCCAGGCTCGCTGGCCCGATTATCCAGAGAGCGAAGTTCCGGTGGAAGCGATCACAAATGGCATTCACACGCTCACGTGGATCTCGCAGCGGTTTGCGAATTTGTTTGACGAGTATTTGGGCAGTGCTTGGCGCGAGGACACCGCCAACCCCGATTCTTGGAAGGGCGTTTACGACATTCCTAACGAGCAACTCTGGGCGGTCCGGCAGGATTCTCGCGGGGACCTAGTTCGATTTACGCGGCGCCACTTGGCCTGGGCTCTGCGGCGACGCGGAATGGGTGCTGAGGCTCTGCGGGAGATTGACTCAATACTGGATCCGCGAGTCCTGACGATTGGATTTGCTCGGCGATTTGCAACCTATAAGCGGGCGACGCTCATGCTCCATGACCGCGAGCGATTGAAGGCAATGCTGTTCCATCCGGAGAGGCCGATCCAGTTTGTGATTGCTGGCAAGAGTCACCCTCGGGATGATGGCGGCAAGAAGTTGATCCAAGACTTGGTCAACTTCATCAGTGCTGAAGGCGGCAGGAGCCGAATGGTGTTCCTTGAGGACTACGACATGCGCATCGCGAGGGCGCTCGTTCAGGGTGTTGATGTTTGGCTGAACAATCCACGGCGACCGATGGAGGCAAGCGGCACCAGTGGCATGAAGGTGGTTCCCAATGGTGGGTTGAACTGCTCCATCCTTGACGGCTGGTGGGCTGAAGGATACGAACGCGGCCTGGGATGGGCGATTGGCGAGGGTATGGAGGCGAGCGACGAGGGTTATCAGGACTGGCTTGACAGCCGCACCCTGTATTACACGCTAGAAAACGAAGTTGCCCCGACCTTCTATCATCGAACAGAGTCGAACTTGCCGGTGGCGTGGATCGAGATGATCAAGCGGTCCATTGCAACACACGCGCCGCTATTCTCGACTTCCAGAATGGTTGAGGAGTATGCGACGCGATTCTACGTTCCGGCTTCTCACGGGTTTGTCGCACAAGACGTGGACGGGCTTGAGGCCGCCAAGGCCAACTTGGCTTGGCGGGACAAGATTCAGGCGGCTTGGGCCAAAGTCCGAGTGGTGTCTGCACATGCGCCAGGTGCGCCCGGTCAGAATTTGGGCGTTGGGCGGGAGATTGAAGCCGAAGGCGAATTGGATGGGCTTTCACCAGACGAAGTCAGCGTTGAGGTGGTCTATGGTCGGATCGGCGCGAATCGTGATTTGCTCGATACGTCATCGGTCGCATTGGAACATTGTGGTGGCGAAGGCTCCAGGCATAGGTTCCGAGGGGCGATGCCGTGTGAGGGTCCGGGGCACCGCGGCTTCACCGTTCGGGTCGTGCCGAGGAATGGCAACATTGCTGTGAAGCACGAGTTGCCGCTGGTTCGCTGGCAGTAGCCTTCTTTCCCTCAACCCAGTTCGCTACCACTCACAGGCCTTCTCCCAGTTGGAGAAGATGCGGTTGGTTGTGGGGCGTGAAACCAACATAGGCAGTGAACGTTTCAAGTGCAAGAGGACACTCATGAAACGAATCATGCTGAAGACCGCGATTATCCCCCCGCTTATGTTGACTGGCCTTGCCGTGGCCTACGTGGGTACCCAGACCAAGAGCCAAGTTCGACTACCAGAAATGACTCCAGGTCAGTATCAGTCCTATCTCCAAGCGATTGAGAACACGGCAAACATGGTCGCGGACCAACATGCCGTTCGGTTGGCCAAGAAGCACGGTCTTGACGTGTTGAATGTGACTTGGGAGGACACTGGCCGCTACAAAGGGTCGTCCGTCGGACCAAACATCAGCGACATGACTATTCAGGTGGCGGTTAAGAAGCCGAGAACCGATCAGATTGTCGCGCGTGCGATGCCAGTGATTCGCTTCCCCAACTTCAGCGACATCACTTGCGACCTGGACCCCCGCGACTTCACCGTGTTGGTGGGGAACCAAAAAGAGCAACCGCTCAAGCGAGCGTCGCTTTACGACTTGCTTGAAAGTCCATCGCGATACATGAGCGATCCCCGATCCTGGGTAACGCGTGGAGATCGAACCCTCCTAGCGGGCCGTGACTCCAAGGTCCTCGTGAGTGCGCAAGCCTGTTTCTTGCCAGTTCCGAAGGAAGGAATCGCCACGTTTAATCCGGTTTTGTTCAACTACCAATCCTATCCCGGAAATCCTGCTGTTTTGACGATTCTGGCCACTCGCGAAGGCACGAGCATGACGGTCATCGACAACAAGCGCGATACGTTCGAGTCCGGGTTTGCCTGGGGTCAGCGGCTGTTCCACAACCAAGGCGGTCAACGTGCCTCGTTGACGGGCCAACGACTTTCAGACTTTAAGGCTCAGGGCAGCCCATCGCCTGGTGGTGTGAGACCGAACGAGTCTTCATTGAACATGGTGATGCTGATCCAAGTCCCGTTGAAGCATAAGGAGATGCGCTACAAAGGATTCGGCGGTGGAGGTGGCATGATGGACGCGGCACCAACGGCTGGGGCAGAGATGGCGAAGTCGCGAAGTGGAGACACCGAGGCGGCGGTCATCGGTCATGGAGAGTACGAGGGAGCGTTCACCGAGTTTGATCGGCTTCCGGTTGAGCGCGATCCACGTTTCCCCGTGCGGGTGACGGTTCAATTCTACAAGGCCACCTCAACTGGCGTGCTAACCGAAGCCGACGCGGCGCAGATCAAGCGTGAGATCGACCAGATTTACAAGTCCTCCGACTCGGTGGGTAGCCTGGTGACTGGGGGCCGAACCGGTCGGGTAACCGAATATGATGGCTCCAAGGTTCAACCTAAGGATTGGTGGAACTCGTTCTGGCGACAGTACGAGGAAGAGATGGGTGAGAGCCGCCAGGACGCAATCCGCAAGTTGCAGCAAGTGCTCGGTCGCGACTACATGGCGCGACCAGTGTGCAAGCTCTATTTGAGAGATGTGCTGCGCGAGATGCCAAAGTCAAAGTCTGGTCGTTTTGGATTCTAACGGGCAGCCCAACGGAATCCTCGCCGCATTAACTCCTTCGGCGTGGATTCCTCAAGGACGGCTCGGTTGTGCCCGACTGCGAAATAGAAGACTCTCCCAGTGCCGAACTGCTTTACCCACACTTGTGGCATCTCGCATGGATTCGCTTCGTGGGGCCCACCGACACCTGGGTGTGGAAAGTGGGTGGTTGCCAAAACCGTGTTGCCAGGGTCCGTGTGGAGATAATACTGCTCGCTGGTGACGCTGAAGTTTGCAAGACCTTCGGTGATTGGGTGTGTCACGTTCGTGAATCGGATCTCATAGTTGACCTTGTCGTCGCCAGGGTGGGCAACCCATTGACCGCCGGTCATGAACTGCCAGTCGGTGTCATTTCGGAACGAGTCACACATTCCACCATGGCATCCAGCCATGCCAACACCCGAGTCGCGAACGGCCTTGATCACAGCCTGAGATTCGGCCGATTCGATCGTGCTCATTGTAACCACCGGGACAATCAGACTGTAAGAAGAGAGATCTTCTTCAGCAAGACAGTTCGTCCCGTGAAAGACTGAGACCTGGAAACCCTCTTCGCTAAGTATCTCACCGAACAATGCTGCTACCGACTCGGGCTCATGCCCATCCCAACCGCCCCAGAAAACGAGTGCCTTGTTCACAACGGCGGTGACGATACCCGAAGCGGGTTACAATTAGAGTGATGTCCGAACTCGATCCACGCAAGCAGATGATCCTGCGGGCCGTTGTCTTCGAGTACGTGTCTGCGGCCGAACCGGTTGGGAGCGAGTACATCGCGGAGAAGTACGCGCTCGGGGTCAAGTCTGCGACCATTCGAAACGAGTTGGCAGATCTGAGTGATCTGGGTTACCTTGAGCAACCCCATACGAGCG
Organism: uncultured Armatimonadota bacterium; assembly: GCA_937862825.1. GTDB lineage: Bacteria > Armatimonadota > Fimbriimonadia > Fimbriimonadales > Fimbriimonadaceae > CALMEF01. The sequence continues at coordinate 24,435 of CALMEF010000111.1, forward strand.
CAGGCCGCGTGCCAAGCGATCTGGGCTACCGGTACTTCGTGGACCGTTTGATGGCACCCAGGGGGCTTGAGAAGGAGCAAAAGCAGGCAGTTCAATCTGCAGCGGAAGAGGGCGAATTGCTTCAGGACCTCCTGCGGGATACGACACGCGCCCTGAGCCGACTCACGCACCAGTTAAGCGCTGCCACGATTATCCGCGACGCGAACTTGACCGTCAAACATGCGGTTTTGAGCGCCCTTGGCCCACATCAGGCCCTCCTGGTGGTGATTCTTTCCAATGGCCACGTTGAGAACCGGATGATCGAATGTCCTCCAGGGCTGACACTCACGGAGATCGGCAGTGTCAATGAGACGTTGGCAAAGGTCGCTACGGGAAAGAGTCTTCGCTGGTTCTCACGAAACAAGGCTCCAACAGGGGGTGGTGCAACACAGGAGACTCTTGCTGGCGCAGTTTGGGCTTCCTTCCGCAGCATCTCACGCGAACTCAACCGAAGCAGTGTGACGACCGAAGGGGCCGAATTCTTGTTTGGACAACCCGAGTTCAAGAGGGACGCTGCGGCGCTGAACGGACTCGTTGACCTGTTGCAGCAGGAATCTCTGCTTTCCGAGGCGTTGAACACTCCGACCGATGCTGATACGACCATTACAATCGGGAAAGAGAACCGTAGCGAAGAACTTCGGCACCTCTCGATTGTTAGGCGCACGTTCTTCGTGGGTGAGAGTGAGGCAGGCGTGATCGCCGTCATTGGACCGCGTCGGATGGACTACGACCAGAGTGTTTCATTCGTCGGGTATGCAGCCCGCGCGCTCAGCGAAGCACTCACGCGGTACTTTGGCTAGCCTACCAACGAATCAAGTTTGCGCCCCAGACAAGACCGGCACCGAATCCAACGGTCATCACGACCATGCCCGGCTTGAGCCGCCCCGTTGTCTCGGCCTCATAGAGGCCGAGCGGAATTGAGCCACCGCTCGTGTTTCCGTATCGGTCTACGTTCACAAACACCTTCTCGTCGGGAAGACCCAACCGTTCTGCCGAAGACTTGATTATTCTTAAGTTGGCTTGGTGAGGGACAAACAGATCAATATCCGAGGCGTCCATTCCAGCGACCTCCAGGGCACGACAACAGGCATCACCCATCGCGCCAACAGCGAATCTATACACTTCCGCACCGGCCATGAAGATGGTGTTTTTCGCTGGATCAGTGCCGAGCCTGCTGATGGGATGCAGGGAGCCACCGGCCTCGATGCAAATGTGCTTGGCACCCGAGCCATCAGCCAACAGCACAGTCTTGATGACCCCTCGATCAGTATTCTCCGCTGCTTCAACCACGACCGCTCCAGCACCATCGCCAAATAGGACACAGGTCGAGCGATCCTTCCAATCAACGAACTTTGAAAGCGTATCAACGCCCACGACGAGTGCACGATCAATTTGCCCGGACTCGATCATTGCCGAGGCCACACTGAGGGAGTAGATGAACCCTGCGCAGGCGGCTCCGATATCCATTACGCCAGCGTTCTTGGCTCCAATCCGATCTTGGATGAGACACGAAGTTGCTGGGAAGGGCATGTCGCCAGTAACCGTTCCACAGATGATCATCTGAAGCGACGCGGGGTCGACTCCTGATCGGCTTAGGGCCTCCTTGGCGGCCAGGGTGCCTAATGTGGAGGCAGTCTCGAAGTCACTAGAGATTCTTCGTTCGCGGATGCCCGTTCTTTGGGTGATCCATTCATCCGACGTTTCGACGATGGACTCAAACTCCTTGTTGTGCATCACCCTTTCGGGGACTCCGTGTCCAACTCCTCGGATTACCGCTCTACGACTCATTCGATACCTTCCTCTAGTTTGATGCTGGCTCGCATCTCTTCAACAACTCCGTTATCTATTCCCTTCTGGGCGAGCAACAACGCATTTCGAATCGCCTTGGCGTTGCTACGCCCGTGGCAGATAATGCAGAGTCCGTTCAAGCCCAATAGCGGGCTCCCACCAACTTCAGCATAGTCCATCCGGCGCTTGATGTCTGCGAAGATCGGTTTCATCGGCGCATAAGGCAACTGCATGATCTTGTTATTAGGCATTCCCGAGCGGACAATGCGCATGATCAGTTCGCCAACGCCTTCAGCCGTCTTAAGGACGATGTTGCCAACGAAAGCGTCGCAGACGACGACGTCGCAGGGTTCATGGAACATGTCCTTACCCTCAATGTTTCCCGCAAACCACTCGTGTTTGGCAAGGAGACTGAACGCTTGCTTGGCAAAGGCGTTCCCCTTGCCTTCCTCTTCACCAATATTGAGCAGGTGAACGCGTGGGTTCTCGCGCCCCATGACCTTCGAGGCATAAGATCGTCCCATAAGAGCGAACTCCACCAAGTGTTCGGGGTCAACATCTGGGCTGGCACCAGCATCCAGGAGAAGGAAGTTCCCGTGGAAAGAGGGAAGCGGGCTGGCAATCGCGGGTCGATGGAAGCCATGTATTTGACGCCACGCCAAAAGTGATGCTGCCGTACAGGCCCCAGTGTTGCCTGCGGAGACGAACGCGCCAGCTTGACCCTGCTTCACGAGGTCAACGGCTACAACTAGAGAGGAATCTTTTTTCTTTCGAATCGCGTCAAGAGGCTTCTCATGCATCTCAACGACTTCCGAGGCTGGATGAATGAGAATGTTTGAGGGTACAGGCTTGGGCAGGAACTCATCAATCTTGGCTGGATCGCCCACGAGAATGATTTTGTGGTGGATCAGGGGTGCGGCCTCAATTGCACCGAGGACGATCTCTCTTGGGGCATGATCACCGCCCATTGCGTCAAGGGCAATACTCAATCTTTGACGTCCTCTGGGTCGATGAGATTGGCGAGTTTCGCAAACTCTGGGCGCCCGATGTCCATCTTCTGAACCTTGATCTTCTGTGCCGCGATCGGGCAGGGCCCGTCCCATCCATAGTCGCACAGCGGCTGCACAGGCAGGGCGACCACCAGGTCTTGCCTCAGCAAGGCTTCAACCATCAGTGAGTTCCCGTCGAATAACGGATAGGGCTCGTCACTCACGACCCGTGCAAAATCCTGGTTACTGAACGAACTGGGAGTTCCTTCGACAGAAAACTGCTCGTCAACTTCAAACTCAACTTCTTTTTCCAACGCCGAGCCGCATCGCGCGCACTCAACCACTGCCGTGGTCTTGAAAGTGCCCTTGACCAAGAGCAGGTTTCCAGTGCTTACCGCCTCGATGTACCCTTCCAACGGCTTGACGAGGTCAATGTCGGCCTCATCGGTCAAGTCTGTGGAAATGTCCACCTCGGTCTTCCTTCCGGGGTGCTGAAGCGAGTCATTGAGATCGAGAAGGTCGTCCCGTCGCATGGTGGATGAGACAGTTTACCGCTGAGTACCGAAAATCCCGGAACTTATGCCAACCTTCAGCCGTCAATGAACCGTCATTGTTAGAGGTGCGCGATTATTGGCTATACTTACGCGCACACTAGTCTTGTGCACGGACTTGTGTTTGAGGTGAAACGATCTTGAAGAAGTGGGCGTTTTTGGTTGCGTTTGCGAGCTTAGGGCTCGTCGGCTGTGCCGGATCAGGAGTTCCTGGTGATGGCGGTGGCGGCGGCGGCGGGGGTGGCGCCGGTGCAGCCGGCCGATCCGTTGCGAACGTCAACTTGCCTCCCACGGTTGCTCCGCAGATTGACGTTTTCTTCCTTCCGGGGCAGGGGCGTGCGGTTGGCGACTTGAGCGCCTATATTCGCCGCGTCTATTTTGACGATACCAACGGCGAGCGAGCAGAGGACCCGCTTTTTGGCGGAATCAACCTCTTGCTGAACGGCTTCAATGCTCAGAACAAGTCGATCAACGCACCGTTGCAGTACGGCGAGAACAGTCGTAACTTCACGACCTATCAACTTGAAGTCGAGGAACTCCGCGTGATCTCCGATGATGCCGGCAACTATGTTTCCTATCGCGGAAACAACAATCAGCCGTTGCTGTCCGGAACAACGTCGCGGTTCACCGATGCCTTGAGCCTCACGGCCTTCGCAGGTCGATCAACGACCTTGCAGATTTATCTCAACGACGCGATGCTCGGTTTCGATGGAACCGAACCAACATGGGATAGAGCCTCATTCCTTTCGTCGAATACCAACCCAACAACGGGCAAGATCACAGGATTCTTGTCGGACTACGTTGCCTTTGACATCAGCAAGGTCGCCAATCGACCGACCATGCAATCTCCCGATGCAGTTGGTCAGGCGGCAAGCCTTGTCTACTTCAGCGGCGATCAGATTGCTCTGAGTCAGGCTCCCGCAGCAAACCCGACAACCCCGCGTATCTTTGAAGTGTTAACGCCGTTTGGAGCAATTGACGGCACCATCCAGTTCGTTGCCGCTCCAGTCAACCGAACACAATACGAGTTGAAGCAAGCCGATCCCCGGTTTATTGAGCCGCCCCGGCTGATCACTGCCCTTAAGGGCTTTGTCCGCTCGTTTGACGAGGTGGTGACCAAGGCGGGTAAGTTCGAGTTTATGCTGATGCCCAAGGTCGGCGACGGGGTCAAGCAGGATCTCGTTATTCTTCAGCGTACGGTGAATGGAAACACAGCCCACATCAGCAACATGTGGTTTGGCGAGGCTGATTTCAGCAGTGCTCCGAATCCGACGTTCAAGGCTTGGTCGATTGACCAGGTTGATGATGCCAACCGAACCAACGAAGTAACTGGTAACTTCCCGGCGAGTCTCCTCTATGGCCCGGGTAAGGCAAAGATTGATACCGGCGCATCCAACTGGTGGCAGAGCGTTCGCGAAGGCGATTTTGTCTTCACGACGCCTCCTCCCGGATTGCCCGCTCTCAATCAGACTGGTCGCTTCATCGTCTTCCGTCGATAGTTGATGGGCCGCATCTTGGCCGGTTTGGAGACCGAGTATGGGCTCCACATTGAAGGTCAAGGTGCAGGCGAGCAGATCGACAACTCTGCCTCTTTGGTTCGAAGTCTTCCGAACCAAAGAGGCATTTCTGTTTGGAACTACCGATACGAATCTCCGCGAGCAGACCTTCGCGGCTTCGCTGTAGAACGCCTCAACAGCGACCCAGAAGACGCCCAGTTTGACAGAGGTCGTGTTCGGGTTGAAGATGCCGAAACACGATCAGACCGGCTTTTGGTTTCGGGCGGACGATTCTACAATGACCACGGCCATCCTGAATACAGCACTCCTGAGTGTTGGGGGCTTCAGGAACTTGTCGCGCACGACGCGCTTGGCGAGGTGATGGCCCTTGAGGCCGCCCAGCGCTACGCGCAAATGAGTGGGGCGAAGGTGTCGCTTTACAAGAACAACACTGACTTTCATGGAGCGGCCTATGGCACTCATGAGAACTACTTGATACCGCGAACCATCCCGTTTCAGGAGTTGGTGCGAGCCTTGGTGCCCATTCTCATCGCCCGAACGATTCTGTGTGGCGCAGGCAAAGTCGGTGCCGAATCCGGTGATTGGTGCGACTTTCAACTTAGCCAGCGTGCGGACTTTTTCACTGAACTCGCCAGCGTTGACACCTTGTATCGTCGACCGATTCTCAATACGAGAGATGAGCCGCATGCCAACCCCGGACAGTGGGTCCGCTTGCATGTGATCTCAGGGGATGCAAACATGCTTCCGACTTCGACGCGGATGAAAGTGCTCTGCGTCAAGTTGGTCGATGCTTTGCTACAGGTTGGTGAAGCACCGTTTTGGGACGTGACTCGGCCAACTGAGGCATTTCGCAAGGTAAGTCGAGGCCTCGATGGCGACCCGCGAATTGAACTTGCCACTGGATCGTGGACCACTTCAAGGTCAATCTTGGAGACGTTGTTTGACACGAGTGAGAAGTTCTTACGACTTGATGATGAAACGACGGAGGCCATCGCAATCGCCCGGGCCCTGCTTGATCAACTTTCAACTGACTTTGATGCGTTTGCGACGAAAGTTGATTGGGCGGCGAAAAGGAGACTCCTCCAGTTGGTGAGCGACGAAGAGGGCATTCCCTGGGGAGATCGTCGACTGCAATCGTACGACCTTGAGTACCACAACATCGATCCTGAAGTGGGACTCATGTTTGCGCTTCGCGAGATGGGAGCCGTTGAGCCAGGTGCTGCTAAGGCTGCCCTGCCGACTTCCCGGGCAGGAATTCGCGCCTTGGCCGTTCAGAACTACCGTGAGCATGTCGTTACGGGATGCTGGCGCACCTTGACCATGCGGCGCTCGGATGGGCGCGAGGTCGAACTTGAACTAGACCCCACCCGCGAAGTTGACGTTGAAGCATCAGATTTTGGCGATGTAGATGCGTTCATCGACTTCATATCAGCGTAGAATGAATGCATGATCATTCGCGGAGATGACCGCCTCACCCGACCGGCCATTCATGAGCCGTCCAAGAAGCACGGCGACGATAGCGGACCTTCCCAACCTGACGTCAAGCGACCCGAAGGTGGAAACGAGTTGATGAAGCGCCTAAAAAAGGTTGATCCTGATCAAGCCAAGAAGTATCGGCAGCGGTCTGGCGAATGAAGCCCTTTGCCGAACTCGTTGACTTTCGGTTGCCTCCGCCATTGGAGCAGGAGGTTCATGGAACCACGGTGTTAGCCGTGCGTTATGACGCTGGGGTAATCGTCATTGCGGATCGTCGAGCAACTGCCGGGAACCTGATCATGTTCGATCAGGCTGAAAAAATCATGGCGCTGGATGACTCGACGGTGATTGCGATCTCGGGTGCCTTTGCCCGATCAGTCGAGATTTGTCGTTTCCTTGGCCACTCGTTCAAGTATTACCGCCGAATGGCGTTGGCGGAGATGTCTCGCGAAGGAAAACTGGCGGAGATATCAAAAGCCCTTGCCGACAATGCACCCATGGCCATGCAGGGCTTTGGAGTGTTTCTGCCCATCGTGGCCGCTTACGACCACAAAACTGATGATTTTGGGCTGTACTTCTTTGATGGGGCCGGAGCCCGATTTCAAAACAAAGAGTACGCATGCGCAGGGTCAGGTTCAGAACGAATCAGAGGGGTCTTCGAGTATCTGTCTCGGTCACGGGGCGCTTGGGCGACTCGGCCGTTTGAAGAAGTCCTTCACGACGGCCTTGAGATGCTTGACATTGCTGCAGATCTAGACTCGGCGACGGGTGGTTTCAACAAGGTGATGCCCATTGTTCGCGTGCTTGACCGAGAGGGGAGCCGTGTCTTGGACGACTCCACTCTCAAGAAAGTGGTCAAGCAGGTTCTACGCTAGACGATCTGCTGAGGACGTGCTTTCCCAGGGGAAGGCTGGGTTGCCAAAGTGTCCGTTCTTCGCGGTTTGGAGGTACTTCGTTTTTCTGAGTCCCAGGTGGTTGATGATCCCCTTCGGAGACATGTCGAAGTTCTTCATCACCTTCTCCGAAATCTTTGCCGGGTCTTCCTTCTCAGTGCCAAAGGTCTCAACCGTGACCATCACGGGTTGGGCGACGCCAATCGCATAAGCGAGGGCTACTTGCGCCTTATCAGCGAGACCGGCTGCCACAATGCACTTGGCGATGTGTCGCGCCATATAAGCCGCAGAGCGGTCAACCTTGGTCGGGTCTTTTCCGCTAAATGCTCCGCCACCATGGGGACACATTCCGCCGTAGGTGTCCACGATGATCTTCCGACCCGTCAGACCCGTATCGGCTTGCGGACCGCCAATCGTGAAGATTCCGGTCGGGTTGATGTGAAACGTGATGTCACCGTCAATATAGTCCTGATACTCGGCGAGTACGGGATTGATGATATGATCTCGAACGACCTGCTTGATGGAGTCGTGCGACATTGACGGCGAGTGCTGGGCACTCACGACGACGGTATCAATTGCCTTCGGCACGCCGTTCTCGTACATGACACTGACTTGGCTCTTGACGTCGGGGCGTAGGCCGAGCGACGGGTGCTTTTTCCGTACAGACGTTGCCTTGCGCACTAGCGCGTGGGCGATCGAGATAGGGAGAGGCATCAGTTCTGGCGTTTCCTTAGTCGCCATGCCGAACATCATGCCTTGGTCACCTGCTCCACCCGTATCAACGCCAACCGCGATGTCGGGCGACTGCTCTTGAATGGCAACCATGACGCCGCAAGTGCTACCGTCAAAGCCGAGTTCTGTGTCGGTATATCCGACCTCGTTGATGGTGTTGCGCACGATGTCGGCTACTTCGATATAGCCTTCGACGGTGACTTCACCAGCAACCACAGCCAGGCCACGGGTGAGGAGGGTTTCGATGGCGACGCGGGCGGTTTCGTCCTTTTCGAGACAAGCGTCAAGGAGTGCGTCGGAAATCTGATCGGCGAGTTTGTCTGGATGCCCTTCCGAGACACTCTCGGACGTATACAGGCGCTGGTTGCTCATTGCTTTTGGGAACTAAGAGGGTACCCGAGCGGGGGAAGCCGGGACTTGGTAAGTTGGAGTTAAGGAACCTGTAAGGTTCGTTAGTTCTCCTTTCGAAACTGGATTTCGAAGCATGAGTTGATGGGGCGAGCCTTTGTGACAAAATGTTTGATATCATTCGTCTAGCGGGTCTATCACCTTTCGGATGGTTTTTATGAAGCGGCAACTTGTGGGTAAGTGTTTCATTTCATTCGCTAGCGTTGCGATAGCACTCCTTCCTTCTACTCCTGAGGCCCAACTGAGCGAGGCCATGGTTCGACGCAAGGCCGTAGAGTTTTGCGAAAAGGCTGGACTTGAAGTGGACATGTCTTCGGCAAGAGTTTGGATGCCAGCAACGGGAATGCCCAGTTGCTCTACTCCTTTGGTCATGGTGTTGTTTGATCATACCGGCACGGCAGTCGCTTTGAAGAATGATGGAGCACGGCGTGGCGGTAGTTATCTGGCAATTCGAGATGAGTCTCAACTCCGAGCAAAGGGCGAAACGGTTTTGCGGCGCATGGCTGAATCACCTGAAGAGTTTTCTGAGGTTCGGCTTCGCATGGCGGGGCTTTCGGCTGAACTTGAACCTAGCCCGGACAGTCGAGGGCGGGCGAGCGCTGAGTATCGTCAACGACCATTTGGGTACGCGGCACCAGGTGGCAATTCCGTTTTAGTTGAGTTTGATCGTTCGTCTGGAGACCTGATAATGCTGAGCATGGTCAATCATTGGACATACGAACCGCCCGATATCAGGGTGTCGGCACTTCAGGCGGCTGAAATTGCCCGAACTTCAATCCTCGCCGACCCGATCATTTCGCGCAAGCTAAAATATGCGTCCTTGCGCGCGGCAGTTGAAAATGTCGAAGCCTTGGAGCGAAGTGCCAAGCTGGGTTACCAGCCGCCAGACAGCACTTTCGACAGGGTTCGACGAGTCCGGACGAGTTTTCGTACCATGCTTTGCTACCAATTCGATTTACCGAATGCCTACATCGTTATTGATGCGAAGACCGGGGAAAAAGTTGGGGGAGGATTAGGGAAGACAGGCGATCCCCAACGGCCTCCTGAGTCCCGCCCGCTGGTGCCATTGGTTCTTTCAGGGCTGATCTTGGCGCTCGTTATCAGTTTAGTTCGCTTTGCTCGGGTCTACCGACGACTGACCACATGAATCATGGGACGTATGTAATACGATGCGCATGCCCTTCCGAGACACTCTCGGACGTATACAGGCGCTGGTTGCTCGTTGCTTTTGGGGACTAAGGGGGTACCTCACCAGCCCGCAATGATCCCTGAGACTTCCTCAAGCAGAGACATGTTGAGGGAACGCGGCGAAGCAAAGGTCAAAGTTTGATGAGACTGGTTGAATCGTCCTTTGTGACGAAAAGTCGACGGATTAGTCCAAACACGTGCGGTTCGCTTCAATGGAACTTCGTGCTTGATCGTACAATATGTCATATCATGAGTGCCCTTCAGTTGCTAGAATTGCACAGGCGCGAGATCGAAGCCTTGTGCGCTCGGTTTTGCGTGAAAAGCATGCGGTTGTTCGGAAGTGCGGTTACTGATAGTTGGGATGCCAGCAAAAGTGACTTTGACTTCGTCGTTGAATATGCCGCTGAGAGCGAACGCCTTGATCCGCTTGATCGATTGGTTGGCCTCCAGTTGGGTTTAGAATCTGTCCTCGGCAGAAAGGTTGACGTGGTCGACTGGGGTGCTGCCCGAAATGAGTTGTTTAAGGACATAGTTCGGGACACATCCGAGATGTTTTATGCGGCGTGAGACCCTGTCGGCTATTGCGGATATACGCTTAGCGATTGAACGAATCTCCTCTGCGGTGGCCAATGTAGAAGATGAACGCTACTTAGCCGATTGGATGATCCAATCCGCTGTCGAGCGCCAGTTACTGGTCGTCGGGGAAGCAATGGTTCGGATTCGCGACCTTGATCCAGGCGTGTTTAATCAGATTCCAGATGGCTTGCGGATCATAAGTCTTAGAAATTTGCTTGCACACGGATATGACGCAGTTGACGCCAAAACGCTCCTAAGGCTTGCCCGCGAGAAACTGCCCAAACTAGATTCGATCCTGGGGAACCTCCTGCTCGGCTAACTTACCTTGGATAAGCGCGTCAAACGAGGGCCGGCAAGTACGGCGGCGAACCCAGTTGCCAGGGCAACCCACGGCCCCGGCTCCGGCATCGTTCGAATGATCAAGTGCGTGCCGGTGGCCGTTCCCAGCAACAAGACCGGGCTCGGGGGTTACAATGAACGAGTAGATCTTAGGAATCCCTTCGTCGACCCAACCCCCTTGTTCAAGGTGGTGGACCGCACCTAAAGCGAGATTCGGAGCCAACCCGAAGTGAACGAGGAAGGCTCGCACACGAACATTGTACGACCATCTCAGCTCTTAACCTAAAACTTGCGCTCGCTGCGACCCTTTCGTTGCGCGGAAAGAGGGGCGGAAACCTGCCATAATCTGAACAATCCCCGGACACCCGTCCATGGAGCATCACGTCTTATGAAGGTCAGTATTATCGGTGGCGGAGGCCGCGTCGGATCGGACGCCGCTTTCGCTCTACAACTCGGCGGCATTGTTAACGAAATCGTTCTGGTCGACATGAACCAGGACATGGCGGCAGGCGAAGCACTTGACCTGCGCCACGGTTCGGCACTCACTGCCAGCCAGAAGATCGTCTCCGGCGACTACGACGCCGTAAATGGTAGCGACTGCGTGGTGATCACGGCTGGCCTTCGAAGGAAGCCGGATGAGAGCAGACTTGAACTCATCAACCGTAACGTGGGCCTCTTCAAGGGCATTTTGGATTCGCTCAAGGCCGTCAAGTTGAACGACGGAGCGACGATTCTTGTGGTTTCGAATCCGGTAGACATCTTGACCCAGTTGGCAGCCCAAAGCGGACTTCTTCCCGAGTCACAAGTTCTCGGTCTTGGCACTGTTTTAGACCCTTGCCGGTTCCGATCCTTGCTGGCCG
>CALMEF010000112.1 GCA_937862825.1 uncultured Armatimonadota bacterium
GATTGCACGGTCTGTTGACAGAAAAGGGTGTTCCACACCACTATGTTGAGGGGGCTGGAGAGCATAACTGGGCATACTGGGATTCACAGATTCAGACAGTGATTCCCTGGTGTCTGAGATGCCTCCAATCTGACGGGTAACCTAGGATATGGCTCCGGTGCGTCGACGAATTCGCGAGCGTTTCGTACGCCCCATCGCCGAGTTTCTTCATCTTGAATCGTCAAGTGGCCTCGTTTTGATGGTCGCTGCTGTTTTGGCCTTAATATTGGCCAACTCTCCCTTAAGAGGCGGCTACGAGGGCTTCTTACACCACCAATTATCGATTTCGTTTGGTGGGGTGCTACTCGATAAAGATGTTCACTTTTGGGTTAACGACCTACTGATGGCCATATTCTTCTTCCTGGTTGGTCTTGAGATCAAACGAGAAGTATTGGTGGGTGAGTTATCATCGTTGAAAGCCGCAGTTCTGCCAATTGCTGCAGCAATTGGAGGGATGGTCATCCCAGCCGCAACATATTTCGCACTTAACGGAGGAGGAACTGGCGCACGCGGGTGGGGAATCCCAATGGCAACCGACATTGCGTTCTCCTTGGGAGTCTTGGCTCTGTTAGGCCCACGCGTCCCACTGGTCTTGAAAGTGTTTCTTGCCGCATTGGCTATCGTGGACGACCTAGGTGCGGTTTTGGTGATCGGCTTGTTTTACACCAACGAACTCAATTCGATGTCCCTTCTGGCAGCCTTGAGTATCGTTGCGTTTCTTGGGATGCTGAACGCTTTGGGCGTTCGAAACTTGGTCCCATTTGTCCTTGCGGGATTCCCCTTGTGGTTCTTCGTCTATGAGTCCGGACTCCATGCGACGATCGCAGGTGTTCTGCTGGCCATGACCATTCCCGCTCGAGTCAAGTTGGACCCCGATCAGTTTAAGAAGCGGGCACAGCATGCCTTGGAAGAGTTCGATCACGCCTCTGCCGAGAGTCCTGAACCGACACTCAGTGAGAAACAACAGGTTGCACTTGGTGAGTTGCAAAGAGTCTGCGCTCACGTTCAAATGCCCTTGGAGCGCATCGAGAATGCTTTGCATCCGTGGGTTTCCTATGCTATCGTCCCCCTTTTCGCCTTCTGCAATGCTGGCTTGGCCGTTGACGCGAAAGCCATAGGTGGCTTAATGGAGCCTATTGGCCTTGGAGTCATTTTAGGTTTGGTGGTGGGTAAGCCGTTGGGGATCGTTGGAATGGGCTGGCTGGCCGTCAAGTCTGGCCTGGCATCGCTTCCAAAGGGAGTCGGATGGCGACAACTCTGGGGAGTGGGTCTCTTGGGTGGAATCGGTTTCACCATGTCGCTCTTCATCGCCGACTTGGCGTTTGGTCCGGGACAGAGTCTTCTGGAGGCAAAGTTGGCTATTCTGTGCGCATCGCTCTTGGCAGGCGTGGCCGGATATCTCGTCCTGCTAAAAGCGCCCCGCCAGAGGGATAAGGTGATTCAAACATGACCCCCTTACGCTATGACTGTCGCTACGTGGAGGGGCTTCAGTTCACAGGTGACCTCGCACAAGGAGAGTGGGCCAGCCAAGTGTGGTCCTCCGACTTCGTGGACATTGAAGGCGACCTAAAGCCGATCCCAACGTATCGCACAAGGGTGAAGATGGCCTGGGACGAGAGTTACTTCTACATCGGAGCGGAGTTGGAGGAGCCTCATGTTTGGGCGACCTTGACGGAGCACGACTCCGTGATCTTTCAGGACAACGATTTTGAGGTCTTCATTGATCCTGATGGAGATGCTGCCCGTTACTTTGAGTTTGAAATCAACGCCCTGAACACGACCTGGGACCTCTTCCTACCCAAGGCGTATCGCGATCAGGGCTCTGCCGACAACAGTTGGGAGACATACGCAAAAACCAAGGTCACCGTTCATGGAACTCTGAACAACCCGGACGACCTTGATGAAGGTTGGACGGTCGAGATCGCATTCCCCTGGGAGTGTTTCAGCGAAGGAGGGATGCCGGTCCCGCCGGTTGCTGGCGATGTTTGGCGCGTGAACTTCAGCCGAGTCGAATGGGACATAGCGGTTGTCGACGGAAGTTACGCGAAAATTCCTAACCGTCCAGAGCACAACTGGGTATGGACCCCACAAGGCGTAGTTGACATGCATCAACCCGAAATGTGGGGTTTCGTACAGTTCGTTCGATAACTTACTTGGTTCTTCGAACGTCGCGCCGCTCGTTGTAATCCATGCCCATGGTTTCTGGCAATCCATACAACTCTGGCCGTTGATACTTGCCCCGCTCTTGCTCGTCCTTCATGACCTCAACCTTCGGCGGATACTTCTGGTTCCAAAGGTCATTTCGCTGCGCCTTAATCTCCCATGAAACTTGAACACCCGGTTTGCTGGTGCGAATCTGGAAGCGCAGCCCCTTGATCGGTTTCGAGACTTTTGCCAAGACAAAGTCGTCGGACTCGTCGATCACGGTCAGGGTGTATCTGGGATCTTTGTTGATTTTATCGAAGTAGTGGGGAAGTTCAACCCAGGCATAACCTGCGTCGTCGGTCGTAACAATCCCAGAATAAGCATTCATTGGGGCTGGACCCTCGGTGCAGTAGTGCTTTAAGTACATGTTTGCAGGGTCATCAGGGTGATCGATCACGAACTGCTTGTTCCCGGCAACTCCCAGATCAGCGGTAGAGTACACACCGAAGTTGGTTCCCGTTCCTGCGGCATTTCCTCGAATCCCATACTTTGTGCCATCCCCATCTGCATAGCCAAAGACGCCTCTTGCTCCCATCCCAGTTGAAGTTGCATAAACACCGTATGCCACGTTCCCTGTTCGGTTGGCATCAGCATAGACACCGTAGTAGCCAGAAACCGCCTCAACACCAATTCCACTGTTTGTTGAAATGGACTCACCCCTGACACCTGTTGCGCCTGTGAGAGTGGATGAGTTGTAGCCATATACGCCGAATCCTTCCGGGCTGGCAGATGTCCCGTGGACGCCATAATTGACACCCCCAGTATTGTAGGCACGACCGCGGACACCAGTTCCGTTCACTCCTCCATGTTCACCCCACGCGCCATTGGCGACTCCACCGAGATATCCATACGAGGGATTGTTATTATTACTTCCCGAGGCGCCCGTATCGGAGTTGCCTAAGGACCCGCGGTTGAATGACGTGCCATGCTCACCATAGGCACCGTATGACGATCCGCCTAAGCGCCCAAAAGCGTTGCTCTGGTTGCGGCCTTCAATCGCAGCCTGGGTACCGTTGTTGATAATCCGAAACAAGCCAATGTTGCCGTTGGTCACGCCAGTTTGCTCGTAGGGAAGTACGAAGGCAAAATTCGTCCAAGACGCATTGCCAGACGCATCGGACGTCAGAAATCGACCATTCGCGGCGCCAGCCGTAAGTTGAAACGCGTTGGTCACGAGCGCCCCCGAACGTGCGGTGCCACTAACGTTTGAGTGCCCTACTTGAGCGACACCTGGTGTGGCCGCTTGAAGACGTACCAGCGCGCCGCTCTGTGCGCCAGCAACGGCCTGCTGAGTAGAAACGACGATGAGCGAGAGCGCGGCGATGCTGCCCACTCCGATTAGAGTTCTTTGTTGCATAATCCTCCTTTGACTAAGACAGTCAGTACATATTGTACGACAGGAGGGAGGCGGAAGCCTATCGACCGATGGCTTCCAAGAGCAGTTTCCCTTGCTCGCCAGTACGTTGCAACGTCACCGAGGAGCGTGTGGTGGGTGAAATCAGCCGAGTCGTGTGCAACGTTCAAGGTCGTCGAAAGGAGCTAGTCGAGGGTTTCGTATCGACCAGAACACACTGTCTGTCCACTCAAGGGTAGTGGACAGAGCAGCACGAGCATTGGGGACTCGTTGGGTTTGCCCGAACGACTCGCGTGGACGCCATCCGCACATTTGGTGTGATTCCGTAAAAAAACCGGGTTATCATTACTAGGGTCTTCTGATTCATAAATTTGCTACCCAATCAGAAAATCCGTGGAGCAATTATATGAAACGTTCTCACCTTTTTACGTTGACAGGCGGTTGCGTTGGAGCAGTAATAGTCCTTTCGAGCACATCCGCATCTTCCGGGCAGTCAAGTGCGTTTGTGCGCCTGCAAGCTCTCTCACCAATAGTCACACAAACCGGCAGTGCAAGCATCACTGGTCGCTTTAGTGCTGGATCGCTTCGGGTCGGCCAGACCGCTGTCCCCGGCAACGTGTTCACAGCAACGGAGAACGGAGTGGGAGTATGGCTTCCTCCAACTTCTTTAATGATGCCATTCAGTAAGGTCCTTTCGTCAGATAGCGATCTGTTTGCCTTGTCTAACACTGGCACCGGAACCGCAATGTTTGGAAGAACGGCAAGTGCAACGAATCCCGCCATCTAC